>JBKHCX010000120.1:0-9269 GCA_046541615.1 Puniceicoccaceae bacterium
GCGCCCGCGGGTTTCCGGAGGCGGCGACGCTTTCGGAGGAATGGGTTCGGGCGATGGGTGAGCGGGCTCTCGTGCGCGAGGCGCACCACACGACGCACATCGAAGGCACACTACTGAATCTGGGGCATGTGATGGAGCACGGCAACTTGACTATTCAGGATTACGCGGCGCTCTGTCCCGAGACCAACCGAAGAACCCTTCAGCGTGACCTTAAAGAATTGATCGACAAGGGCTTGATATCCGAAATCGGAACCAGCCGAACCGATCCCACCAAGCGATACACCCATGGAGAGGGAACCAGGCCATGAATTACTGTGACATGCTACGACACCGAGCTGTGACAAGCTATGACGGCCGACAGCGACGGCAAAAGCTACGAAACTGGGCACCACAACCTGTCTGCGGTCATCGCCGTGGGCTACAAGGTGAACTCCGAGCGGGCGGTTCAGGTCCGCAAATGGGCGACGACGGTGGTCAAGGAATACACCATCAAGGGCTTCGCCATGGACGACGAGCGCCTGAAAGCGGGCGGCACTATCCTCAGCAAGCAGTATTTCGAGGAACAGCTCCAGCGCATCCGGGAGATTCGCCTGAGCGAGCGGAAGTTCTACCAGAAGATCACCGACATCTACGCCACGGCCATTGATTACGACCTAAGTGCTACCGCCACAAAGCGCTTCTTCGCCACCGTGCAGAACAAGTTGCACTGGGCCATCCACGGGCAGACCGCCGCCGAGTTGATCGTCGACCGGGCCGACGCCGAGAGGCGACACATGGGCCTGACTACCTGGAAGGATTCCCCGCGTGGAAAGATCCAGAAGTTCGATGTCAGTGTGGCCAGGAACTACCTCACCGAGGCGGAGATGAGCCAGCTATCCCGCCTCGTGAACGCCTACCTCGACATCGCGGAGGATATGGCTCAGCGGGAGATTCCGATGACCATGCAGGATTGGGAGATGTGGCTGAATCGCTTCATCGAAGCCACGGATCGGGAAGTTCTCCAGGACGCTGGCAAAGTGACGGCGGAAATCGCCAAGGCCCATGCCGAGTCAGAATTCGAGAAATACCGTCTCGTCCAGGATCGGCTCTTCGAGTCGGATTTTGACCGCGAGATGAAACGACTGAACGACGAAAGCAACGAATAAACCATGCACCTCGAAAGCCTCAGCATCAAAGACTGGCGCAACCTGCTCGACAGCAGCCAGATCCGCTTTTCACGGGTTGAGTATTTCAAGACTAAGTTGCGTGACAACCTCGAACGCCATTTCAAAATGACCCACCGGTAGCCTTCCCGAACCGAAACCCTTCCGCTACCATGCCTGACCCCGACCAGATCGAAGATTTTCTCGCCACTAAAATTGCTCAGGCCGTTCAGGTGTCACCAGACGATACTTTGCTGGGTTTCTTGGATGTGGACGGCGAGACGCAGCAAGCGGTTTTGGATGCGTTGAGGAGCCGCCCGACGATTGTCAGTATCAATGCCCACCTGCGCCGCTACCCGGCCTTGACAGGCTACGGGTTATCGGGCACCGCAGCAACGACACCTTCTGGACCTGGCCGATCCGGGAATCCCCCGTCACCCTCAACACCGGACGCTCCTTCCTCGCCCTGCGCGAGCTCCAATCCCCATCACCCGACCCCAGCCAACTCCACCCTCGCGGCATCGCCGCCGTCTTCCGCAGCCAGCGCATCACCACCGCACAATTCGCCGACCCCGGCCTTCGCCGCCAGTGGCGGGAGGAAAAAAACAGGCGGGTCCTGCAATTCCGGAGCGACGCCCATCCCGGAACGAGAAAACCTACGGGGTTGGCAGCGGCTCAGTTTCGACGAAAAGCTGCAGGCCAACGAGGAGTTAAATGAACTGGCCAACGACCTCTTTGCCCGCCGCAAAGCCAAAGGCCTCCCCTACATCGATCCCGACACCGGCGAACCGGGGATCCTTGGGGCTCCGAAAATGCCGCTTTTCTCCGGCTTCCGGGATTGAATCCTCCCCGTGAATCCAAGAGGGTGAACCCATCATGTCCGACACACCCGAGATCCTCTATGCCGACGGGATGGGAGCGCTGACCGATGCGCTCGCCGGACTGGAACGGCCGGGCGATTATTTCGCCGCCGGCACCCTCGAAACCGCTCCGCCGCTGCTGGAAGTGGAGGGGGCCGGGGTTGTCTCCCTGCCGGTGCCGCCCGGGCAGGCCGAGGCGCTGGCCGCCGCCGCGGGACCCGCGCCCTACGGCCGGGGCGGTGAGACGCTCGTCGATGAGTCCGTGCGCAAGGTGCGCCAGATCCCACCGGACAAAGTGAAGCTCGGCGGAAAGCAATGGCCGCCCGCTCTGGAGGCGATCCTCTCGCGGGTGACCGCCGGGCTGGGACGGCCGGAGGGCAGTCTCGACGTCGAGTTCTACAAGCTCCTCGTCTATGAGCCGGGCGGCTTTTTCCTCGCCCACCGCGACACCGAGAAAGCGCCCGGCATGCTGGGCACGCTGGTCGTCGTGCTGCCGTCGGTCCATCAGGGCGGGGAGCTGGTCGTGCGCCACGCGGGCCGCGAAACGACCCTCGACCTGCGCGGCGCCAATCCCGGCGAGCTGCAATACGCGGCGTTCTACGCGGACTGCGAACACGAGGTGCGGCCGGTAACGGAGGGGCACCGGATCTGCCTCGTTTACAACCTCGTCGCGAAAGCGGGAAAACGGGCCGCCGCGCCCGCCGTGCCCGATGACCGCCCTTTCATCAAGGCGGCGGGCGCCGCCCTCCGCGAATGGCGCGAGCGCCCCGGCCGCGCGGAGAAAATCGTTTACCTGCTCGAACACCGCTACACCGAAGCCGCGCTTTCTCTCCATGCGCTGAAAGGTCCCGATGCGGCGCGGGCGAAGGTCCTCCGCGCGGCCGCCGAATGCGCCGGTGTCGTCGCGCATCTCGGCATGGTCCACATCGAGGAGTCGGGTTGGGCCGAATACAATGGCGACTTCTGGCAGCCCGGGCGAAGAGGCTGGTCGCGCTGGGACGACGAGGATGACGAGATGGACGAGGACGACGAAGACGATTTCGAGATCGGCGAGGTGTGCGACGAACACCGTTTCATCAGCCAGTGGCGCGACGCCGGTGATGTCCCGGTGGATTACGGCGAGATCCCGCTCCAGGACGGCGAAGTACTCCCGGCGGGCGCGCTCGACGATGAAGAACCGGACGAAACCCATTTCTCCGAGGCCACCGGCAACGAGGGCGCGTCGTTCGAGCGCACCTACCTCCGCGCCGCCATCGTCCTCTGGGCGCGGGAGGACTTCGACCTGATCTGCGCCTCCGCCGGGCAGGATGCCGCCCTCACCCGGCTCGAACGGCGGGTCGAAGAAGCCCGCTCCGGCGATGGCGGAGCGGCCGACGCCGCCCGGAAGATCGTGCGCTCCGCCATCGACGGCTGGCCGGATTATGTCTGGTCGGAACAACGCTACGCGCGCTTCCTCGCCGCCCTCGTGAAACTCGGGGACCTCTCCCTTCTCCGGGAGCACGCCCTCCCCCTCCTGCCCGGAGCCTACACCGGCGCGGTCAATCCAGCCCTCCGCCTCTGGGCCGAACTCGCCGGGCCCGCGGCCTTCGCGCACGTGCTCGAGGGCCTGCTCGAACCCCGGGATTCCACCGGGATCCGGCGCCCGATCGCCTGGATGGAGCTGTGGTGCGATCTCGCCGAAATCTGGAACGGCCGCAAGGACGCCCGCGGAGCGCTCGATTTCCTGTTTCAACGCATCTTGCCGAACCTGCGGGACGATCGCTTCGAGGAAGATCCCGGAGGATCTTTCCATCACCCTTCGGCGGACGAGGCGTGCTCGCCCGAGTTGCTCGCCCGATTCCTTCATCACCTCGAGTCCAGGCCGGAAAGCCGGGACCTCGAAGCCTTTCTCCCCCTCGTGTGCCGGAATCATGAAAGGTGCTTCCCGCCGGACGACCTCATCCTTCCCGCCCTCGAAAGCATCGCCGAGGGCGCCCGTCCGGTATCGGCGGGGACCGCCGGGCGGCTGTGGCGGCACTGCGCCGAATGGTTGCTCGCCCGCTCGGCGAACCCGCCCCCGGCGCCCAAGGATTGGACTCTTCCCTTGACCGAGGGCCAATTGAAGGGCCTGCGTCCGGACATCAAGGACTTCGCCCTCGACCCGAAAATGAAGGAGATGCGTTTCCGGGTCCGCACGGACCTGCGCCAGGAAATCCACCGGATCATCGACTCGAGAAAACTCGACATGACCCATGTCACCGAGCGCCGCGGCCGACCCTACACCCTGGTCTGCACGAAGACCCTGGCCCACTACGACCGCGCCTGCCGCCGATACCAAAAAGACCGTTCCTCGATGGAACGCCTCCTCCGCCTTCCCGCCGCCCGAAGCCCGGAGAACGCCGCCGCCGTCGAAGGCCTCGCCGCCGCCCTCGAAGCGGGCAAATTCTGGAACCCCACATCGCCCGAAAATCTCCCCGCCGCGCAATCGGATTCATGACGGGAGTAGACAACCACGCCCACCGCGCTTTCGCTCACCTGCAGGCGGATAAATCCGACCTCTACCGGGCCATCCTCGAATTGTTTGTCGCCGAGAAGCAGCACTTCACCATCGCCTTGCGGCCGGGCGAGGTGCGTGGCGCGCTCGTGGAACGCGCCCGCGGGCTGCCCGCCGCGACTTCCCTCGATGAAGTCGAAAACGCCCTGCGCCAGCTCACCGATTGGGGCAACCTCGAAAGCAGCGACGACCAGCGTGATGTCGCGACGGTCGAGGATTTCTACCGGCCCCGTTTCCTCTATCAGCTCAGCGCGGCGGGCGAGGCGGCCGAGCAGGCGCTCGCGGTCTTCGAAGAGCAACTCCGCAAGCCGGGCGAGTTGCAAACCACCGCCCTTCACGACATCATCGAATTGCTCGAATCCCTCCGCACGCTCGGGCAGGCCGAAAACGACGACCCCGCGAAAGCCCACCACCTCCTGCGCGGCCTTTCCGAACGTTTTTCCCAGCTCACCTCGCGGGCCCAGACATTCATGCGTGGCGTCCAGCGCACGGTCGATCTCCACGAGATGGACCTCGAAGCCTTCCTCGCCTACAAGGAACGCCTCATCGAATACCTCCAACGCTTCCTCGGCGAACTCGTCACCGCCACCAACCGTATCGCCGCGCTGATACTGGACATTGAGGCAAGCGGTCTCGAAGCCCGGCTCCACGCCATCGCCGAACGCGAAATCACCGATCTACTCGATCCCGGACCCGAGGCCCTCACCGACGCCGAACAGGACTGGCAAGAGCGCTGGCAGGGATTGCGCCGGTGGTTCATCAGTGATCACCACCCGTCCCAGGCCGAACTCCTGCGGGCCCGCGCACGCTCCGCCATACCGGCCCTGCTCAGCACGGTCGCCAACCTCAACGACCGCCGCACCCGCCGCACGGATCGCTCCGCCGATTGCCTCGCGCTCGCCCGCTTCTTCGCCCGTGCCGAAAGTGAGGCCGACGCCCACCGCCTCTGGCGCATGGCCTTCGGTCTGCATGCTTCGCGACACCTCCGCATCGATACCGAGACGCTCGATGTCCGCGACCAGAGCAATGAAACGCCCCGCACGTCATGGCTCGCCGCCGCCCCGCTCCAGATCACCCCCCGTCTGCGCAAGTCCGGACGCGCGGCCGCCCGAGGCCCAGCACGCTCGATTGTGGATCTCACCCGTGAGCGGGAATCGCTCGAGCGCCTTGCCGATCAGGAAGGCCGCCAGATCGAGGCCGCCCGCGAGCGTCTCGCCCTCGGACGCCGCATGCGCCTCGGCGATTTCGAGCGACTGGACGGTTTCGCCTTTCAACTCTTTCTCGAACTTCTCGGAGAGGCCCTCAACCGTAAAACCGGTCCCGATGCGGCCGTCGAGGTTTCCTCCGCCGACGGCTCCCTGCGTATCCATCTGGCACCCACGAACGACGGCACCGTCGCGACTGTCCGGAGCGATCAGGGGGATTTCCACGGACTCGACCACTGGATCACCATCGAGCACCAATGATCGCCCCGCACCCATCGCTTCGCGCCCGACTCCAACAACGCTCGCACCGCCTCCGCGAGGAAGTCGATGCCTCGGTCCGCGCCGAGCGCCAGCAAGCCGTCCGCACGCTCCTCCGGCACCCCCTCCTTTTCCCCGAGGGCGCGACCGCATCGGAATTCGCCCGTGTCCGGCGTCACGGTGGCTACCTCGCGGAGTGGTTCGCGCATCACGCGGCCTGGACTTTGGGGATCAACGCGGAGGTCATCCGACTGCGCAAAACCCCGGCGGATACCGACGACGCCACGCGCCCGGCGACGGATCCCAAAAGCGGCGAACCGTTCAACCGCCGTCGTTACGCGCTCTTCTGCATCGCCTTGGGGGTTCTCGAGCGCGGCGACCGCCAGATCACGCTCGGCGCGTTGGTCGAACAAATGAGCGCCCTCCTCGCCGCCGAGCCGGAGTTTGAAGCGCACGCTGTCTTTCTTGACCGCGAAAAACAATCGAGCCGCCGCGATCTTGTGCTCGTCCTCCGCCTCCTCGTCGAGTTCGGAGCGCTTCGACGGGTCCAGGGTGACGAAGACAGCTATGTCCGCAACCGCGAGAGCGACGCCCTCTATAATGTGGAACGGACGCACCTTGCCGCGCTGCCCGGCGGAAACCGCAGCCCCTCCCTCCTCCCGGCGGAAACGACCCGCGTGCACGATGCCCTCCTCGACACACCCGTTCCGTCGAACCGGGAAGCGCACAACCGAACCCTCCGGCTCCGTATCGTACGGCGGCTGCTCGACGATCCCGTCCTGTATTTCGACGACCTCACGCCAGACGAAAAAGCTTACCTCGAAAGCCAACGCACCTTCATCCTCCGCGATCTCGAAGACGGCACCGGCCTCATCCCGGAGATCCGCGCCGAAGGCATCGCGCTGTGCGACCTCTTCGGAGACGCCACCGACATCGGCCTTCCAGAGGAAGGCACCGAAGGCCACCTCACGCTTCTGCTGGCCACCTGGATGGCGGGGCATCTCCGCGGCCGCGGCGGCTTTCTCACGCACGAGGCCGTGTTCGCCGAAACGCGAACGCTGATCACCCGGCACGCCCGGCATTGGCGCAAGGACGTCGCCG
Source organism: Puniceicoccaceae bacterium (assembly GCA_046541615.1). Lineage (GTDB taxonomy): Bacteria > Verrucomicrobiota > Verrucomicrobiia > Opitutales > Puniceicoccaceae > Puniceicoccus. Next base: position 7,100 of record JBKHCX010000120.1, read on the forward strand.
AAGAAGGGGCCGAAAAGCGCCTGGTTCCCGACGTCCTCAAACGCCTCGAAGCACTCGGACTCATCCGCATCGAAGCCGGGCGGATTTTCCCGCTTGCCGCGATCGGACGTTATGCGCTCGCGGAAGCCCCGACGGATGGCAATCTTTCAAGAGAACCCGCCGCCGGGACCGACACCTTTGAGTTTTTCTGACCGCCCGCCCCCCGTCACTCGTTCAACCCGACCACCATGCCGCCGGAATCCGAAAACACCACCCCCGGGACGCACTCCGACCCGCCCCCCGCGCCCCTGCTCTCGGACGAGAGCCTTCCGCCCGTCCCGGCCAGAACGCGCTGGCAGCCCCTCCGCTCGGGCCTTCTCAACCTCTTCCGCTTCGACAAAGTCGAATTCCCCTTCGCCGACGGACGCCTCCTCCTGCGCGGCAACAACGGCTCCGGCAAGTCCCGCGTGCTCGCGCTGCAACTGCCTTTCCTCATCGATGGTGAAACCAGCTCACACCGGGTCGAGCCCGACGGCGACCCGGCCAAACGCATGGAATGGAATCTCCTCATGGGCGAATACGATGACCGCCTCGGCTACACCTGGATCGAGTTCGGGCGCCTTCAGGAAGACGGCACACCCGTGTATTTCACCCTTGGATGCGGCCTTCGGGCCAGCAAGGGACGCGGCCTCCATGCGAAGTGGTTTTTCACGACAACCCGCCGCCCCGGGCCGGATTTCGAACTCCACAACGCCGCCCGCCAACCGCTCAGCCGCCAGCAACTGGCCGAAGCCCTCGGCGAGCACGGCACCACCTATACCAGCGCCCGTGACTACCGCCGCGCCGTCGATGCCCGGCTCTTCGGCCTGGGCAAGCGCTACGAAGCGCTCGTCGAACTGCTCATCCGCCTCCGCCAGCCGAAGCTCTCGGAAAAACTCGACGAGCGCGTCCTTTCCGACGCCCTCAGCGAAGCGCTCACACCGCTTCCCGAAAACCTCATCCACGAAGTCGCCGAATCCTTCCGCGGACTCGAGGCCGACCGCATGGAGCTAAGCGGATTCCGGCAGGCACAAAATGCCGTCTCCGTTTTTCTCGAGGACTATCGCATCTACGTCCAGGTCGCCGCCCGCCGCCGGGCCGACGCCGTGCGCTCTACCCACTCCGCCTACGAGCTTGCCCAGCGGCGGCTCCGCGAGGCCGAGGAAGCCCACGCCGCAGCGTCCCGTGAATCGGAACATTTGGACAAAGAACGCGCCGAACTCGACGAAACACTCAGCGCCTCGGAAACCACCCTGCGCACCCTACGCGAAAGCCCGGAAATGCGCACGGCAGAGACCCTCGACCACGCCCGCACCGACGCCGAAAAAGCCGAGCGACACGAACGTGCCGCGAAGGATGACGCCGAGCGCGCCGACGACGACTCTCAAACGGCCAACCGGCAAAAGCAGGAAGCCGAGGACGAAGCGGCAAAGAGCCGCACCAGAGCAGTCGATAGTCTCGACCGGAGCCGGCGCGCCGCCAACGACGCCGCTTTGCTGGAAGCGCACACCCGCTCCATCCCACGGCCCGCCAACGACGCCCCGCCCGCCTTCTCCGGCGATCCCGAAACCACCCGGCAAGCCCTCAATCAAGCCGTCCGCCAACGCGAAGAGGGCATCCGGCTGCTCGACGGCAAAAACCACGAACTCGCCAAGGCAAAACTCCGCCACGAGCGCGCCGAGGAGGAACTGGGCAAGGCGATCGACGCGCTCGAACACGCACGGGGGCAGGCCCGCGCCGCCGAAGCCGCTTTCGACGAAGCCGCCGAAACCCAGCTCGAAGCCTACCAAGAATGGCGCAGGGCAGTCACCGAGCTGAAACCACCGGAAGCGGAAGCCCTGCTCGAAAAATGGGACGCCTGGCTCGACACCCTCGACGGCGACAGCCCGCTGATTCTCGCCCGCGCCGAGGCCCTCGACGCGCATACCCGCGAAACCACCACCGCGCGCACCACCCTTGACACCCGCCGCGCCGAGCATACCGAAACCATCGCCGCACATCGGCGGGAGATCGAACGCCTCGAATCCGGCGCCCAGGAACCCCCCGCCGCCCTCCCGACCCGTCCCGCCGATCGCGCCGGGCGTCCCGGCGCACCCTTCTGGCAAACCTGCGACTTCACCGAGAACCTGCCTGCCGGCCACCGCGCCGGTCT
>JBKHCX010000121.1:0-9242 GCA_046541615.1 Puniceicoccaceae bacterium
CTTTTTGATCACACCCTGCGGCGGGCGGCGGCTTGTCCCCCTTCGCGCTTGCCGGTTTCGTCGGGGGCGGAGACTTCCGCGAAGCCAACGGCGACCGGAGCGCCCCTTTCGTGCTGGCCGAGCGTGACACCGGGCAGGCGGGTGCGCACCCACTTGCCGTTGAGGGCGAGGGCGCGGGGAAGCTCGCCCTGATAGGTCCGCCAGGCACCGGCTCATGCGCGCCGCGAAGGCGTCCGGGTCCAGTTGACGGAGCGGATTGCGGATGGGCGTATAGCCGGGGGATTACCGTCCGGACTCGTTTTTCTTCGGCGGCCAGTCCGGAGCCCGCGGGTGCGCGTCAGTCAAGAACTAACCATAGCGGTGAATGGCCGCCCGGGAACCGCGCCCGGCCAACAAAGCCATGGCGATGAAGGTGATCATGGAGACGAAGGGGAAGCCGCGGTTGCTGCCGCGGGGATCCTTCCTGTTCTCCGGGATTGGGCTGCGGCACGTGCGCAACAGCCGTCGCTCTCCCTCGCAGGCATAGGGCTTTCTTCCCCGCTAAGCGAGCTACGGGCAATAAGACGCGGACAAGCCGAGCTATGGCCGTCAAGAGCACGCGGCCCTACCAGTTTTTCGAAAGGCAACGATAAAATCGGACTTTGTCTTTATGTAGGGCCTCGTGCTCTTGACTCGGCGGAGCTCGAAGAGCGAAGACGGTTGCCGCGATGGCCGCGAATCAACTGGAAAATCGGAAAAAAACCTTTGATCACTCCACGCACTTGTGGTCACACCCGCGGCGGGATCGCACCCGATTTTTTCGTTGCTCTTCCGGAATTCGTCTGTTTGCTAGTGAAGTTCTGGTACGGGCCGTGGCGCAGTTTGGTAGCGCACTACACTGGGGGTGTAGGGGTCGCTGGTTCAAATCCAGTCGGCCCGACCATTGTCAAATCGCGTGGATGCGCCTCCCGGATGGACCCGTCGGAGGCGGGCGTCCGCCTTCACGGGAAGCGGGCCCTGCCCGCGAATCGGGGGGCTCCAGGAACCGGGGGTACAAATTCGTCGCGACCGAAGTACCGGATTGAAGCGGCCGCGGATTTCGGCAACGATCGCTCCCATGAATCAACCCCCCGGCCCCTCCCCCGCCTCTTCCCGGGCTGGATCCCGCCCGTCTGCCCCCCCTGCGAAAGGCTGCTTCCGGGCCGGAATCGTCTCCATCCCCGTCGGACCGCCGGCGGCCGCCCCGCCCGGCCTCCTCACCCCGGGCATCGGGCTTTTTCTGATCGTCCCGGGCCGGGCCTGTCGGCGGATCGGCCAGGTTTCGGACGGGAAAGCCGCCCAGGGGGGACTTGTCGATGAGCAAGCCCAGGGTTTTGATCGTGGCCGGCACCCGCCCCGAAGCGGTGAAGATGGCTCCCGTCCAGTTCGCGCTGGAGGGTTCCGGCAAGCTGGAGCCGGTCTTCTGCTCGACGGCCCAGCACCGCGAGATGATGGACCAGACGCTCGGGGTTTTCGGAATCACGCCGGACATCGACCTTGATCTGATGACCCCGGGCCAGACCCTGCCCGGCCTGACCGCCGCCGTGATCGAGGGCGCCACCCGGGCTCTCCGCGAAGTGCGTCCGGCGGCGGTGCTCGTCCAGGGCGACACGACGACCGTCCTCGGCACCGCGTTGGCCGCCTTCTACGAGCGCGTGCCCATCGCCCATGTGGAGGCGGGCCTGCGGACGCACGACCTCGAGGCTCCCTGGCCGGAGGAGATGAACCGGCGGCTGGTCGATCCCATCGCGCGGTGGTGCTTCGCCCCCACCGAACACAGCCGGGACAATCTCCTGCGTGAATCCGTGCCGGAGGAGCTTTGCCAGGTCACCGGGAACACGGTCATCGACGCACTGCTGTGGATTCGCGCCAAACAGGAGGCCGAGGGAACGAACGCGGCGGAGATCGCCGGCCGTTGCGGGATCGCCTCGGCTTTCGCCGGGGAGTTTCTCGAGGGAGGCAAACCGTGGATCCTCGTGACCGGGCACCGGCGCGAGTCGTTCGGCGCGGGCTTCGAGGGAATCTGCGCGGCCATTCTCTCTCTGGTCGGGAAATGGCCGGATCTCGGCGTTCTCTACCCGGTCCACCTGAATCCGAAAGTCCAGGAACCGGTCCTGCGCCTCCTCGGCGACCACCCGCGGATCTGTCTGGCCAGGCCCTGCGGGTATTATGATTTCGTCTGGCTCATGAACCGCTGCCACTTTCTCCTGAGCGATTCCGGAGGCGTGCAGGAGGAGGCCCCCAGCCTGGGCAAGCCCGTCCTGGTCATGAGGGAAACGACGGAGCGGCCCGAGGGGATCGAAGCCGGGACCTGTCGGCTTGTGGGCACCGATCCGGCGCGGATCACGGAGGAGGCGGGACTCCTGCTCGGCGACGAGCGAGAATACGAAAGGCGGAGCGAGCTGCGGAACCCCTACGGAGACGGCCGGGCCGCCGTGCGCATCCGCGAGCGTCTGGAGCGGGATCTGTAGGGGCGGGCGCCGGGCCCGAGGCCGATCGCCGCCGGGCCTCGTCGGGAATCCCGAACTTTCCATCGCTTTCCGGGGGGGGAATCGGCATTCTGCCCAAATGGAACGAAAGAAATTTTCCGAATTGGGGCTCTCCCCCGAATTGCTGCAGGGCGTGGAGGCCATGGGATTCGAGGAGGCCTCGCCGATCCAGGCCGAATCGATCCCCCCGCTCCTCGAAGGGCGCGATGTGGTCGGCCAATCAATGACCGGATCGGGGAAGACCGCCGCCTACGCCATTCCCGCGATCGAGAAGGTCGATCCGTCCGTGAAGGCGACGCAGGTTCTGGTTCTGTGCCCGACGCGGGAGCTGGCCGTGCAGGTCGCCGAGGAAACCGCGAAGCTTGCGTCCCGCAAGACAGGGGTCCGCGAATTGCCGGTTTTCGGCGGACAATCCTACGACCGCCAGTTCCGCGGACTCAAGCAGGGCGCCCACATCGTCATCGGCACGCCGGGACGGATCCTCGACCACATGAAGAAGGGCACCCTCAAGCTGGACCGGATCCGCACGATCATCCTCGACGAAGCCGACCGCATGCTGGACATGGGTTTCCTGGAGGACATCCGGTACGTGCTGGGTGAACTGCCCGGGGAGCGGCAGACGGTGCTTTTCTCGGCGACAGTCCCGAAGCCCATCACCGAACTGATCCGCACCTTCACCACGGATCCGGCCTGGATCCGGATCAAAGGCCAGGAACTGACCGTCCCCGCCATCGACCAGATCTGGTACGAAGTGGACCGCCGGACCAAGCTGGAGGTCCTCTGCCGGCTCATCGACATGGACGACATCCGCTTCGCGATCATCTTCTGCGCGACCAAGCTCATGGTCGATGAATTGACGGAGCAACTGAACACGCGCGGATACCAGGCCGACAAGTTGCACGGAGACATGGCCCAGCCGATGAGAACCCGGGTCATGGACCGCTTCAGGAAACGCTCGATCGATTTCCTGGTGGCGACCGACGTGGCGGCCCGGGGCCTGGACGTGAAGGACATCGAAGTCGTCTTCAACTACGACCTGCCCAACGACGGCGAGGACTACGTCCACCGGATCGGGCGCACCGGCCGCGCCGGCAGCGGGGGCAAAGCCATCACCTTCGTGGCCGGGCGGGAACTCTACAAGATCCAGAACATCATGCGCTTCACCAGGGGGAAGATCCGGCGCGAGAGAGTCCCCACGCTGGAAATGGTCGAAAAACGCCGGGCGAACGTCTTCTTCGAAACGCTCCGCGACACGCTCGACCGGGCCGAATACCGGCGCTACGACGAGTTCACCGACCGCTTGCTCGACCAGGGCTACCTGCCGACGGACATCATCTCCGCCCTGATGCACCTGCGCGAGGGCGAGTCCGCGAACCGGCCGACCGAGGAAATCCCCATCCCCGATTCCGGCGAAGCCCCTTTCGCGAAACAAAAGAAGTTCGGAAAACCCGACAAATACTCCCGAAAGGGGAGTGCCAAACCGAAGGGATTCAAGGGAAAGAAAGCGTTCAAGAAACCCCGCCCCCCGCGCAAAGGCTGAGGCGCCGGGAAGGCCTCCCCTGCCCGGAGGGGTGGACACTGCCGTCCACCGCCGCGGGACAGGAGTGTCCCGCCCCCTTAGGTAGCGCCGCGGGACAGGAGTGTCCCGTCTCCCGCGCTTGCGCTTAGGATTGACCCCGCGGCGGAGGCGGCCGATCCTGACCGTTTTTCCCATGCAAACCCACGCCTCCAGAACCTCGGACATCAACGTCGAAACCTTCGGCCAGCTCCCCGCTCCCGTGGCCCTGCGAAAGGAGATCGCGCTGGGGGACGAGGCGAAGGCCTTCATCGGCAGGAGCCGCGACACCATCCACCGCATCATTTTCGGGGACGACCCCCGGCACCTGGCGATCGTCGGCCCATGCTCGATCCACGATCCCGCCGCCGGCCTCGAGTACGCCGGGCGGCTCGCCGGCCTGGCCTCCGAGGTCGGCGAACACATCCACGTCGTGATGCGCGTCTATTTCGAGAAGCCGCGGACGACCGTCGGCTGGAAGGGGCTACTGATGGATCCGCAGCTCGACGGCACCTGCGACCTGCCCGAGGGGCTGCGCACCGCGCGGCGTTTTCTCCGGTCGGTCATCGGCCTGGGCCTGCCCACCGCCACGGAGTTTCTCGACCCGATCACCCCCCAGTACATCGCCGACCTGATCAGCTGGGCCGCCATCGGGGCGCGGACGACCGAGTCGCAGACCCACCGGCAGATGGCCTCCGGCCTGTCCATGCCGATCGGCTTCAAGAACACCACCTCGGGAGCGATCCAGCCCGCCGTCAACGCGATCAGGGCCGCCAGCGAGCGGCAGACCTTTCTGGGCGTCGATCCGGAGGGCCGCGCCTGCTCGGTCACCACCCGGGGCAACCCGAACTGCCACGTGATCCTGCGCGGCGGCACGTCCGGCCCCAACTTCTCCCCGGAACACGTCGCCGCGACCCGCGGGGCTTTGACGAAAGCGGGCCTGCTCCCGGCCGTGCTGGTCGATTGCAGCCATGCGAACAGCGCCAAGAAGCCGGAGGAGCAACCGAAAGTGCTCGCCGATGTGATCGGCCAGCGCGTCCGCGGCGAGACGGCCATCATCGGCTCCATGATCGAGAGCAACCTTCTCGGCGGAAACCAGCCGTTCCCGCAGCCCGTCTCCGCCCTGCGCCGGGGCGTTTCCATAACCGACGGATGCATCGACTGGGACACGACCGCGGAGGTGCTCCGGCGGGCGGCGGACGCGCTGTCGGCCAGGGATGACTAGCGGAGATTTCCGCGTTCACAGGGAGGGCGGATATCCGGTCCATCGCGGCTTTGCCGGGGCGTACGAAATACGTCCGCCCGGTATTGCTTTCGGGCTTTTTCAACCTACGTTCCCCTTTCCATGAAAAATTTCGCGACCCTTGGTTTTTGCCTGATTCCGCTTCTGCTCGCCGGCTGCGGAGGCGACGAGGAGGAGATCCGGGTTTACCAGGTTTCCCGTCCGGAGAACGCCCCCGCGCAAACGGAAGGAGCGGAGAGCCGTCCGGATCCGCTGCCCGCCGCCCGGCCGCAACCGGAAAACGCCTCCGAGGGAAGCGCACGGCCGCGGACGCCCGCACCCGCGGCCCCGGAGCCTCCGGCCCAGGCGTCCACCCGGTCGTCGGTGAACCCCTCTTCCGGCATGACGGTCCTGCCCGGCATGCAGGACGAGGCCGCCGGGATCGAGACCCCGGAATGGACCGTGCCCGACGAGTGGGAGGAACTGGCCCCCACGTCGATCCGCAAGGGCAACTTCCGGATCGCCGACCAGGACCGCGTCGCGGAAATCACCGTCACCGCGTTCCCCGGCGACGTCGGCGGACTTGAGGCCAACCTCAACCGCTGGCGCGGCCAGGTGGGCCTTCCGCCCGCACCGATGGACACCCTCCGGGAAGGGCTCGAAGAAATCGAGATCGACGGCTCGCCGGCCGAACTGGTCGGGCTGATGGCCGCGCCCGGGGCGCGGTCGAACGGGATCGCCGGAGCGATTATCCCCCGCGGCTCCCACACCTGGTTTGTGAAAATGGTCGGCGACACCTCCCTGCTCGAGGAGCAGGAGCCCAATCTGGTGGAGTTTCTCGAATCCATCCGTTTCTAACCGGTGCTCCGCGGGCTTCTCCAAATTTTTGCCTCGCTGCGGCTCACCGTAGTCCTGCTCGGCTTTTCGATGGCGCTGGTCTTCTTCGGCACCCTCGACCAGGTCAACTTCGGCATCCACGAAACGCAGAAGCGCTACTTCGAGAGCCTGCTCGTCGTCTGGAACCCCCTGCCGCCCCACTCCGATTCGCCCTTCGCCCGGATCGGGCTTCCCCTGCCCGGGGGCTACCTGCTCGGCCCCCTCCTGCTCGTCAACCTCCTGGTCGCCCAAACCTACCGTTTCCGCTGGAGCTGGAAAAAGTCGGGCATTTTTCTCATCCACGGCGGGCTGGTCCTTCTGATCCTGAGCGAATTCATCACCGATATGACGGCGGAGGAGCGCCAGATGTGGATCGACGAAGGAGGGACGCGCAACTGGGCCGAGAACTATCTGGAGAATGAAATCGTTCTCATCGACCACACGGATCCGTCCCTCCAGACCGTTTACGCGATCGACGCGGACTCGCTGCGGGCGGGCGATGCGATCGACGACCCCCGGCTCCCGGTCCGGATCGAGGTGGAGCAGTATTTTCCCAACGCGATCGTCCGGCGGACCACCCCGTCGGAGAACCTCCCCCCCCAGGCCAGTGAAGGGGCCGCCGTAGAGGTGGGCCTCTTCGCCGTCCGGCGTCCCGAAACCTTCAAGGAAAATGACGTCAATTCCGACACGGCCATCGTCCGCCTTTTCGACGGCGGCCGCGATCTCGGTTCGTGGATGGTCTCCAACCTGTTCGACGAGCAGTTTCCCCCGCAGACCTTCACGGCCGACGGACGGACCTACGAGATCGCCCTGCGTTTCAAGCGGACCTACTATCCGTTTTCCCTCACCCTCCTCGACTTCAACCACGAGCGCTACCCCGGCACGGAAATACCCAAGGATTTCTCCAGCCGTGTGGTGGTGACCCACCCGGAGGCCGGTGTCGAACGGGAGACGCTGATCTACATGAACCATCCGCTCCGCTACGAAGGGCACACCTTTTACCAGGCCTCCTTCGCGAACCAGGACACCTCCTCCATGCTCCAGGTGGTACGCAACCCCGGGTGGACGCTGCCCTATATCAGCGTGACCCTGGTCGGACTGGGTTTGGTCGTGCAATTCGGAATCGGCCTCGTGCGCTCGCGCCGGCGCGGGGTGCGGTCCTCCGGCGGAGAAGCCATGGCATGAAGTTTTCCGTAAGAAAAGCCGCGCCCTGGATCGCTTTCGCCCTCGCCCTCCTCTACATCGTGGCGGGCTGGTTTCCGCGCCCGGTTTCCCCGACCTTCGATCTCGACGAATTCGGCAAGCTGCCCGTCCAGGTAGGGGGCCGGATCAAGCCGCTCGACGCCGAGGCGAGGAACTCCCTCCTGATCCTGAGCGAGCGGCAGAAGGCCGTTCTTCCGGCGGACGGCGAAAGGGCCAGGCAGGAGTTTCCCGCCCTTGTCTGGATGGTCGAGCTGGCGACCCGGCCGGAGGTGGCGGACCAGATGAAGGTCTTCCGCCTGCTCCATCCGGGCCTGCGCGACGCGCTCGGGATCCTCGACGACCAGGGGAAGGTGTTCTCCTACATCGACCTCCAGCCGCACTTCGCCGAGATCAGCCGCCTCCGCGGGCAGCTCAATCCGGAGCCCAGGCAGCGCGACAGCTTCGACAAAGCCGTCATGCGCCTCCACGAGAACCTCACCCGCTACCACCGGCTGCTCCACAGCTTCCATCCCATGGGCAATCTCGACCGGATCGCCGATGAGTACCGCGCCTACGGGGAACTGATCGCGCCCGGGCTCGCCCAGCTCAACCGCCAGCAGGCCGGCGAAACCTACGACGAGGCCATCCTCGACAATTTCATGGCCTTCGCCGACCGCTACCTCAAGCTGTCGCAACAGGCGATGCTCCGCATCATTCCGCCCTCGGGCGACCAACCGGTCGAAAGCGACTGGGAGAACGTCGGCGACAGTCTCCTCCGCTCGATCCAGACCGGTTCGATCGATCCGACGGTCGCTCTTTACGCCGACCTGACCGAGGCCTACCGCTCGGGGGACGTCGAAAGGTTCGACGCCGCCGTCGGCGAACTGCGGAGCGAATTCCGCGAAAAATATCCGGGCGAGAAATTCCGGGTCGGCTTCGAATATCTCTTCAACGCCTCCGCCCCCTTCTACCGGGCCAGTGTGCTCTACGTTCTGGTCCTGGTCCTCGTCCTTGTTTCGTGGCTGCGCTGGGCTCCTGTCCTCAACCCGACGGCCCTGGCCATCCTCGTAGCGGCCTTCCTCGTCCACACGGCGGGGCTCGCCGCCCGCATGTACATCCAGGACCGCCCGCCGGTGACCAATCTGTACTCCTCGGCCGTCTTCGTCGGATGGGGGGCCGTTCTTCTCGGGATCATCTTCGAGCGCATCTTCCGCAACGGCTTCGGCAACGCGACGGCCGCCCTCATCGGCTTCTCCACTTTGATCATCGCCCATCATCTCAGTCTCTCCGGAGACACGCTTGAGATGATGCGGGCCGTCCTCGACTCGAACTTCTGGCTGGCGACGCACGTGGTGGTGATCACCATCGGCTACTCGGCCGTCTTCCTCGCGGGCGGACTCGGGCTTTTCGGAATCATCAAAGGCGTGCTGACAACCGGCCTCGACCGCGAATCGGAAAAGACCCTTGGCTCGATGGTGTACGGCATCACCTGTTTCGCGATCCTCTTTTCCTTTGTCGGCACGATGCTCGGCGGCATCTGGGCCGATCAGAGCTGGGGCCGCTTCTGGGGTTGGGACCCTAAGGAAAACGGCGCCCTGCTCATCGTCATCTGGACGGCGATCATGCTCCACGCCCGATGGGGCGGCCTCGTCAAAACCCGGGGTTTGCTGGTCCTCGCCGTCTTCGGCAACATTGTCACGGCGTGGTCCTGGTTCGGGACGAACATGCTGGGAATAGGCCTCCACTCCTACGGCTTCATGGACGCGGCCTTCTTCTGGCTCGTCGCCTTTGTAGTCAGCCAACTGGCCGTAATGGCCCTCGCGGGAATCCCGCGGGAATACTGGCGCAGCGCCCCGAACCTGGTCCGGCGCTCCGAGACGTAGGCGGCCGCCTCCCCCGC
>JBKHCX010000122.1:0-9185 GCA_046541615.1 Puniceicoccaceae bacterium
AGGGCTACCGGCAGAGCCTCTTCGGCATCGCCGCCGCCCCGAAGGAGGGCAAGGGCTCGGTCGATCCGGCGGCGGCTTCCCGGGTGATCGAGCGGGAGCAGGGCAGGCTTCCGATGGCGGAGCTCCTGCGTTGCAAGTGCCGCTACCTGACCCAGGGGTACATCATCGGCTGCGCGGAGTTCGTGCGGGAGGTCTCCGAGCCCTTGCAGCGGCACCGAAAACGTCCGATCCGGCCCAAGCCGATCGAAGGAGCCGGTTGGGACGGGCTGACCGTTTTCCCCGGGATGCATGGGTAGTCGGCGATCTTATGGTGAAGACGGTTTGAATCGCTGGTCCCATTTTTCAAGGTCCCATCCACCTCCATCCGCCGCCTGTCCTGACTCAGCAAAACCTTTTTTCAACCTCAATCAGGGTTGTCACACGTTTTTTGTCCGGTCAAAAAGTAAACGGAGGTGTAAGCAAGATTTTCTTACCGGGTCCACAATGTGTCCGGCGGCAAGTTTCCGGCAATATTTACCCGGGTCAAAAGTCAGATGCCTGACCCAGGGGTGAGATCATCGGGAGCGCTGAGTTCGTGCGGGAGTTATCGCGGCCCTTGGATGTCCACCGGAAACGCCGGATCCGGGCAAGCCGATCAAAGGCTCGGGTTGGAACGGGCTGAGGATTTTAACCCTGGATTCATGGGTAGATGGCGATTCTGGTCCGGCGGAGGCGGTTTGAATCGGTGGTCACATCTTTGAGGGGCCTCGTCCACCTTGACCCACTTCACCCTTGTGATCCAACAAACCTCTCTCGGGATCTCAGCCTGGGTTGGAAAATTGTTTTTACCGGGTTTAGAATCAAATTAAATTTGCGATTGCAATTGAGTGTTAAGAGTTTTTTTGCTCGGTCGCCGATTTGGAATTTGGCGAGCTGGAGTCAAATATTTATGACCCGATCAAATTTTTGAGGAGATTTCATGAGGAGATTTTCCCGGGTAAAATTTCTGGAGACTTTTCCGATCAAACTTTTTATTGTCCGGTCGGATAAGGCCGCTTTTGATTCGGAGTGGGTCGGCTCTTCCCGCGGACGGGAGTCTTCCGCGTCCATGGTGAATCGATTTGTTCCACGAAGCCAAACGGGCACGAAAGGGAGGGCGGAGCTGGAAAACGACGGTGCGAAACAACGAGCGAAGGGTCGCGGAGCTGAAGACACCGCGACTACGTGAAGCCGCCCGTTTTTCGCGGAAGATCCCGTCTTCCCGTGGCCCGTCTGTCTTCAGCGGGCGACCCGATAGGGATGTCCGATGTTCGGCACCCCCCACCGGATCCCTCGTGTGTGGCGATCCCTCAGAACCCCTCCGGATTCGGCACGTGATTTCCCCGGCATTGCTTCAGGTGGCGGAGGGCGTGGACCTGGCCGGTCATCTCCAGATCGTCTTTGTAAACCGGATCATGCCAGCCCTCAATGTCGATGGTTCCCCGGTAGCCGCCGCGCCGCAGCTCGCCGATGATGTCGGTCCAATTGCTGTCGCCGAAGCCGGGATGCCGGTGCTCGACCACGGGCTTGGGGCCGAAAGCCCCGAACTCCCGGAGCACGTCCGTGTGGAGGGTGGCGTCCTTCCCGTGAACATGAAAGATCTTCGGCAGGTATTTTTTCAGTTGGGGGAGAGGCTCGATGAGCTGGCACATCTGGTGGCACGGCTCCCACTCGAGGCCAATGTTGTCGGCGTCGAGTTCGTCGAACATACGGTCCCAGGCGGCCGGGTTGAAGGCGATATTCCAGTCCCCCCTTTCCCAGCTCCCGTTCATCGGGCAGTTCTCGAAGGCGATTCGCACGCCCTTGTCGGCGGCGCGCCGGGCGAGTTCGCCGAAGACCTCGCGGTAGCGCGGCATCGACTCCGGCACGGGACGATCCCGCAGTCGTCCGGCGAAGCCGCAGACCAGATCCGTGCCGAACAAATGGGCGTGGTCGATGCACTCTTCCCATCCACAGCGGTTTTCGGCCGCCGATTCGTCGTGCTCCAGCGGATTCCCAAAAATGCCGATGGAGGATATGATGGCGTCGTGGCCGTCGAGCACCCCGGCCACCTCCCGGGCCAGTGTCGGCAAGTCCACCTCGCCGAGAGTCTGCCCGAAATTGATCTGGAAGGACTCGAACCCGTGGCCAACAATCGCGGAAACGTACTCGGCGGTCCGCCCGCCTTTTCCGGCGAGCGTTCCAATGCGAATGTCGGGTTCGGTCAGCATGGGGATTGGGTCTGAACAGGTGGGAGGTTTCCGATTTCCACCCGGGCGGATTCGGGGATATGAACGGTTGAATCCGTTTCGGCGGATTCCCGGCAGGCATCGAGAACGGCCTGAATCTCAGCTCCCCGGGCGAAATCGGGTTGATCGGGAACTCCGGATTCGATGGCACGGACGAAGCGTTCCTGAATGGTCGGGGCCGTCCCGCAGTCAAGGGTTTGCCAATCCGTGATGGTCCGGCCGGCGATCCGGTTGATCCGCAGGGTGTCCGGGGAGCGATCCAGGTCGATCTCAAGAGAGGCCTGGTCGCCGTAGAGATTCAACCGGAGGGAATTGACGTGCGGATAGGCCCAGCGGGTCGTATGCAGAACGCCCAGCGCGCCACTGGCGAATTCGGCGGTGATCACAGCGCTGTCGTTGGCGTCGAGCCGGTATCCGGCCACGGTCTCCCCCTCGGGCTTGGCGAACGTCTTCAGCCGGCAGTGGACGGAGGCGAGCGAACCGAGCGGCATGGAGGCAAAGTCGACAAGGTGGATTCCTATATCGCCAAGCACCCCCCCGCTCCCGTGCCCGGTGGAGAGCCGCCACAACCAACCCGGGCTGATCCGCCAATCACCCCATGCGTCCTGAACCAGCCAGCTCTGGTGGTAATGGGCATGCACGTGACGTATCGTTCCCAGCTCGCCGGCGGCGACCATCTCAGTGGCCTTCTGGATCGCCGAACTGTTGCGGTAGGTGAAATGAACCATGTTGATGACCCCCGCGGCCTCCGCCGCGTCCCTCATCTCTGCCGCCCGGGCGTAGTCCAGGGAAAGCGGCTTCTCGCAGAGCACGTGTCGACCGGCGGCCACGGCTTCCATCGCGAGCTGATGGTGGGAAGAATCCGGGGTCACGATCGCAACGGCTTCGCAATCGCAATCGGCCAGAAGCTCGTCCGCATCGGTGAACACGGTCGCCACACCGTGGGCTTCCGCGAAAGCGGTGGCCTTTCCCGGGTCGATATCGCAAACAGCAACCAGCTCGCATCGCTCCACATCCTGGAACTTCCTCGCGTGATAGGGAGCCATCCCACCGGTACCGATAATCGCTACTTTTGCCATTGTTGCCGACATTCAGGTATTCTCTTCGAGAATCAAGACCCAAAGACGACCGAAGCAAATCCGGAATCCTCTGAGCTGCGATTGCCCAGGTCCGACAGGCGCCCACACCCGGAAAATCGAACCGCGTTTTTTCCCGAGCAAGTTTTTCTTTTTTTACCGGGTCTAGAAGTGGATTCGCGACCCGGATCGGGTGTCAAAACGTTTTTTTGCCCGGTCGGAAATTGGGGATTTGGCGAGGTGGAGTCAACTATTTTTGACCCGGCCTTATTTTTCGGGAGATTTTCCAATCAACCTTTTTTTTGTCCGGAAGAATAATGGAATGGCGGTTTAGATTTGAAGTAGGCCCGGTCTATAAATTGCTGACGATTTTCGGTGCGTTGGTTGGTTACACGCGCCGTTTCGGCTGTGGCGACGGGTGTTGGAGGCGACGGAACCCGGGGACCGACAGGGGATTGACGGTCTCACGCATGGGCCGACCAATTGGCACGCATCCAGCGTCCCCGGAAGGCGGAACCGAATCCATTCGAACTAAAACACCATGAGCCGGAAGAATCTTTTCGTCATTCAGAAACACGACGCCACCACCCTGCACTACGACTTCCGGCTGCGCGCAGGCGATGTCCTGGTGTCGTGGGCGGTTCCCAAAGGCCTCTCGACCGCCGCCAACGAGAAACGACTCGCTATCCGGGTGGACGATCACGAGATCGACTACGCCGACTTCGAAGGCGTGATTCCCGAAGACGAATACGGGGCCGGCACGGTCATGATCTGGGACAAGGGCACCTACGAACCGATGTCCGGCGAAAAAGACGGTGCGGATAGCGGCATCAAGGAGGCCATCGAACAGGGCAGCCTCAAATTCAAGCTGAATGGGGAGAAAATCCAAGGCGGTTACGCGATGGCCAAAACCGGGACCCGGGATGGAAAAGACGAGTGGGTGATCTTCAAACTGGATGACAAGCATGCCGACGCCCGCCGCAATCCGACCCGCACCGAGCCGGACTCGGTCGCAACCGGTCGCTCCATGGACGAGATCGAAGAGGAAGGCGAAGAAGAGGGGGATGAACCCGGCGAAGACGAGGACGGCTAGCGATGCACGAGATTTTTTCCCAACTCACCGAGGCGGAGCGCGAAAGGTTGAAGCAAACGGATCAGCCGGATTTCGTGCAGCCGATGCGCGCCACGCTGGTCCACGAGCACTTCTCCGACCCCGGCTGGATCTATGAGCGCAAGTTGGACGGGGAACGTTGCCTCCTCCGCAAAAAGGGCGATGAGGTTACTCTCCACTCCCGCAACGAGATCAGGAAAAACCGGACCTATCCGGAAATCGCGGAGGCGCTCGCGAGACTTTCCGGAAACTTCATCCTCGATTCGGAGATCGTCACCTTCGAGGGCGGACTGACGAGTTTCAAGCGGCTGCAGAACCGAACCCACACCCGCGATCCGGAACCTTCCTTGATGAGAAAAGTCCCGGTCCACGCCTACGTATTCGATCTTCTCTATTTCGAGGACCGCGACCTGCGCCGCCTTCCGCTCCGCCGGCGGAAAAACCTGCTGCGGCGGGCGCTCGGGTTCCGCGATCCCATCCGCTTCCTGCCCCACCGGAACGAGCACGGCGAAGACTATCTCGCGGAGGCCTGCGGCAAAGGCTGGGAGGGACTCATCGCCAAAGAGGCGGACAGCGCTTACGTGAGCAGCCGTTCGAAGAAATGGCTCAAGTTCAAATGCGGGCGCCGCCAGGAACTGGTCATCGGCGGGTTCACCGATCCCGAAGGGGAACGGGTGGGCTTCGGCGCCCTCCTTCTCGGCTATTTCGAGGAGGATGACTTCCACTATGCGGGACGGGTGGGCACCGGCTTCGACAATGCTTTTCTGGAATCGTTCCGCGAACAGCTCGACCGGATCGAGCAAGAAGGCACCCCATTCGTCGATTTTGATTCCGACGACAAAACCATCCACTGGGCGAAGCCGCAATACGTCGGCGAGATCGGTTTCACCGAATGGACCAACGACAACCGCCTCCGGCATCCGCGATTCCTCGGCCTGCGCGATGACAAGGTACCCCGCGAAGTCGGGAAGGAGCAGCCGTCGTGAGGCGGCGGTCATTGTATTGTTTCTTTGAAATTCGCACGATGACGCACTGGGATTAGTTGCAATCTGCAATAAAAGGTCCTCCGCAGTTCTGTAGGGCCTCGCGCGTGCGCGATGGCCGCGAGGCGGACGACAACACCCGATGATGG
Source organism: Puniceicoccaceae bacterium (assembly GCA_046541615.1). Classification (GTDB taxonomy): domain Bacteria; phylum Verrucomicrobiota; class Verrucomicrobiia; order Opitutales; family Puniceicoccaceae; genus Puniceicoccus. Next base: position 5,566 of record JBKHCX010000122.1, read on the forward strand.
CCGCCAGTCCATGCGTCGCCGATTGCCCCCCGGGGACGGCACGCGCGCAAGCACGCGGCCCTGCAAAGCTTGACACGTTCTGGAAAATCACAGGGGCCTCGTGCTCGCGCGAAGGCCGCGAAACGATTGGCACGGCATATGCGATCCCACCTACGACGCATTCTCACAGCAACAAACAACCCCCAAACAAAGGATACACCATGATCGGATGGATACTCACATTCCTCGTTCTCGCTCTCATCGCAGGAGCACTCGGCTTCACGGGTGTCGCCGGAGCAGCTGCGGAGATCGCCCAGATTCTCTTCTTCATCTTCCTCGTACTCCTTGTGGTCTCCTTGATCGCGAGAGCCGTTCGCGGAAGACCTCCGACAGTCTAACGGGCGCGGCCCGGGCCGGGACATGCCCGGGCCGGGAACCCGGAGGCGAATCAGATACGATCGCCGGTGGGGCCATCATGAAAGAGCTGCCTGATGATCGAGATGGACTGGATGGAGGAGCTGGCGGTCGCCGGCAACGTGCTGCTGGCGATGCTGCTGGGCGGGCTGATGGGCTGGGAACGGGAGGCGGCCGAGAAACCCGCGGGTCTGCGCACCCACATGCTGGTCGCCGGCGCCGCCACCTTGTTCGTCTCCCTGGGCGGGGCGTTGATCGTCCATTTCAATGCCACGGAGAACGAGCAGATCATCCGGGCGGATCCGATCCGCATTGTGGAGGCCATTCTGGTGGGGGTCAGCTTTCTCGGCGCGGGCACCATCATCCGGCCGGGCGGAGGCTCCGGCCGGGTGCATGGCCTGACCACCGCCGCCTCCCTGCTGCTCGCGGCCTCGATCGGCATCTCCGTGGCGGTCGGAAAATACCTGCTGGCCGTCTGCGTCGCCCTGACGGGGCTGGCGATCCTCCGGCTGATGAACCGGCTCGAATGCAAGGCGGATTTGAAACCACAGCCGGAGAGCAACCCATGACCGATTCCAGCGGCAAAGAGACCGGGTTCGACCGTGCCGGGGCGGTTCAGCCGCCGACCCGCGGACAGGGTCCCGACCTGTGGGAGCGGCATTCCTTCCAACCGATCGATTAGCAGAGACATGTCCTACAAATTCAGCATCGGAGAATCGGCCGGCGACGGGATCCGCCGCATGGCGGTGGAACAGATCGACAGGACGCTGGAGGAAATCGCCGACAGCGGGCTCGACCGGCACGACACGATCCACCAGGCGCGTAAGCACTGCAAAAAGATCCGGGCGCTGCTGCGGCTGGGGCGGGGCGATCTGGACGGAGGGTCAGCGGTGTACGAGCGGGAGAACAAATGCTTCCGCGACGCCTCGCGGGCTCTCTCGGAGGCCCGGGACGCGGAGGTGCTGGTGGAGACCTTCGACATGCTGGCCGAGACCTTCGGGGATCAGATCGACCTCGACCGCCTGCGGAGCGTCCGGGCGTCGCTGGAGGAGCGGAAGGCGAAGGCCTCCGGCGGCGAGGAGACGTTGGAGGAGAGAATCGCCCGGTTCGCGGAGGCGATCGGCCGGGCGAGAGAACGGGTCGCGGACTGGCCCATCGGCGACGACTTCGGGTCACTGGGTCCCGGCCTGGAGAAGACCTACAAGCGGGGACGCAGGGCCTTGGAATCCGTGGCCGGCGAACCGGCCACCGCGAACTTCCACGAATGGCGCAAGCGGGTGAAGTACCACCGGTATCACGTCCGCGTGCTGCGTTCGGTCTGGGAGGATGTGCTGGACGCGTGGCGCGACGCGCTGCACGATCTGTCCGATCTGCTCGGGGACGACCACGACCTGGCGGTGTTCGGGAAGACCCTGTCGGAGGAGCGCGGCCGTTTCGACTCCAAGCGCGACGTGCAGGCGCTGCTGGGGCTGGCGGACCGCCGTCGGGCGCAACTGCAGGCCAAAGCCTTTCCCCTCGGCCGCCGCGCCTTTGCCGAAAAGCCCGGACATCTGGTCCGACGCTTCGAGACCTACTGGGCGGCCGCCCGCTCCGACATTGAACAACACTCGAGCAAACTCGAGGCCAACGTGAGGGTGCCAGCCGATGACTGATCCCAGCCAGCCGAAGGAAATCGAACGCAAGTTCCGGGTCGATCGGGACGCCCTGCCTTTCCGGTTGGAGGAGCGGCCCTCCGCTGCGATGGAGCAGGGCTACATCGTGGTGAACACCGCCGAACCCCGGGAGGTGAGGCTGCGCCGACACGGCGGCGACCTTACCCTGACCGCGAAGATCGGCGGGGGCGGGGCGAGGGGCGAGGCTGAAATCGTGCTGGCTCCGGAACAGTTCGACACGCTGTGGCCGTTCACCGAGGGCCGACGGATCCGGAAGACTCGCTATGAGATCCAGCTTGGGGATCTGACCGCCGAACTGGATGTCTATGGAGGCCGCCACGAGGGGCTGGCGGTGGTGGAGGTGGAGTTTCCCGACCGGGCGGCGGCGGAAGCCTTCGAGCCGCCGGACTGGTTCGGCGGGGAGGTCACCGACGATCCCTCCTACAAAAATCAGCGCCTCGCCTTCACTTAACGCTTATGATCATCACGCAAATTCACGAAACAAACTCCTGCTGGGCGGTTCCCATGCGGGCGTCGCCATCGGACAGGACGGCCCGACCCAGATGGGACTGGAGGATCTCGCGATGACCCGCAGCATTCCGGGCAGCTTGGTTCTCTATCGAGCCGACGCGGTCAGCACCCGAGCCGCGGTCGTGCAAGGCGCCCGCCACGATGGAATCGCCTATATCCGCCTGAACCGCGGAGGATCGGAGAAGCCGTGCTTTCGGCTCTTGCCGGCATCGACTGTTCCTGGCGGCACCTTGCGGTTGACAAACTCTCACGCTCCGGATTGCCGGAGGTCCTTCTCGACTACCACGGAATCTCGAATCAACACATCCAGGCAGCGGTCCGCGGACTTTTGTAACCCGCCCGAATCGTTGGCCTGCAACCATCCCTCCAGACACAAAACCATGTACGGCTACCTATTCGCCATCCTCGGCTCCCTGCTCCTCGTCGGCATCCTCGCCGCGCTCATGGCCTCCGGCGCATTCCGGAGCGGCAAAAGTCCGCGCGAGGACATCAAGCGGGGCACGACCTACGCCGAGCCCCTGGAAGAAGAAATCGACACATCGCAAGCGGAAGAGGTGGACGGCTCCACCCCGCCCCCTCCGGCAACGCCAAAAAAGAAACCACCGTCATGACCGAAGAACGCAACACCTCACAGGAACAGACAGGCGCCCACAATTCCCCGGAAGGCGTCAGCTACGAGCGCCTGGCCCAGCAAAGCGCCCCCCGGATCTCCGTGGAGGAGAGGGCGGCGGAACTCGCCCGCATCGACGGGCGGTCCGCGGAAGACGTCCGCGAGGAAGATCGCGAGCAGGCCCGGGAGGAACTGGCCGCGACTCCGAGCGAACTGCCCGAGCCCCCTCGCCCCGAGGATGTCGATCCGACCTTTCCCGCCCACAGAGTGGACGAGCCCCAAACGTCGTCTGAAGAAGACGAGCAGCTCCTGGCCGAAGAATTGGCCCGGCGCGGAACGCGCGAGGCCGAACACGACACGATGGTCCGCGAGCGCGCGAAGGAGGAAGAGAGCGGGCCGGAGGAGGCGTGAGCCGGGGAGGCGGCCATCGCGCG
>JBKHCX010000123.1:0-9123 GCA_046541615.1 Puniceicoccaceae bacterium
GAGCCCTTCCGGCCTCGAAGACCTCTCCCACGACGGGGGTCAGAACCGGTAGAGCACCCCGAGGGAAAACCCGTATCCGCTGAAATCGATTTCCTCGCCCTTCGCGAATCCCCCGCCGGCGCTGTCCACCGTCGGCTCGAGAAGCTGGTAGCGCCACTCGAAAAAGAGTTTCCAATCGCCGAGAGTCCCTTCGACGCCGAGGTTTCCGAAGGCGCCGGCCTCGTCACCCAGGTCGAAGCCCTTCTCCCCGGAAAACTGGTAGTATCCACCTCCCGCACCGGCGAAAAGGGAAACGACCGGCAAGGGCAGCCGGAGCATCAGCGACGCTTCGACCGGGACCATGTCCACGTCGGGATCGCTGAACGAAAAATAGCCCGCGCGCGCATCCACCCCGAGAAACTCGAGAAGCTGCCCCCTGGCGACCACCCCGCCGCCGTAGCCTTTGTCGAGATCCTCGGGTTTGAGCCAGGAGCCGTAACCCCCGATCTCCAAACCCAGCACCTGCGATCGGGCGGAAACGAACGAAAACAGCGACAGCAGAAGGGAGGCAAGGACGACTTTCTTCATGAGCGTAGAGAAAACCCGGGCCGGGGCTCTCCGGCAACCGAAAAAGAACGCCGAATCCGGATTCACGGCGCGCCCGGCGGTCCGCGGAAAAGGCGGGCCGCCCGGTCACGGTCCCTCAGCCCCCGCCCGCCAGGCGGTCCCAGACCGCCCCCACCCGCTCGCGGTCTTCGTCGGTGAGCCCGGAGCCCGAGGGCAGGCAGAGCCCCTGGGCGAAAAGCCGCCCGCCCACCGCGCCGCCATGGCATTCGCAGTGGCGCCAGGCGGGCTGCAGGTGCATCGGCTTCCAGAGGGGCCGGGCCTCGATATCCTCCTCCGCGAGGGCCAGCCGGAAATCTTCGCGCGAGAAACCGATCCTGCCGGGATCGAGAGTCAGGCAGCTCAGCCAGTAGTTGGGCTCGCCGGTCGCCCCGAACGGAATCCACCCCAGGCCGGGCCGGTCGCCGAATCGCCGGCGGTAGAAGGCGAAGGTCCGTTTCCGCGCCGCGATCTTCCCGGGCAATCCGTCGAGCTGCGCCCGTCCCATCGCCGCGGGCAGGTTTCCCATCCGGTAGTTGTAGCCCACCTGCCGGTGCTCGTAGTGCGGGGCGTTCTCGCGGGCCTGCGTGGCGAGAAAGCGGGCCCGTTCGATCGTCCCGGCGTCCCGGGAGACCAGCATCCCCCCGCCCCCCGTGGTCAGGATCTTGTTTCCGTTGAAGGAAAACACCCCGAAATCGCCCTGGAGTCCGGCGGGCGCCCGCTCGCCGAAGCCGCCCCCCGCCCCCGCCGGGTCGAAGACCGCCCCGAGGGCCTCGGCGGCGTCCTGGATGAGCGTCACCCCGTGCTCCCGGCAAAGCGGAACGATCCGCCCGTAGTCGGCGCACTGGCCGTAGAGATCGACGGCCACGACGGCCTTCGGAAGCCGCCCGGCGGTCCGGTCTTTCCGCAGAACCTCCGCAAGCCGTGCGGGGTCGAGATTCCAGGTGCGTTCGTCCGAATCCAGAAAGACCGGCTCGGCGCCGCAGTAGTGGACCGCGTTCGCCGTGGCCGCGAAGGTGAACCCCGACACCAGCACCCGGTCGCCCGGACCGACCCCGGCGAGAACCAGGGCGAGGTGGAGGGCGGCCGTCCCCGACGAGAGCGCCGCGCAGTGCACGGCGGATCCGGAACCGGAACCGGAACCGGCGAGAAACCGGGCCAGGTCCGATTCGAAGGCGGGGATCTCCGGACCGGCGGGCGCCACCCAACCCGAATCAAACGCCCGCAGGAGAGCCTCCCGCCCGGCGGGACCCACATCGGGCGGGGAAAGATAAAGGCGGGCCATGACCGGATACCGACAAACCTGCAACCACTACACCAGCCGCTTCGCCGGATTGCCGAAAACCGTCACCCGGGGCGGCACATGGTTGACCACGACCGCGCCCGCGCCGATCCGCGCCCACTCGCCGACCTTCCGGCCGGGAATGACGCGCGCTCCGGAGCCCAGCCAGACCCCTTCCCCCAGGACCACCCCGCCGCAGAGATCGGTTTGCGAGGAGAGAGAGGCGTAGTCGCCCACCGAAACGTCGTGGCCGATGGCGGCTCCGATGTTCAGAAAGGTGAACGCCCCCAGCGAGAGATCGCAGGTGAGGGTACACCGGGGGCAGATCACCGTGCCCTCGCCGATCTCCACCCGGTCGCCCATAATGGTGCTCGGATGGATGAAAGTCATGAAGGCCGCCCCCCGCTGGCGAAGCGTTTCCACAATGGCCTTGCGGGGGGCGGAATTGCCCACCCCGAGGGCGATCAAACGGTCCTCGTTCGCTTCGAAACTCCCGACGGTCCCCAGGTAGGGAAGCGGCAGGTCGCGGGCGGCGACGGCCGGATCGTCGTCCAGGTAGCCGACCGGTTCCCACGCTGTCCCGCACTGCGGCGAGTCGCCCAGCCAGCAGAGAAGCTCGCGCCCGAATCCCCCGGCCCCGACGATGTAAACCTGCTTCATCCGTATCCTCCGCTCCGCGGGCGGCGGGCGCCTCCCCCTCCGCTCCGCGGTGTTCGTCAAACCTGTTTCCGCAGGTCCTCCAGCGTCTCGCACCGGCTCAGTTCCGCCAGGCTGATGACCGTCCCGAACCGTTCTTCGATGATCGTCAGGGCGCCCAACCGCGCCAGAGAGTCCCAGTTGGGGATGTCCGAAAGAGCCATTTCCAGTGCCAGATCATCCCGCGACACGCCGTCGATCGCTTCGGCGACGGATTCCAGGAAAAGCTCAGGTTCGGGGGTGGCCATGGATAGTGATCGGGAGACAATCGACTCCGGACAGATCTGTCAACGCCGTTCCCCACGAGAGGCCCACGCCGAACCCGCAGAGCACGGACAACCCCGCCGCGTCCGAATCCGCCGGGGCCGAGAGCGTGTCGCAAACCACCGCCGGGACGGACGCGCTGCTCAGATTCCCGTAGCGGGCCAGCGTCCCGAGCGGGACCTGCGCGGCCGTCAGACCCAGCCGCCGTTGGAGCGTCGTCAGAATCGACGCGTTGGCCTGGTGGAAGAAGGCATGGCTCAACTGTTCGGCGCCCACCCCCGCCCCCTCCAGCAGGTCGCGTACGGCTACGGGCACTTCGCGCAGACTGAACCGGAAGACCTCCAGCCCGTCCATGATCAGGCAATCCGCTCTCCGGGGGTTTCCCTCTCCGTCCCGGAAGGTTTCCGTCGTCGGCAGCGGATAACGGAACGCGCCGGCCGGCACGCGGATGGCCGCGGAGCCGGCGCCGTCGCTGCCGAGGATGGCCCGGGTCTCGCGCCCCCGCGCCCGTTCGAGGAGGCTGACCGCCGCCCCGTCGCCGAAAACCGGCGCAGTGCCCCGGTCCTCCGGATCGGTCTGGCGGCTGATGGTGTCCCCGGCGACGAGCAGGGCGCGGCGGATATCGCCGCACTCGAACAGCGCCCCGAGCTGGACCAGCCCGTACACCCAGCCCGAGCACCCGAGGTTGACGTCCCAGCAAGCCGTCTTTTTCGGGAGCCCCAGGCGCCCGTGGAGCAGCGCGCTGTTCGCGGGCTGGAAGTGGTCGGGCGTCTGGGTGACGAACACGCAGGCGTCGATCGAATCCCGGTCGATTCCCGTGCGCCGCTCCAACCGGAGATAAGCGTCCTCGGCCAGATCGAGCGAGGTGACCCCGTCGCTGACGACGTGGCGCGTGTCGAGACCGGTCGCCTTCTTCAACCGGTCGATCCGCGCCCGGTCCCCTCCGTACAGACCGACCTCGTCGTCCAGCCGAATCCTCCGGCCGCCGACGACGGTCGCGATCGCGCGGATGCGGAACTGGGTGAACACGGATTCCATGGACGGTCCTCCAGAGAACGCGCCCCGCCCCCCGGGGGCAACTCCCAAAAGGACGCCCGCTCCTCCTTCGGGATTGAACCACCGCTCCGGATTCGCTTTGTTCGTCGGATGCTCTCTTCCGGGATCCGCCAAACCTTTCTGGACCACTTCCGCTCCCGGGGGCACGAAATCGTGCCCTCGGCCTCGCTGATGCCGTCCTCGCCCAACCTGCTTTTCACGAACGCGGGCATGAACCAGTTCGTCCCGTATTTCCTCGGCGAGGAGAAGGCCCCTTTCGCCCGCGCGGCCGACACCCAGAAATGCATCCGCGCCGGCGGCAAGCACAACGACCTCGAGGACGTGGGGTTCGACACCTACCACCACACGTTTTTCGAGATGCTTGGAAACTGGTCCTTCGGGGACTATTTCAAGAAGGAGGCCATCGCCTTCGCCTGGGAACTCCTGGCCGGAACCTGGGGCTTTCCGAAAGAGCGCCTCTACGCGACGGTGTATCAGCCCGGCCCCGGCGAGCCCGCCTCCTTCGACGACGAGGCGCGCGGTTTCTGGAAGGAGATCTTCGAAAAAGAGGGGCTGGACCCGGACAAGCACATCCGGACCGGCGGCAAGAAGGACAATTTCTGGATGATGGGCGAGACCGGCCCCTGCGGCCCCTGCTCGGAGATCCACATCGACCTGACCCCGGAGGGCGGCACGGCCGGCAAGCTGGTGAACGCCGACTCGCCCTGGTGCATCGAGATCTGGAACCTGGTCTTCATCCAGTTCAACGCCGAACCCGACGGTTCCTTCGTCGATCTGCCCGCCAGGCACGTCGATACCGGAATGGGTTTCGAGCGGGTCGCCGGGATCATGGCCACGACCGACGGCTTCCGCGATTTTTCGAAGCCGCCCAGCAACTACAACAGCGACCTCTTCACCGACCTCTTCGCCCACATCGAGGAGCGGTGCGGACACCGCTACGGGTACTCCATGCCCGGAAAGCGGGGATCGCTGACCGGGCCGGAACTCAAGGACTGCGCCTTCCGCGTGATCGCCGACCACATCCGCACCCTTTCCTTCTCGATCGCCGACGGCATCCTCCCCGGAAACGAGGGCCGCAACTACGTGCTCCGGCGCATCCTCCGCCGGGCCGTCCTTTTCGGCAAGCGGCTCGGCCTGCCCGACGGGTTCTTCGCCGGGCTGGTCCCCGTGCTCGTCGGCAAGATGAAAGACGCCTTCCCCGGGCTGGCGAAACAGGAAACCATCATCGGCAAGGTCGTCGCCGCCGAGGAATCGGCCTTCGAGAATACCCTCGACCGGGGGCTCCAGCTCTTCGAGAAACAGGCGGCCGACGGAGTCATCGGCGGGCGGGAGGCGTTCGTCCTCTACGACACCTACGGCTTCCCCCTCGACCTGACCGAACTCCTCGCCCGCGAGCGGAAGATCACCGTGGACACGGAGGGCTTCGCGCGCGAGATGGAGAAGCAGCGGGCCAAGGGGCGCGCCGCGCGGAAAAAGGAGACCATCGCCGTCCAGACCGAAGCCGGGGCCGGGCCCACGGATTTCGTCGGCTACGAGCCGGATGAACTCTCCGGCGCGGCCGCCACCATCCGGGCCGTCCTCGACGCCCCCGGGGGCGCCAGGGCCGTCGTCCTCGACCGCACCCCGTTCTACGCCGAAATGGGCGGACAGGTCGGCGACACCGGAACCATCGTCGCCCCCGGCGGCGAGCTGGTCGTCGAGCACACCTGCAAAGGTCCGCACGGCGAGTTCCTCCACCTCGTGCCCGAACCGCCGCCCGATCTGCCGGACTGGACCGGCCGGACCGTCGAGCCGCGGGTGGACGCGAAGCGCCGCCGGGCGATCCAGCGCCACCACTCCGCCACCCACATCCTCAACTGGGCGCTGCGGACGCTTCTCGGCGACCACATCCGCCAGGCCGGCTCACTGGTCTCTCCCGACCATCTCCGGTTCGACTTCACCCACTTCGAAGCCCTCGCCGAGAAGCAGATCGACGAGATCGAGCGCATGTGCAACGAGGCCATCCTCGCGAACCAACCGGTGGACTGGTACGAGATCCCCTACCGCGAGAAACCCGGCGACGTCATCGCCGTTTTCGGCGAAAAGTATGGCACGGATGTCCGGGTGGTCGATATCGGCGGCTTCTCAAAGGAGCTTTGCGGGGGCACCCACGTCCGGGGAACCGGGGAGATCGGGCTGTTCAAGATCGTTTCGGAGAGCGGGATCGCGGCCGGCACGCGCCGGATCATCGCCGTCTGCGGCAAGGCGGCCTACCGGCTGGCGGAGGACAATTTCAACCAGCTCCACCACATGGCCAACCGCCTCGGCTGCAAACCGGACGAGATAGAGGCCCGGCTCGACGCCCTCCTCCGCCAGCGGCACGATCTCGAGAAAGAACTGGCCCGGCTGCGCCAGAAAGAAGCCTCGGGCGAGGCCGACGCGGCCCTCGGCAACGCCTTTCCCCTCGGAGACGGTCTCCGCGCCGTGGTCGCCGAGGCCGCGGCGCCGGACCCGAAACACCTCCGCGGCACGGCCGCCCAGACTCTCGGCCGCCTCGGCGAAGGGATCGTCGTTCTCGGCGCGGCGACCGGCGGCAGGATCTCCATCGTCGCCGTGGCCAGCCCCGCCGCCGTCGCGGCGGGCCACAACGCCGGAGCCCACATCCGCGCCCTCGCCGGAGCCCTCGGGGGCAAAGGCGGCGGCAAACCGGACATGGCGATGGGCGGCGCCCCCGACCAGGGGCAACTGGGCGCCGCGCTGGAGGAATTCCGCAGGAATCTTCAATAAGTCCGCATGGATCCCGCATGCGGAGCGCCCGCCGGCGCCTTTCAAACGGCAATCGGCCGCTTCCGCTCTTGTCTTCTCAAGCCCGGTGCCCGGTCGCGCTCAGCGTCCGTTTCTTCGCTGACGCCGGCGGAAGTAGTCGAGGACAAAGAAAGCGAGACCGACCGTCACCAAACCCTCCATCGAATTCAGTTGGATGAGAGTTCCTGCGGCGGGCTCGTCGCCGAGAGCGACAACCGGGATTGCGAGGATTGCCAGTAGGGTGCGGGTCAGGATTTTCATAATGTTTCTCCGGGTTCGGTGATGGTCGAGAAGTGCTTACGCCCCGTCGATCCGCAGGCGCACGAAGAGGTTGTCACCGGGTGCGGCGAGCCGGACCGTGACTTCGTCGGTGTCGTCGTCTCCGGGGATGGAGCTGACCGTGACGTCCGCGGCGGAGGGGCGCACGGGGGTCCAGCTTCCGCCGGAGAGGTCGGACGAGGTCTCGACGGTGAAGCTCAGGTCTTCGGCCGCGCGGTTGCGCCGGAAGGTGAAGCGGACTTCGCCGGTGTCCGGGTCCACCTCGAGCGGCGGGCTGTAGCTCCGGTTGCCGCCAACCGGGTCGGCGAAGCCGAACCCGTATTCGAACAGGTTGGACAGGCGGTTGCCGTTGGGATCGCCGCCCGGGCTGTTGTCCGCTCCGTCCCAGGTGATGTCGTCCCGCCATGCCGCATAGTCGAGCAGGCCGGATAGTCCGCCGGGGGGAACCCCAGCGGTGACGGCGACATCGTCGAAAACGGAGGTCCGGCCGGGGGCCTGGGTGATCCGGAAAAAGGACGGAACCTCGGCCGCGTTCGCAAACGCGGCGGGCTCGACGGTCACGAGGTCGCCGCCGATCCACAGCTGCCAGGTCTGGGTGGTGTAGTCCTGCCGGACCGTGAAGCGGTGGCGGGCGGCCGTGTCGAGCCCAAGGTCGAACAACTCCCAGCTCTCGCCGTCGCGGATGCGGACGTCCCCGCTTTCGGTCAGGTGGAAGACGACGGCGGAGTCGATGTCGATGGTCGGCGCATCGGCATCGTCGGCGTAGGGGGCGAGGACGGCCTCGAACTGCTTCCAGGAGACGGCCTGCCAGTGGTCGGGCAGGTGGAGGGTGAGGTCGGCGGTTTCGTCGGCGGCGGTGACGATTTCGAGGCCGCTGGAGCCTCCCGCGCCAATGCCGGTCTTGATTTCGCCGCCCGGGCCGGCGGAATCGACGTACCACATGCCGGAATGGTCGCCCAGGGTGCCGGGCCCCCGTTCGAAGTCGTCGAGGAAATCGAGGCTCACCCGGTCGAAATCGAAAACCTCGTGCGCCACCGAAACCGAATCGATGATGCTATCGGCCTCTCCGTCCTGTTCGAACCGCAATCCACTGGTGGAGGAATTGGGATTGGCGAATTCGAGCGGATCGGGAGTCGCCGGACTGCCGTCCACCCACAGTTCCCAGGTCTGGGAAACAAAATCCTGCCTGATCGAATACTCGTGCAGGTTTCCGTCGTTCAAGCCGGGATCGAAATCGATCTCGATCCAGGTCCCGCCGTCCCGGAGACGCAGATCTCCGTCGGATGTTACGAAAAAAGCGCTGTTCGCCTCCGCATCAAGGGCGGGATCCGCATCGCGGGGAGCGAGTGCGGCCTGGAAATGGTGCCACACGATGGACTCCAGTTCCTCGGTCAAGGCGAGACGGAGAGAGCCCGATCCACCATCGTCGGTCCGCAGGCGCAGCCCGTTGCCTCCATCTTCGCCGATCCCGGCTTCGATTTCCGCCTCGATCGCATCGACCAACTCCCAGGTCCCCGGAACCCCGGACGGCTGATGGTCCGCCAGCGGCCCGGGCCCCCGCTCGAAATCATCGGAGAAAACGGTGTCCGGCGGATCGGCGTGAAGGGTCGAAACCCATACGGCGACGACCGGGGTGATCCAAACGAAGAACCATCGGGAAAACGGGAATTTCATGGGTGGGCAACGGGTATTTGGTGAGGGGCGATGGGTCGAAGAAACCATCTGTCAACGGATAGAATTGCTGATGCTTCATCTTCCGTCAACGCGTATTTTCGGGCGGGGCGCAGGGCCTACTCCGGCGCGGCGGGCTGAAGCCCGGACACCGGACCTTGCTTCCCCGGGGGGCGGGTATGGTGTCCAGCCTTCAGGCTGCTCCCCCTCCACCGGGCCGGTCCAAGCCGGCCACTCCGGCGCGGCGGGCTGAAGCCCGGACACCGGAACCCGCGGTCGGAATCACACCCACAGCCCACCCCATACAAATGTAGGATAGAAAATCCCCGACCGGATTGCTAGGATACGGTCATGAAATCATTCATGCCAACATTCCCGCACGCTGTTTTCGCCCTGCTCGCGCTTCTCGCCGCCTGCCTGATCGCCTCTCCTCTGGCGGCCCAGGATGCCGGAGAATCCCCCGAAGCCGGCGAACCGCCGTCCGAAACCACCGAAGCCGTCTCCGGCGA
>JBKHCX010000124.1:0-9114 GCA_046541615.1 Puniceicoccaceae bacterium
GGGGGCGCGGAAAGGTTCGGTGTCCGGGCTTCAGCCCGCCGCGCCGGAGTGAGCCCTCCGTCCCCCCCGCCGGGGGAGGAAACTTTGTTTTTTTCTGGGTTGAGGTTGGCGGATGGATTTTGCATCGTTCCGCCTTTTCCGGCGGTATCTCGATTCCGCCCCGGGGAATCCCAGCAGATGATTGAAGCACTCTTCTATGTTTTCGCGGTCCTGACCGTCGTGCCCGCCCTCCTGATGGTGGTGGCCCGCAATCCGGTGAACGGCGCCGTCTTCATGATCGTGAGCTTCGTCGGCATGGCCGCTCTTCTCGTGCTGCTCGAGGCCTTCTTCCTGGCCATCCTCCAGGTGCTCGTTTACGCCGGGGCCATCATGGTGCTGTTCCTGTTCATCATCATGCTGCTCGACATGGACGAGGTCGAAAAACTCCGTCCGAAGACCGTCACCGCTCTCGCCAGCGGGGTGGGGCTGGCCATTCTGCTGGTGGGCGTGGCACTGCTCCTGCGCTCCGACGGCCTGGCCGGGCAGACCTTCGCCTCCCTGCCCGCCGCCCCCGCTTTTCCCTCGGCCGAAGAGCCGATGGAATTCGCCGTCCGCACCAAGGCCTATGGTTTCGGGCTTTTCACCAAGTACATGCTTCCTTTCCAGTTGACCGGGCTCCTCCTCCTCATCGCGATGATCGGCGTGATCGTCCTGAGCAAAAAGCGGGAAACCGCCGGAGAGAACACCCCCTCCTGAGGCGGCGATTCGCCGACAACCGACCTTTCCCATGGCGCTCGGACTGAATTCCTTTCTCTTCGTTTCCGGATTGCTCTTCGCGATCGGGTTCTTCGGGGTCCTCCTCCGGCGGAACGTGCTCGTGATCTTCATGTCGCTGGAGCTGATGCTCAACGCCGCCATCCTCGCGGTCGTCGCCTTCTCCCGCTACAACGGGATCATGGACGGGAACCTGTTCGTCTTTTTCATCATCACGGTGGCCGCGGCGGAGATCGCGGTCGGGCTGGCCATCATCGTCGCCCTCTTCCGGAAGCGGCAGACCGTCATGGTCGAGCAACTCAGCAGCTTGAAGAATTAATCGGATGGACCCGAACACCCTCATGCTCCTGATCCTGCTGGCGCCGCTTTCCTCCGCCGGGATCATCGCCCTTTTCCTGCGGGACCGGGGCGGCCCGGCCGCCGCGCTGTCGGTCGCCGCCAGCGCCGTCATTCTCGGGCTGTCCGTCGCTCTGCTGCTGGACGCCCCCGAAGAACCTTACTCGGCCTCCATCGAGTGGCTCCGGCTCGGGGGATTCGATGTGTCCCTCGGGTTTCTTTTCAACGCGCACACCGCCATCCTGCTCTTCGTGGTCGCGTTCGTCGGTTTCTGGATCCACCTCTTCAGCGTCGGCTACATGGACGACGACAAGGCGAAGGGGCGCTTTTTCGGGGGCCTTTCGATCTTCATGTTCTCCATGCTGGGGATCGTGCTCGCCGACAACCTGGTCATGATCTTCATTTTCTGGGAGCTGGTCGGCTTCAGTTCCTACATGCTGATCGCCCACTACTGCGATACGGACGAGGCGGCCGCGGCCTCGAAGAAGGCGTTCATCGTCAACCGGGTGGGGGATCTCGGCTTTCTGATCGGCATCGTCTGGTGCTTCTGGCACTTCGGCACCGTCAACCTCGCCGAGATGTCCCGGGCGGTCGCCCTCGATCCGGGCCTCGCGGTGACCGGCATCGGCCTGCTCCTGATGTGCGGCTTTCTCGGAAAGTCCGCGCAATTCCCCCTCCATGTCTGGCTGCCGGACGCGATGGCCGGGCCGACTCCGGTCTCCGCCCTCATCCACGCCGCGACCATGGTCGCGGCCGGCGTCTTCCTCCTCGTGCGGATCGATTTTCTCCTGACCCCGGCCGTGCTCGACTGGATCGTCTGGACGGGCGCAGGGATGGCCTTTTTCGCCGGCCTCGTCGCCCTCGGGCAGAACGACATCAAGAAGATTCTCGCTTATTCGACCCTCTCCCAGCTCGGCTACATGGGGGCGGCGGTCGGGCTGGGCCTGCCCGGACTGGCCCTCTTCCACCTGACCACCCACGCCTTCTTCAAAGCCCTCCTTTTCCTGTGCTCCGGGTCGATCATCCATGCCTGCCACCACGAGCAGGACATTTTCCGGATGGGCGGACTCTTCCGGAAAATGCCGGTCACCTCGCTGACTTTCCTGGCCGGGATGCTCGCCCTGATGGGGGCGAATTTCACCGCCGGTTACTGGAGCAAGGAGGCGATCATGACCGCGGCCCTCGCCCTGGACACACCGGTCTTCTGGTTCCTGATCGGCGGCGCGGCGTTGACCGCCTTGTACATGGGGCGGCTGTTCTTCATCGCCTTTTTCGGAAAGCCCCGCACCGAAGCGGTCGAGAACTGCCGCGAGAGCGGTCCGGTCATGCTCGTGCCGCTTCTCGTTCTCGCCGTGCCGGCCCTCGTCGGAGGGTTCTACACCTTCTGGCCGGAGGTGCTCTCGCAGTCGTTCAGCGGGGAGGCCGACGCCGTTTACCACGGAGAGGAATTCCATTCCGCGCACGCGAGCCTGCTGGTCTGGGGCACGGTCGCCTGGGTCGGCGGTCTTGCGGCGGCCTTCCTCCTCTACGGCGCGGGTTCCTCCCGCGACCGGGTCGAAGCCCGGGCGCCGGGTTTGATCTTCGTCCTGCGCCGCCGCCTTTTCTTCGACGACCTGTACGATTTCTACGTCGCCAACATACAGCAGCGGGTCGCGGACATTCTCGCCTTCCTCGACCTTTTCCTGATCTCCGGCGTTCTCGTCCGGGGTTCGGCCGGCATCGCCGGGCTGGTCGGGATCTTCGCCCGCGGCCTTCATATCGGAAGCGTCCACGGCTACGTGTATTGGTTCCTCTTGGGGATCGTCCTGTTCTGGGCGTTCTCGATGGGATGGTTCTGAGCGGATATGGTTTTTGAAAGCACACTTCTCATCCTCGCCTTCCTGCTCCCCCTGGTCGGCGGATTCACCCTGCTCGGGTTCCGCAATCTCTCGCCCGGGATCGTCAAGCTCGTCGCCCTGACCGCCTTCACGGTGCCCCTGCTGATCGCGATCACGCTCTATTTCCTGTTCGAGGGCGCCGCGGAAACCGGAGGCTTCCGGTTTTTCACCCGTTTGGACACCGGGCTCGGGGCCTTCGGCATCCACCTGACCCTCGGACTGAACGGTATCTCGCTCCCCCTGTTCTTTCTCGCCGGCATCGTCGGGCTGGCGGCCGGCATCCAGGCCCTCCATTCCGAGGCCGCCCGCCGGCAGCTGTACCTGAGCCTCCTCCTGATCATGCAGGGCGGTCTCATGGGCACCTTCGCCTCCATCGATGTCTTCTTCTTCTACTTCTTCCACGAGCTGGCCCTGATCCCGACCTTTGTCATGATCGGCATATGGGGCGGGTTCGGCCGCCGCTCGGCCGCGATCGAGATGACGATCTACCTCACCCTCGGGGCACTGATCTCGCTGCTCGGGCTCATCCTCCTCTACCAGGCCTCCGGCGGCGACTCCTTCAGCCTCATCACCATCCGGGACGCGCTCGCCTCCCGGCCTCTCGACGAGATCCTCTCGCGGAACATCTTCGGCCTCCTGCTCTTCGGCTTCGGGATTCTCGTCTCCCTGTTTCCCTTCCACAGCTGGGCGCCGCGCGGCTACGCCGCCGCTCCGACGGCCGCGGCCATGCTCCACGCCGGCGTTCTCAAGAAGTTCGGTCTCTACGGTCTGGTCCAGATCGCCTACCCGCTGCTTCCGCAGGGGGCCGCCCATTGGGGGCCCCTCCTTCTCTGGCTCGCCCTGGGCAACGTCGTGCTGATCGGAGTCATCACCATGGCGCAGCGCGATTTGAAGCAGATGGTCGGATACAGTTCGGTCATGCACATGGGGTATTGCTTCCTCGGGCTCCTGACCTTCGACGCGATCGGGGTGGGGGGGGCCGTCCTCCTCATGTTCGCCCACGGCCTTTCCGTCGCCCTGCTCTTCATGCTCTCGACGGCGGTCTTCCACCGCACGCAGACCTACGACATGAAGGAGATGGGCGGCCTGGCGGGCAGAACCCCCGTCCTCGCGGGCATGTTCGTCGCCGCCACCTTCGCGAGCATCGGGCTGCCCGGATTCGCCAATTTCTGGGGGGAGTTGGCCATCTTCGTCTCCCTGTGGCACTACGAGCCGTGGGTGCTCGTCCCGGCCGCCGCCGGAATCGTCATCTCGGCCATCTACGGTCTCCGGGCCGTGGCCTGGGTCTTTTTCGGACAGCCATCCGAGGCGCTCCGCGAGCACTGGAGGGACAACGATACGGTGGACCTGAAACCGGGCGAACGCCTGTCGGCGACCCTCCTCTTTTCGGGTTTGCTCATCGTCGGCTTCTTCCCCCGGATTTTCTCCGACTACGTTGACATGGATCTCGCTCCCTATTTTCCGCCGGACGAACCCGCCCTCGCGCAGTCGGCCGGGCCGGACGCCGGACCCGCCCTCCGCGGAACCGCGGCAGCTGAAACGGAGGTGGCCCGATGAACCTCGAAGTTTTCCGCGAGCTGGCCGGGACCAACCGCTGGGGGCTGTTGCTTCCCGAGATTTTCCTCGTCGCCCTCGGCCTGGTTCTTCTCGTCTTCGAGATGATCTTCCGCCGACAGGATGTGCTGCTCGTCGTGCGGGTGGCGCTCTGGGGGCAGGTGCTCCTTCTCGGGCTCATGGCCGTGGGCTACCTCGGCGGGTTTCCCTCCGGATCCGAGATCTCCTTCGGGGGGCTGCTGCGGCAGACCCCGGTCACCGAGGTCATGCGCATTTTCTTCGTCGCCGGTTCCATTTTCGTGTCCTTTCTGGCCACGACCTATCTGAACCGGCAGGATCTTCCGCGCACCGAGTTTCTCGTAATCACCATCCTCGTCACGGTAGGGCTGATGCTGCTGGTGCAGAGCCACCAGTTCGTTCTCCTCTTCGTCGCCCTGGAGACCGTTACCGTCGGCTTCTACGTGCTCGTGGCCTACGCGCGCACCAGCCCGTATTCGCTCGAGGCCGGGCTCAAATACCTCATCCTCGGCGCCCTCTCCTCCGCCATCCTGCTCTTCGGGATCGTCCTGCTCTACGGGGCGGCCGGCAACCCCGCTCTGCCGGGGCGGGTGGCCGATCCGCTGAACTTCGAGGCGCTCGGTTCGTTCATCGCGGCCAATCCCTCGCATCCGCTCGTCCTGGCCGGCGCCGCCCTGGTCCTTGCCGGGGTCGCGTTCAAGGTGGGCGCGGTGCCGTTCCAGATTTGGATCCCGGACGTCTATCACGGCGCGCCGACCCCCGTCACCGCCTTTCTCGCCGTATCCTCCAAGGCCGCCGGGATCATGGTGCTGCTCTTCCTTGTCCGCGGCCCCTTTGCCGCGCTCGATGCCTTTCTCGTGCCGCTGCTCTCCACGGTCGCCGTCCTCACCATCCTATTCGGCAATCTCGCGGCCCTTCCCCAGCGCAACCTCAAGCGCCTGATGGGGCTTTCCGGGATCGCCCACGCCGGCTACCTTCTCGTCGGGGTGGTCGCGGCGATGACCATCGACTGGGCCGTCTATGCCATCCTTTTCTATCTCGTGGCCTATCTCCTCGCTTCCTTCGGAGTGTTCGGGGTGATGGTCCATCTCGCGGGCGACGACGACGCCGATCAGGAAATCGACCAGTACGAGGATCTCGGGCGCCGGCAGCCCTTCCTGGCCGGAGTCTTGACCGTCGGGCTAGGCAGTCTGGCTGGCATCCCCCCGCTGGCGGGGTTCATCGGCAAGCTGTTGATATTCATCGCCGCCTTCCAGGCCGGGTTGTTCGGCCTGCTGGCCGTGTCCGTGCTCGGAGTGGTCCTGTCGATCTACTACTATTTCGGCTGGATCCGGGAAGCGGTCTTCCGCGTCTGGCGCAGCCCCAGGGAGGAATCCGCCGGGGGCGCCGAGGCCTCCGCGCCGATCCAGGTCTCGGCCGTCCAATGCGCCACCCTGGCTGGAATCTCGGCGCTCACGATCGGGATCGGTTTCTTTCCGACCCTCATCGAAGTGTTGATGGGTCTCTGAATCTCCCGCCCGGAGTCCGTCGGGCCGTTGCGATTCCCGTGCGCGGAGGGCGCGCTCCCGCGTGGCCGGGCCATTGATTACGCGGTTTGATTTTCCCCCGGGATCGGACAGGATCGACGCATGAAAGTCGATCTAGGTCTGCTGGAAAACGAAATCCTCCTCGCGCGGCAGCGCGTGTACCGGGCCGGATCGCCCACGCCGCTGGAACGGATCCCGATCGAAGGGGCGGGCGAGATCTTCGTGAAGCGGGAGGATTTGTCCCCGATCAAAGCCTACAAGTGGCGGGGCGCCTTCAACCGGATGGCGCTGCTGGAGGGGGAGGACCGCCGCCGTCCGGTCGTCGCCGCGTCGGCGGGCAATCATGCCCAGGGCGTGGCGCTGGCCGCCTCCATCCTCGGCCTGCGCGCGCGGATCTTCATGCCGACCACCACGCCGGAGGTCAAACGGGCGGCCGTCGAGGAAAAAGGGGGCGGTTCGGTGGAGATCGTGTTGACCGGCGACGGATACGACGACGCGCTGGCCGAGGCGAAGGCCTTTCTCGCCGGGGCCGGGGGAGTGTTCGTCCACGCCTACGACGACCTCCACGTCATCGCGGGCCAGGCGACCCTGGCCGACGAGGTGGTTCTGTCCGGGAAAGGCCCCTTCGACCGGGCCTATCTGCAGATCGGGGGCGGAGGCATGGCGGCCGGAGTCGCCGTGTGGTTGAAGAAGTTCTTCCCGCGGATCCGGATCGTCGGCGTCGAGGGGGAGGGGCAGGCCTCCATGGCCGCGGCGGTGGCCGCCGGAGAGCCGGTACGGCTCGAGGAACTCGACATTTTCTGCGACGGCACGGCCGTCCGCCAAGCCGGCGGGTTGACCCACCGGATCTGCTCCGGGGTCATCGATGAATTCATGACGGTCGGCAACGAGGAGGTGAGCGACGCCATCCGGCTCTACTGGGAACGACTCCGCTGTCTGCAGGAGCCCTCCGGCGCCATGGGGCTCGCCGGATTGCGCAAACATTGCCTCGACCACCCGTTCGAACGGGCGCTGGTCGTGGCCTGCGGAGCCAACATCGATTTCGGGCAACTGTCGCGCATAGCGGATCTGGCCGGGATCGGAGGACGGAGGCGACGCCACATCCGCGTACGCATTCCCGAGCGCGCGGGATCGATGCTCGCTCTTTTCGACCGGGCCTTCCGCGGCCTCAGCGTGATCGATTTCCAATACGGCAAGACCGACCGTGCGAACGCGTGGCCCGTCTTCGGTTTCGTTCTGACGCAAACGGAGAAGGACCGCCTCCTCGCGGATCTCGACGCGGCGGGATGCGAGCCGGAAGTCGTGGACGACTCGCCCGCGGTTCGTTTCCGTGCGATTCCCTGCGATCCGCGCACCTTGACCCATCCGGTGTTTCTCGAGATCGAATTCTACGAGAGAATGGGTGCGCTTCGTGCCTTTCTGGAGGACGTGGTCCGGGGTCGTGGCAATCTCTGCTACTTCAACTACCGGTACTCCGGCGAGCGCGTGGGCCGCGCCCTGGTCGCGGTCGAGTTCGGGAGCGGGGAGGCGGCCGGGCGCTTCCGGTCCGATCTCCCGTTTACCGGCGCGGGCTACAGACGGTGCCGCGTGTTGCCCGGAGCGGAGGCCCGGCGCTCCATCACCGGGTAGTGCTTCGGGGCTACCCCCGTCCCGCCAGGACTTCGCGTTCGTAGGCGCGCACTTCGTCCAGCCACCCGGTCTCGGGCGGAACGTCGGCCCGGCGGCAGTGCTCGTCCCAGACTTCGCTCCAGGGAAGGGCCTTCGCGGTCTCGAGCAAGGCGAGGCGCCCGGTATGATCGCCGGAGGACTCCGCTTCGCGCAGGAGGCCGGCCGGTTCCAGAAGGGCCAGGAGCAGACTCTTCTGGCTGGCCCTGGTGCCGATCACCCAGGCCGCGATGCGGTTGATCGACGCGTCGAAGAAGTCGAGACCGATATGGGTCCGCCCGAGAGCGCCGCACCGGACGATCTCTTCGAAGATCGCCTTGGTCGGATCGTCCAGCAACACCACATGGTCGCTGTCCCAGCGGACCCCGCGGCTCACGTGCGTCAGCAGGCGCGGAACGAATTGGAGAACGCTCGAAATCTTGTCGGCGATCGATTCGGTGGGGTGGAAGTGGCCCGCGTCGAGACAGAGGCAGGTCTGGTTCTTGACGGCGTAGCCGAGATAGAATTCGTGGCTGCCCACGGTGTAGCTTTCCACTCCGATCCCGAAGAGCTTGCTCTCGATCGCATCAATGTTCCACTCGCGGGAAACATCGGCGGCCAGAATTCCATCGAGGCTCTCTTCCAGCCGGTCCCGGGGGCCCGCCCGGTCGAAGGGCAGGTCCTTGTAGCCGTCGGGAATCCAGATGTTGTTGACGACGGGCGAGCCGAGTTCCTCGCCGATGGCCGCCCCGATCCGGCGGCAGGCGATGCAGTGGTCGATCCAGAACCGGCGGATCGTCGGGTCGGGACTGCTCAGCGTGAATCCGCTCTCGGCCATCGGATGCGAGAAACACGTCGGGTTGAAATCGAGACCGAAATGCTTCTCTTTCGCCCACTCGATCCAGTTCCGAAAATGATCCGCCGTGATCTCCGTCCGATCGGGAACCTCCGGCGCGTCGGCGTACATGGCGTGGAGATTCAGCCGTTTCTCACCGGGTATGAGCGAACCCGCTTTGTCCATGTCCGCCCGGAGTTCGTCGGCCGTACGCGCCCGACCGGGGTAATTGCCGGTCGCCACGCATCCTCCGCCCGCGCCGGAGCCGCCCTCGAAGCCAATCACATCGTCCCCCTGCCAGCAATGCAGGGAGATCGGAGTCCGGCGGAGGGTTTCGAGGGCATGTTCGGTATCCACGCCCAGTGCGGCGTAGCGTTCGCGGGATTCGGAGTAGGACATGGGCGAGAGCCTACGGTCTTCCGCCGGATTGTGACAAGGCGAAACCGCGTGGGAAACAGGCGAGGAGCCTTATCGGAATTTATTGAAACACATCGGATCGGCAGGCCTTCCCGACCGTCAGTCCGCCCCAGTCGGCGCCCTTCATCGGTTTGGGCCGGGCGGGGTTCTTCCG
>JBKHCX010000125.1:0-8875 GCA_046541615.1 Puniceicoccaceae bacterium
AACAGAAAAAATCCACCTCAAAAAATTGCAGGGCCTCGCGCTTGCGCGATGGCCGCGAATCAACTTCACCAAGGTCTCCCCGACATGAACACCAGCACCCATCCCGCCCGCCCCATCCGGCTGATCGCTCTCCCGGCGTTGCTGCTTCTTTCGTTGACGACGGCCTCCGCCGCGCCCGCCGAACCCTCCCTCCCGGACATCGCCCCGGACAGGCCGGCGGGAATAACCTACTCCGACGCGGTCATCCTCGGCATCGTCGAAGGCCTGACCGAATACCTTCCGGTCTCGAGCACCGGGCACCTCATTCTCGCGAACCGCTTCCTCGGCCTCGACAGCGACCAGCCCCTCGGCGAAGAGCCGCCCGGGGAAACCGAACCGAAGACCCTCCGCGACGCCGCCAACGCCTACACGATCATCATCCAGGGCGGCGCCATCCTGGCCGTCGTCCTGCTGTATTGGCGGCGCATTCTCGACATCGCCGCCGGTGTCTTCGGGCGAAGCCGGACCGGGTTTCTCCTCTTCCGGAACCTGGTCGTCGCCTTCCTCCCGGCCGCCTGCATCGGGCTGCTGCTGGAGGACTGGATCGACCGCCACCTCTTCGGCCCGCTCCCCGTCATCAACTCCCTCGTCCTCGGCGGAATCCTCATGCTCGCCGTCGAGCACTGGCGCCGGAAACGGAAGGGGCCGGAAGTTTTCTCCGAGGGGCCGGATCTGCACGAACTCTCCGTCCGGGGATCGCTCCTGATCGGCTTCCTGCAGTGCGTGGCCATGTGGCCGGGAACCAGCCGCTCCATGATGACCATCGTCGGAGGATACCTCGCCGGCTTTTCGCCCGCGCGGGCGGCGGAGTTCAGCTTCCTCCTCGGCCTGATCACCCTCTCGGCCGCCTCCGGATACAAGGCCGTCTCGGAAGGCGGCTGGATGTTCGGGGCGTTGGACATGGGTCCGATCATCGTCGGAATCCTCGTGGCCACGATCTTCGCCATGCTCTCGGTCAAATGGCTGGTATCCTACCTCACCCGGCACGGTCTCGGCCTGTTCGCCTGGTACCGCATCCTCCTCGCCCTGGCCGTCGTCAACCTGCTCTACGCCTGATCGGGACCGGAATACTTCCGCATCGGCGCCGGCCGGCCGGTCACGAAGCCGATTTCGCCTTCGGTTCCTCGACCAGATCCTCCAGCGTGAGCCCGGTCAGCTCCTTCAGCCCCCGGAAGCACATCCACAGCGCGAACCCGGTCACGAACAGAGTCGGCACCACGATCACGGGATAGCTCCAGGCCATCATCTTCCCGAGTTCCCGGTTGAAGGCCTCGGTTCCGGCCGGGCTGACCACGATCCACTTGGCCAGGCCGTAGTTCAGCCCGGAGCTGAGGAAGAAGGAGGCCGCCAGAAGAAAGGTCGTGCGCCGCATCAGGCGCTCGAAGCCCGGGCCCGTGCCCCGCTCCTCGAGGCGCCTGCGGATGCGGTCCACGCGGAAAATCTCCGGCCGGTACAAAAACGCGCGCACCAGCGGATACTTCGTGAAGGCCGACACGAGGGTCGCCACCCCGAGGATCCCCGGGACCGCCGCTTCCTTCACGGCCACCCACGAGGGCGGCAGCTTGAGAAGGCCGATCCCTCCGGTGAGCAGGACTCCGACGATGCCGAGGATCGACAGAAAGTTCCACACACGCCGCCGGGCGAAATCATAGATCCCGTACCCGAGCGGGAAAGCCAGGGCGATGACGAAAAGGCTGGCCGCCGGCTCGAAGGGCAGCGCCGCCAGCCCCCCGCCGAACCAGTCGTCCCCCTTGATCAGGAGGAGGGACGGGATGACCAGGTTGAAACCGAAATTCAGCCACGGATTCTCCGCTTTCTTCTCGTTGGATGGCACTCTCCGGAAATAATCGTGACACCTTTCCGGGGTAAAGGTAATTTCGATTTATTTCCGGCTCCCTCCTCCTGTTCCATCGAACCACCTCTTTTCAGCGTGAATCCTCCCAATCCCATCCGCTGCGTCGTCACCGCCGGCCCCACCCGCGAACCGATCGATCCGGTCCGCTTCATCTCCAATCCTTCCACCGGCAGGATGGGCTTCGCGATCGCCGCGGCCGCCGTCGAGGCCGGGTGGACCGTCGATCTCATCAGCGGTCCCACCCATCTGACCGAGCCGCCGGAAACCATCCTCTACCCCGTCGAGACCGGCGAGGAAATGTACCACCAGGTGGACGCCGTCTTCGACGCCTGCGACGTGCTCGTCATGACAGCGGCCGTCGTCGATTTCCGCCCCAAGAAACCGATGGAGCAAAAGGAAAAGAAGGAATCGGCCCGGCTCACGCTCGAACTGGAACCGGTCATCGACATCCTCAGGACGGTGACCCGCCGCAAAAGGGATCAGTTCGTCGTGGGCTTCGCCGCCGAGACCGGCGACCTCGAGACCTACGCCCGCCGCAAACTGGAGGAGAAGAATCTCGACCTCGTCGCCGCCAATCTCGTCGGGGGCGCGGACGCCGGATTCGCGGCCGAAGCCAACCGCCTGACCATCCTCGGGCCCGACGGATTCCGCCTCGACTGGCCGCCCGCATCGAAGGAATCGCTCGGCCGCGATCTGATCGGACTCATCGCGGCGAGAATGGCCGCGCGCGGGAGCTGACCCAGCCATGGCCCGCAACCGCAACCAAGGCCTCGAGCGCATCTTCGGCCGGCTCGAGGATCTCGACGAGAACAACCTCGCCATCCTCGTCAAACGGCTGGTCCGCGACCGGCACCTGCTCGAGAGCGTTTTCGACATCATCCGGGACGGCATCCTCGTCCTCGACGGCGGGAGCGTGATCCAATACGCCAACGAAGCGGCCTTCCGCTTCCTCGCGCTGCGCCGCGGCGAAATCGGCCGCTCGAACATCTGGCGGCGGGTTCCGGAACTGTCCCACGCCCTCGAGATCGATCCCGAATCGACCAATCCGGAACGTTTCTCCGCCTCGGTCGAAGTCGAAATCCACTACCCCGAGACCCGGACCCTGCGGGTGTACCTGGTGCCGCTGGAAGACACCGGCGACCATCGGCTCGCCAAGGGGACGGTGGTCGTCTTCTCGGACGTGACCGAGCTGAAACACTCCACCAAGGAGCTGATCGAGAACGAGAAGATCGCCTCGATCATGACGCTGGCCGCCGGAGTGGCCCACGAACTGGGCAATCCCCTGAACTCCCTGACCATCCACCTGCAGCTCATCCGCCGGCAGATCGAAAAGCTCGAACCGTCGGAGGTCGTCGAGCGCACGACCAAATCCCTCGGAATCTGCGCGCGGGAGGTCGAGCGGCTCGACGGCATCATCACCCATTTTCTAGCCGCCATCCGCCCCCACCCGCCGGACCTGCGGAAGGTCGATCTGGTCGCCGTCCTCAGCGAGGTCCTCGAAGTCGAAGGCGATCTCTTCCGGGAAAGGGGGATCGAGGTGGTCGTCGATCTGGAGGCGCTGACCCCCCCGGTGGCGGCCGATCCGGACCAGCTCAAGCAGGTGTATTTCAACGTCTTGAAGAACGCGGTCGAGGCCATGCCCGGCGGCGGGCGGATCCGGATCCGCTGGCGCAAGGATCCGAAGCACGTTTTCCTCATGTTCGCCGACACCGGCGAAGGCATCGAGCCCGAGGACATCCCCCGGGTGTTCCAGCCCTACTTCACGACCAAGGATACGGGGAACGGCCTCGGCATGATGGTCGTGCAGCGGATCATGCGCGACCACCACGGCAGCATCGCGATCGACAGCCGCCCCGGCGAGGGCACGGTCGTCACCCTCCAGTTCCCCGCCTACAGCCCCGAGCGGCCCCTGCTCGAGAACACCCCGTAGGGGCGGCCGGTCCATGCGAAAAAGGCAAAGAATCCTTGCTCCGCCGCCCGGCGGCTTCATCCTGCTTTCCCGATGCCGGCCTCCATCCTCATAGTCGACGACGAGCCCCACACCCTCGAAGGTTTGGAGGCCGCCCTGGAGGACCGCTACGACATCACCACCGCCAACAACGCGAAGGAGGCCTTCAACCACCTCGAGAACGACACGTTCGACGTCGTCCTGACCGATCTGCGCATGGCGGGGAAGTCGGGCATGTCGGTCATCGACAAGACCCTCAGGCTGTCGCCGCGGCCGGTCTGCGTGATGATGACCGCCTACGGAAACGTGGAGACGGCCGTCGAGGCGATGCGGCGGGGCGCCTACGATTTCCTCACCAAACCGGTCAGCCTCGAAAAGCTGGAAATGCTCATCGAGCGGGCGCTCCGCTCGGAGAGGCTCGAGGCCGAGAATCAGCAGCTCCACCAGCGCCTCGACCAGAAATTCCGCTTCGACGAAATTCTCGGGGGCTCGCCGAAGCTGGAACGGGTGCTGGAGACGGTCCGCCTGGTCGCCCCGTCGAAGGCCACCGTGCTGATCCAAGGCGAGACGGGCACCGGAAAGGAACTGATCGCCCAGGCCATCCACCAGAACAGCGACCGGTCGCGGCGGCCCTTCGTCGCCGTGCACTGCGCGGCCCTCGCCGCCAACCTCCTCGAGAGCGAACTCTTCGGGCACGAGAAGGGGGCCTTCACCGGGGCCACCGAGCGCCGGATGGGCCGCTTCGAGGCGGCCGATTCGGGAACCCTCTTTCTCGACGAAATCGGCGAAATCGAGCCGGCGACCCAGATCAAGCTCCTGCGGTTCCTCGAAACACGTTCGTTCGAGCGCCTCGGCAGCGTCAAGCCCATCAACGTCGATGTCCGCCTCGTCTGCGCCACCAACCGCGATCTTTCGGCCATGGTGCCCAAGGGTGAATTCCGCGAGGACCTCCTCTACCGGATCAACGTCGTCACCATCGAACTCCCGCCCCTGCGGGAGCGCGGGGACGACATCCCCCTGCTCCTGTCCCACTACGTCTCCCAGTTCTCCCGGGAGAACGCCCTCCCGCCCGTAACCTTCAGCCCCGAGGCCCTCGAGGTCCTCCGCAACTACGACTGGCCGGGCAACATCCGCGAGTTGCGGAATTTCTGCGAGAACACCGTGATCCTGAAACGGGGGAGCCGGGTCACCGAATACGATCTCGACGGCAAGTTCTTCGGCGAACGCAAGGCGCCGACGGCGGGGACGCCCCTCTCGGCCAACCCCCTCTCGATCGAAGAAAACGAGAAACGCCTGCTGCGGAACGCCCTCGCCCAGACCGGAGGCAACAAAACGAAGGCCGCCGATCTACTGGGCATGAGCCGCAGGACACTGCACCGGAAGCTTGCGCGATGGCCGGAACTTTCCGAAACTTAGCCCTCACTCTTGTCATGAAAATCTTACAAACCTCTCTTTTCCTCCCGGCGCTGTTCGCGCTGGGCGCCCTCGCCGCCGACGGCCGGACCGTCACGGTGGCCGGTTCCGACTACCTCCCCGCGAGCCTCGTCGAAGCACTCGGCGAATTCGCCGCCGAGCGGGACGACAAGCTTGAAATCGAACTGAACGGCAGCCTTCTGGCGTTTCGCGACTTCGAAGAGGGCGACGCCGACCTGATTCTCGTCGCCCTCCCCTACCGGGGCCCCGAAGATTTCGAGTTCCCCGTCATCCCGATCGGCTACCAGGTCGGGACGATCGTCGTCAACCGGGCCAATCCCATCACCTCCCTCTCCGTCCGGCAGCTCGGCGGTCTCTTCGGCTCCACCAGCGAAAACGCCATCTCCCGCTGGGCCAACCTCGGACTCTCCGGCCCCTGGCGCGAGAGGAACATCCAGATCGGCTATGTCGATTCCCCGGACAGTCCGGCCGTCGAACTCTTCAGCGCCCGTTTCCTCGACAACGACCCGATCCGGCCGGGCATCCAGGCCTTCTCCTCGACCGTGCGGCTCGAGTCTTTCGTCGCCAACAACGACGCGGCCATCGGCTTGCTCGACGCCCTCCCCCTCTCCGGCGATCTGAAGACCATCCAGATCGAGGCCGGCGACGGCGGAGTCTCCTTCGGACCCACCCTCGAAAACGTCAACTTCGGGGATTACCCGTTCTCGCTGGGCTACTACGTCTGCGTTCCCGTGAGCCAACACCGGTTTCTCACACCCTACCTCGAGTTTCTCCTCTCGGACGAGGTCGCGGGTCTGCTCCAGGAAGAGGGTTTCTTCCCCCTCCTCAAATCCCGGCGCGGGCAGCTGATCAACGAACTGCCCCGCGGCTGATTCCGTGGGCGGCGCGACTCCCGATCCCGACCGCGTCGCCGGTGCCCTTCTCCGGGTCCAGGACGATATCTGCCGGGAGGTCTCCGCCAGGGAGGGCGGCGACCGCTTCCGCGAGGACACGTGGCGGCGCCCCGAAGGCGGCGGCGGCCGCTCGCGGGTGATCGAGGGCGGCGGCATCATCGGCCGGGGCGGTGTCAACCACTCCCGCATCTCGGGCGGCCGCCTGCCGGAGGCGGCCTCGCTCCGGCATCCGGAACTCGCCGGGCTCCCTTTCGAGGCGACGGGGGTTTCCGTCGTCCTGCACCCTGTGAACCCCTACGCTCCAACGGGCCATTTCAACGTCCGGGCGTTCTTCACCCGCGGCGCGGACGGAGACCCGGGCTGGTGGTTCGGGGGCGGATTCGACCTGACTCCGTGCTACGGGTTCGACGAGGACACCGTCGAATGGCACCGGGCGGCGCGGGATGTCTGCGAGGCGGCCGCCCCCGGTCTCCACCGGCGCTTCAAACGCGAATGCGACCGCTATTTCCACCTCCCCCACCGCGGGGAGCAACGGGGGATCGGCGGTGTTTTCTTCGACGATTTCCACGAACTCGGTTTCGAGGCGACGTTCGCCTTCTGCCTGCGGATCGCCGCGACCTTCCGCCACGCCTACTTCCGCATCCTCGACCGGCGCTCGGCCCTTCCCTTCGGCGCGGCCGAGAAAGAGTTCCAGCGCATCCGGCGCGGGCGCTACGTCGAGTTCAACCTCCTCTACGACCGGGGGACCCGGTTCGGCCTCACCTCCGGGGGCCGGACCGAATCCATCCTCATGTCCATGCCCGCCGAAGCCTCCTGGCGCTACGACCACCGGCCCGCGCCCGGCGGCCCGGAAGCCCTCCTCCTCGAAAAATACCTGACCCCGCGGGACTGGCTCGCCGAAGGACACCCGCCCGAACCTCCCGATCACACCCGCCCATGAACTCCCGCCAGCGATTTCTCGACGCCCTCGCCTGCGAAAACCGGAGCCGCCCCCCGGTATGGCTCATGCGACAGGCCGGCCGCTACCTTCCCGAATACCGGGCCCTCAAGGAAAAGCACTCCTTCCGCACCCTCGTGCGCACCCCCGATCTCGCCGCCGAAGTGACCCTCCAGCCCCTCTCGCGCTTCCCGCTTCTCGACGCGGCGATTCTTTTCAGCGACATCCTCGTCATCCCCGAAGCCCTCGGGGTGGACTACCGCTTCCGCGACCAGGGCGGCATCGAGCTGGAGAGAACCATCCGCTCCGACAGCGACCTGGACGGCCTCGAAGCGGAGGGGGCGGCCGAACGCCTCGCCTACGTCGGGGAAGCCCTCGGGCTGCTCCGCGCCGCACTGGCGGGGGAACGCGCCCTCCTCGGTTTCTGCGGAGCGCCCTGGACCCTCGCCCTCTACCTGGTCGAAGGTGGGTCCCCCGGGGAGGGGGCCAACCTGCGCGAGATGCTCCACCGGCGGCCCGCCGCGGCCCGCCGCCTCCTCGCCACGGTCACTACGGCCTGCCTCGACTACGTGCGGCTCCAATGCGCCGCCGGCGCCGACGCCATCCAGGTTTTCGACTCCTGGGCGGGCCTGTGCCCCGCCGGACACTACGCGGAATGGTGCCTGGAACCGATCCGGCGGATCCGGGAGGCCTGCTCCCGCCCGCTCATCCTCTTCTCCCGGGGCGCGGGCGGGCGGCTCGCCGAACAAGCCCGGACCGGGGCGGAAGCCCTCGGCATCGACTGGGCGACCCCCCTCGATGCCGCCCGCGAAACGGTGGGACCGGCGCTCGCCCTGCAGGGGAACCTCGACCCCCTCCTCCTCGAAACCGATCCCGGAACGGTCCGCGCCTCCGCCGGAGCGCTCCTCCGGGCCCGGGCGGGCGACCCCGGCTACATCCTCAATTGCGGCCATGGATTGAGCCCGCGCACCCGGATCGAATGTGTCGAAGCCCTGCTGGAGGCGGCGGCCGCGGCTCCCCCGTGATCCAAAAAAGCGCCCCACCGGGGAACGATGGGGCGCTGCGCACAAAACAAACTAAACTGAAACCATGAAAAACTCGGT
Source organism: Puniceicoccaceae bacterium (assembly GCA_046541615.1). Taxonomy (GTDB): domain Bacteria; phylum Verrucomicrobiota; class Verrucomicrobiia; order Opitutales; family Puniceicoccaceae; genus Puniceicoccus. The sequence continues at coordinate 8,210 of JBKHCX010000125.1, forward strand.
GAAAAGTCAGGCTTCGAAGGGTACGACGGGCGCAAACCCACTTTCGTTCAAAGTTCATCGATAAATTTTCACCGCCCCAGAGCCAATTTCAGAGCAGGTCAAAATTTCGGTTGACTCCCCGGATGCTTTTTCGGACACGGTCAAAATATAGGGTTGACAGGACCGATTTTTGGAGCTGGTCGAAGTTTTGGCTTGCAATGAATTGGCTGATTTGTCAGGATGGTTTTCTATGAATCGAAAAAGACCACGTTTGAAACTGGGTGAAGGCACGAAAGCCTTTTACCATCTGATGAGCCGGACCGTGAACGGGGAGAAATGGTTCGGGGTGCGGGAGAAGGAGCACCTGCGGAAGCTGATCCGGCAGGTGGCCGAGTTCTCCGGCATCCGGGTCATCACCTACGCGGTGATGGACAACCACTTCCACGTTTTCGCGGAGGTGCCGCCCGAGCGGGTGGTGTCCGACGACGAGATCGTCCGGCGCTTCGCGGTGCTCTATCCGGAGGTCACCCCCTGGCAGCCGCTTTCGGCGGAGGCGCTGGCCGAGTTGCTCGCCGCCAACGGTGTCCGGGGGCAGGTGCTGCGGGAGGATCTGCTGGCCCGGATGCACGATGTCTCCTGGCTGATGAAGACGATCAACCAGAGGTTCGCCACCTGGTTCAACCAGTC
>JBKHCX010000126.1:0-8865 GCA_046541615.1 Puniceicoccaceae bacterium
CGCCGCAGGCGAGGCGGCATTGCCACAAGTAGGGTGGATGGCCGGTGGCCGCTTCGAAGAACTCCGCGAAGGTTGTTGATGGTGTTTTCACTGTATTCTCCGGGGGGTCAGGGCTGTGGTGATTCCGGTGATGCGGGGCATGGTGAGTGGACGCGGCTGAGGGTGGATTGGGTTGAGGTCGGACAGGCAGCTTGCCTCTTTCCGTTGGTACTGGCAATCATTGGTGATTCGATGGCGGGGGGGAAGACGGCGACGGTGCGTTGAGGAAGATCGCACGGCCTTTTGCTCTTCCAATTTGGAACATCCATTCCCTAAGTGCCTTGACCGTAGGGACAAAAGAGGATTCCCCGGGGAGGCGGGCGAGATTCCCCCCGACCGCTTTGTTGAAATTTCCGGTGCCGATCTGATAGATTGCCGCCAGATCGATATCCGGAACCACAGGGAGATCCCGAATTCGGTGGATAGGAATTGGTCCGCAAGCGGATCACCCGGATGCGCAGGTGGGAGCGGGTCCGGCGTTTCCTCCCTCATACGCTCTCCTCCCGCGCCAAGGCGACCTCCACCCTCAGTTCATAGGGTTCGCCTCCGTCGCCAAGGCGGATCTCCACGATCCTTGCCTCCAGCCGCGCACCCTGGTCCATGAGGGAGGAGGGGACCTTGTTGTCGTCGCGGCGGAGGTAGCCGAGACGTTTGCCGTCGGGCAGGCGGATGCTGATCGCCAGCGGGTCGTAGGGATTGTGCCGCTCGCGGTGCAGCTCGACGGCGGTGTCTCGATCGATCTTCCACCAGTCGAGCTTTTCCTTCGATTGGTGGGACATACCCGCGATGAGGTAGTGCGCCAAGATGTAGTTCTGTTTCATTGTTCAGGTCCGGAGTTGGGGGTCGTTTTTTTCCGCGGTGTCGAATCTCAGAATCTCGAGGTCGTCGTCTTCGAAGGCATACCGCTCGCGAAGTTCCCGTTCGATTTCGCCGAGGGCGCGGTAGAAGGGGAAAGGCGCGACCGAGGAGCCCTGGCAGGGGCGCACGCTCTCGATCCGGTCGGAACGGAAGAGGCGGGGCGCCTGGCGGAGGGCGCACCAGGCGACGATGTAAACCGGACACCCCTCGCCGCCGTCGTCGCCATCCAGACCGAACACCACCGCCGGGAGAATCCGGCGCTTTCCTCCTGCGTCGGAGCCGCCATGATAGCGAATCCAGACCGGACGCACCTCGCGGGCCGCCTCGAGGAGGGCCGCGATCTGCGGGTCTTCGGATTCGCGGACGCGGACCCACGGCCGCTGCATCCATTCGGTGGGTTGGTTGTCTTCATCGACAATAATCTCTGCGTCTGCTGTTTTCCTATTCATGGATCGTCCATACCTTGCCTCCGGATTGCTCGTTCACGACGGCATAGAAGCAGAAAGAACGATGGAATTAAAAGATAAAATATCCGAATATCATAAAAACTATTCGGATCGGTGCTGGTGGCTGCCGCTCCGATGCGGCAGCCTGAAGGCTGGACACCGAACCTTTGTCTTTTGCTGCCACGGGTGTGACCGCCGGTGTGTGAAGCCGATTCGCGGCCGTCGCGCTATAAACAGGCTGTGCGTTTGTGGGTACACCGTGCCGCTTTTTGCTTGTCAATTCGCTCTCATCTATTCATATGTTCACATAAAATATGACAAGCGAAATTTCTTTGTGGAGCGAGCGGCAGCGGTTGCGGTTCATCGAGCGGGTGCTTTTCTGGCGCGGTTTCATCAACCGGCGGGATCTGATCGGGTTTTTCGGGATTTCGGCCCCCCAGGCGACGAACGATCTGGTCAATTACTCGACCCGGAATCCCGGAGGCTGCATCTACAACGTGCGGCGCAAGCGCTACGAGGCGGGGGCGGGGATGGAGCCCGTTCTGATCGAGCCGGAGTTCGGAGCGGACATGGAGGCGCTGGGCTCGGCGGCGTTTCCGGACGGGGTGGCCGATTTCGTGGTGCGGGCGGAGGTGCCGCTGCGGCGGATGGATGTCGGATTGATGCGGACGCTGGTTCTCGCGGCGCATGAGCGGCGGTCGTTGGAGGTGCGCTACTGGTCGGTGGCCTCGGGAACCTCGGTCTGGCGGCGGATCAGCCCGCGGACTTTCGCCTCGGACGGGTTGCGCTGGCACGTGCGGGCGTTCTGCCACCGCCGGGAGGCGTTCCGGGATTTTGTCATCGGCCGGATCGAGAGGGTCCGGGCGGCCCGGGAGGATGTTTTCGCGGACCGCGAGGACGCTGACTGGCACCGCCATGTGGCTCTTGTCTTGCGGGCCAATCCGGCGGCGGAGAAGGCCGCGCGCCGGGCCATCGAGATGGACTACGGAATGCGGGGGGGTGAGCTGCGGTGGACGGTGCGGCGGGCGTTGCTGGCCTACGCCGCCCGGCGGCTGGGATTCATCGACGACGACGAGGGGGAGAAGCTGCCGATGCTGAACGAGAAGAAGCAGCTTGAGTGGGTGGCTCTCGAGGAAGTCGGGCGCTGAAGCAACCCGGCTACGATCCCGGCCGCCCCCAGGGATCGACCAGGGCGAAGGCGCCTACGTCGAAGTGACCCCGGTCTCCGATTTTGAGCGAGGGGCGATTCAGTGTATTTCGACGATTGTCTCACCCTTCGCAATGAACTCGATCGCCTCCTCCAGGTGCGCGGCAAGAATCTGCTTCAGCCTCTCTTCCGAAGTGTTTCCGCAACGTAACCAGATAACCGCTGGCGGCGGTCCGAAACGAGCCGCCATGTCGGCGAAGTCTTTGTCCTTGCTGATCAGCACGACGTTCTCCTTTCTGGCCCGCTTGAAGATCTCGTCATCATCCGCGTCCCGGAGCGCGACTTCTCGAAGGTGTCGTGCCTCGTGCCCAAGCTCTTCCTGAATCCACCGCGCGACCCGTGGCGAAAGATGGGCATCGAGCCAGATCATGCTGCGATGACAGGGTGATCGATGCCGTCCCGGGCGTAGGTGATCGCCGCGGTGATGTCCTCGCGCTCCAGATCGGGCATTTCATCGAGAATCTGCTCGTAGGAAAGCCCCGTCGCCAGCAGATCGAGAACGTCGATGACGCGGATGCGCATCCCGCGGATGCAAGGTCGTCCACCGCATTGCCGGGGGTTGATCGTGATTCGTTGTTGTTTGGCGTTCATGATTTCAGTTCATTTCAGGTTCTTTCAAAAGCCGGCGGACGCAAGCGGATGGAGGATTGGATTATGCATTCGAATGCTCGGTGCATGCGGCTGGTGATCGGGCTGGCCGATTCCACTGTCCACTGACTCCGCTGTCTTCCATTCACCGATATCGACGGGTCTTTCCCGAATAAACGAAGCAACCCGGCTACGATTCCGGCCGCCCCCAGGGATCGACCAGGGCGAAGGCGCCTACGTCGAAGTGACCCCGGTCTCCGATTTTGAGCGAGGGGATGACCAGCAGGCACATGAAGGAGAGCGTCATGTAGGGGGAGCGCAGCGGGCAGCCGTCCTCTTTGGCGAGGCGGGTCAGCTTTTCGAAGGCCGCCGCGGCCTCCCAGGCGTCGCCGGTCCCCATCAGGCCGGCGATCGGCAGGGGGTAGATCTCCCGGGCGGACGGGGAGTGGAAGGCGAGGCCGCCGCCCGCGGCGATGACCGCGTTGATGGCTTCGCGCAGGCTCGCGTCGTCGGCCCCGACGGCCACGACGTTGTGCGAGTCGTGGGCCACGCTGCCGGCGATGGCACCGGTGCGGAGTCCGAAGTTCCGGATCAGGCCGATCTGCGGAGGCGCTTTCCGGTAGCGGTTGACGACCGCGATCTTGAGCAGATCCCGCGAGGGATCGGGCACGACGGTTCCGTCCCGGACGGTCGGCCCGACGTCCTCCCGCCCGGTGACGAGCTGCCCGTCTTTCGCCACGATCACGGCGAAGGTGGCGTCGCCGCGGGCTTCGAGGCGCAGATCCTCCGCCGCGACCGGGGGGGCGTCGAAAAGATTGATCGGCTCCAGGTGCGACCGTTCGAGGAGGGTGCGCCCCTCGCGGGCGACCGCACGGCCGTCGATCCAGGTGGCCCGGACGCGGAAATCGTCGAGAGAGGCCACTTCGACGAAATCGGCGGGATCGCCTTCGCGCAGGAGGCCGGCCGGGAGACCGTAGTGCCGGACGGGGTTCAGGGAGGCGGCCCGGATCGCGGCCATCGGATCAATGCCGTTGGCGATGGCCCGACGGATCATTCCGTCCACGTGGGAGACGACGAGGTCGTCGGGGTGGCGGTCGTCGCTGCAGAAGAAACACTCGTCCGGGCGTTCGCGGAGGAGGGGCCACAACTCGTCGAAGTTGCGGGCGGCCGATCCTTCGCGGATGGCCACCTTCATGCCGCAGGCGACCCGCTGGCGGGCTTCGTCGAGGGTCACGCATTCGTGATCGGTCCGGATGCCGGCGCGGGCGTAGGCCCGCAGGTCCTCCCCGACCACGCCCGGGGCGTGGCCGTCGATGGGGACGCCCTTCTGTTTCGCGCGGTCGATGATGGCGGCCATCCGGGGATCGCCGGAGAGGACCGCCGGGAAGTTCATGACCTCCGAAAGATAACCGATCCCCGGGGTGTCGAGCAGGCGGGAGACCTCTTCGGGCCCGAAGGCCGCTCCCGCGGTTTCGAAGGGCGTGGCGGGTACGCAGGAGGGCGCGCCGAAGTTGATTTTGAGGGGGGTGAGATTTCCGGATGCGATCATCCACTCCACTCCCGCGATCCCGCAGACGTTGGCGATCTCGTGGGGATCGCTCACCGTGGCGACGGTTCCGTGGACGACCGCGGCGCGGGCGAACTCGGCGGGCGGGAGTAGCGAACTCTCGATGTGGATGTGGGCGTCCACCAATCCGGGCAGGTAGCAGCGGCCTTCGGGCGCGGAGCCGTCCTCGGCCAGTCCGGCGATCCGCCCGTTCTCAACGGAGAACCGCCCGGGGAAAATCCGCCCCGCGGTCACATCGACGATCCGGCCCCGGAAGATTTCCATGGCGGATCAGACCCCGGCCGGGGCGGGCTCGATGGCGCGGAGCCGTTCGCAGACGGCGTCGATGATGAAGTCGGGTGTCGAGGCGCCGGCCGTCACGCCGACCACTTCGAAGCGGCTCATCACCGCGGGGTCGATCTGGCTGGCTGTTTCGATGTGGAAGGTCGGCCGGTCGTGCTCCTTGGCGAGTTTCGCCAGTTTCCGGGTGTTGGCGGAGTGGTGGCCGCCGATGACGACGATCGCCTCGGCTCCTTCCTGGACGAGTTTGCGCAGGTCGGTCTGGCGCTCCTTCGTGGCCCCGCAGATGGTGTCGTACACCTCGGCTCCGGGATACTTCCGCAGGAGGATGCGGGAGAGTCGCTCGAACTCCTGCACGAACATGGTGGACTGGGAGACCATGGCGACTCCTTCCTCCATTTCGGGGAGGGCCTCGATGTCCTCCTCGTTCTGGACGACGTGGCCCCTGCCGCCGGCGTAGCCGAGCAGGCCGACGACCTCCGGGTGCTTCGGGTCGCCGAAGATCACGGTGTGCTTTCCCTTGCGGGCGCCGGCCTTGATCCTGCCGGCGATGACCCCCACGTCGGGGCAGGTCGCGTCGCGGAACTCCGTGCCGAGGCTTTTCAGGTATTTGCGCCGTTCCGGGGAAATCCCGTGCGCGCGGACGACCAGGACGGCGTTCTTCTTCTCCTCCTCGCTCAACTCGATGTCCTTGTCGCTGGTGTAGTCGCCCACCTCGCGGATGCCCGATTCCTCCAACCGGTCCATCATCTGGCGGTTGTGGATCAGGGGGCCGTCGGTCAGCACTTTGTTACGGCTTTGTAACGCGTAGCCTTCCGCGATTTTGATTGCGCGTTCGACTCCCCAACAGAAGCCCGCACTCTTTGCCCGGATTACCTTCATTCCCAACTGTAACGATTGCTCTTGGCTTCGGTCAACTCCAGACACAAATTCCAGCTCCATGAGATTCCCATTCCTCCTTGTTTTCCTCGCGACATCCACCCTGCTTCCGCATTCCGGCGGCGCCCGCGGGTTCTCGGTTCTCGTTTTCAATGTCGAGAATGTTTTCGACATCGACGGGGAAGCGCTCTTCAGCGACTACCGGATGCCGCCGGAGGGGGAATACTCTCCCGCCTTGCTTTTGAAGAAACTGGAATTTACGGCGGACACCCTGGCCGCCATCGACGACGGGCGGGGGCCGGACATCGTCCTGTTCCAGGAGCTGGAGCGGGACCGCACGCCGGCCGGGCTGCGCGCCAATTCGCGCTCGTGGCCGCGCTCGCTGTTGAAACGCTATTCCGATGTGACCGTGGAGGAGATGCTGACCGAACCGATCGACCGCGACGTGCGGGATCTCCCCTCGGTCGCCTTTCTGCTGAAGGCGCTCTCCGACCGGGGGATGGAGTACCCCTACGTCGCGATCCCCGCCGAGGAAGAGATCACCGACGACATGACCGCGCACATCAACGCGACCTTCAGCCGCTTTCCGATTTTCTCCGTCGAGGCGTACGAGACCCAGGAGGCGAGGGAGATCCTCGTCGCCGAGGTGGAGATCGGAAGGGATTCGCTGTTTGTGATCAACAACCATTGGAAATCGGGTGCGTCGCGGCCGGAGACCGAGGTGGACCGGGTTGAGAACGCCCGCACCGTCCGCGGGATCCTCGACCGCATACTGGACAAAGACCCCCGGGCCGACGTGTTGGTGGGCGGCGATCTCAACTCCTATTATGACCAAATCCTTCTCTTCCCCGAAATGGAGCGGACGGGGATCAACTCGATCCTGGGGTCGCAGGGGGACGAGGCGGCGGTGGCCCGCGGGGAGAGGGATTTGTACAACCTGTGGTTCGAGCTGCCCATCGGCGAGCGCTACACCGAGACGTGGAGGGACATGAAGGGCACCTTGATGCACATCCTCGTCACCCCGGGGCTCTACGACGACCGGGGCGTGCGCTATGTGGACAACTCCTTTGAGAGGATCGTGCTGCCCGGCCTGAACGTCGACGAGTGGGGCAGGCCGCTCCGATTCCGCTTCGCGGGAGAAGGCCGGGGGGGCAGCGACCACCTTCCCGTTCTCGCCCGATTCGAGAAGGTGGACGGCGACGGCTCGGAGATCCGCATCCCGGAGGACCCCGGGCGGAACAGCGACCAGCCGGGCCGGATCATGCTGGTCGATTACGACCGAGCCCGGGGCGGGCCCGAACCGCGGACCGCCGGGGAAGTCCTCGCCAAGGATCCGTCCGAATGGGGCGAGTTTGTCGGCGATCTTTTCCACGTGTCCGGGAAGTGGGCCGCCTGGATGCCGCCTTCGGTCGCGACCGGCGAAACGGTTCTCGAGTTCTACAGCCCCCGGCCGACCGTGTGGGCGAGGATTGGCGACCGGGCGATCGGCGATGAAGTCGAATTCCTCGCCGAATTGCAGGTTTGGGGCGGGGAATACCAATGGGTCGTCCGCGACCCGACCTGGCTGCGCCCCGGTGATTCGCCGGCGTCCGGCGGCCGTCCGCAGGCCGCCGAAACGCAAGAGAGCGACGCCGCGGACTGAAGTCGCCCGGCCCTTCGGCGGGGGCGCGAAGGCCCACGCCGAAGGGCGGCCGACCGGGGAGCGAGGACTCCGGCGCAGCGCGTCCGCGGACTCCCGGTGATCGCAAGGAGTCCTTCATCCCCCCCGGTGCCTCCGGTGGAATCTTCAAGACAGAGGTCCGCGCGCCGGCGTATTGTAAGAAACCGTCCTCGCGTTTTTGATCCAAAGAAGCCTGTTCCGGGAAGGAATCCGCGCTCGAAAGCGGTCTAAAGTTTTTTTGCAAAAAACGAATTTAGGATGGACTTATGAAGTTTCTTTAGTGAAGATTCCCCTCGATATGCCAAATATGCAAAACAAAATCCAAACACTGACGGAGTTAAAGTCATCCATCCGGGAGGCTCGCAAGTTGAAGGCGATGAGCGACAAGCTCCTCGCAACCTTGGCGGAAGCGGGCTATTCCAACTTGCAGGAGCTGGATGCTTTTCTCGAAATGGTCGGCGATCTGGGTGGGACCTCGGCAGCGGTGAAGCGCTCTCGCAAGACCACCGCCAAGAAGGCCACGAAGAAGGCCGCCGCGAAGAAGGCTACGAAAAAAGCCGCCTCCAAGGCCGCGAAGAAGTCTCCGCGAACCACTCCCGAGGAGAAGGAAAAGGCCCTTCAGATGATCAAGGAAGGCCGGACCGACAAAGAAGTCGCCGCCGCCATCGGGAAATCCGCTCAGACGGTTTACAACATCAAAAAGCAGAACAGTCTGGTGAAAGCTTCCGAGCCCGGGCCTGTTTCTTCGGACGAAGAGGAGAAGGGGTAACCTTTTTACTCGTTCGCGGGACGCTATTCCGCCGCTCGGATCCAGGATCCGGTTCGCACTTTTATCGCAAGCAGGGGCCGCGCTCGACGCGGCCCCTTTTTCGTGCCTCCCGATTGGGCCTGTCCGCGATCGCTTCCGGGGGGGCGGCCTGCGGGATGCGGCGCCCGGTGCGATGAAACCCGGCACGCCAGGATGGGGCGGCTTGAGCCGATGCGGAAGCGGCGGCCTGGCGCCTGAGAGCGGCTGGAAGCGGCTTCCACTCTCGATTCGAAAGACCGGGAGCCAGTGCCATTCGGCCGGGCCTCCGGAAGCACTGGTGGGAGATGGCGGACTCGAACCGCCGACCTCCTGCGTGTGAAGCAGGCGCTCTAACCAGCTGAGCTAATCCCCCGGTCGGGTTTCCCGGATCCGGATTTTCGACCGGATTTGTGGTTTGATCCATCGGGAAACGGGAAAGAGGGTTGCCGATAGCCGGGCGGTTGTCGAGTCAAAATTCAAGTTCGGCGCTGTGTCGATTCGGAACGGGTTGGCGGGAAGCGGTGGACGGGAGCGTCCATCCTCCGGGCGGGGGAG
>JBKHCX010000127.1:0-8729 GCA_046541615.1 Puniceicoccaceae bacterium
GCCGCCGCCGATCGATCTGCCCGATCCGGCGGGGACGCCGAAATGGGTTTTGTAGGCGCGGTGGAAGGTCTGCGCGGAGGCGAAGCCACTGGCGGCGGCGACGTCGTTTAGGTTGAGGGTCCGGTTCCGGAGGAGGATGTGGGCGTGCTCGAGGCGGAGCCGGCGCAGGAAGGCCGCCGGTGTCTCCCCGTAGCGCGCGCGAAACCCACGGGTGAAATGTTCGCGGCTGATGCCGATCTGTTCCGACCACTCCTTCAAGTTGAACGGCGAGCGGAATCGGCTCTCCAGTAGATGGCGTCCGTAAGCGATCGGGTCGTTTCCAGAGGTGTCCTCCACTTGTTCGCGGTAGATGGAAATCAGCAGCCGATAGGCGCATTCCGCCAGATAAAACCGATTGGGGAGATTCCCTGTGCCGAAATCCCCGTGCAAGCGGCGCGCTAGCAGACCCGCTTCTCCATCGAGCCGCATGCGCACCACGCTGCCGAACGTCTGTCGGATTCCGGAGGCCAGTTCGAGCAGCCCCTCCGGTCCCGCCAAATAGATCCAACACAATTCGTAGGGGAGGTCGCAGTTTTCATCCAGACCATAGCGGCTCTCCTCGGCATACCTGAAGAGCATGGCCTGGCCCGGTTCCGCCCATTGCCTCCCTCTGGCGTCCTCATAAAACGCGGATCCGGCCAGGGTTTGCTGCACCACCAGGCCCTGATCCGGCTGCCGCCCGGCATTGTCCCAGAAATAGCTCCGCTTCGTCTGGATCTCGCGTTGGACGATGCGGATATCCGGCAGTGAGCCGAGTGAACAGGAATGAGGCTCCATCGTCCTTATATCACATTTTGCATAGAGAATATCAAGGTTCGGTTCTGGAGTATTCCCGGGGAGAAGCGCAGGATACCCCCGTTATCAACCCACACACGGAGAATCCCATGAGCCAGGCGAAAAAGAAAACCACCACGAGAACCGAACCCGACATCGGCCACGCCGCCCACACCCAGGACGCGGCCAGTCGGGGCCTCCCCGGCGAGTTCAGCCGCCCGATCAAGGTCACTTTCATCGGGGCGGGCAGTTTTTTCACACCCCGGGTGCTGAACGACATCGTGCTGACTCCCGGCAACAAGGGCGGGACCTTCGCTTTGGTCGATCTGGACGAGAAGCGCCTGAATCTGTCCGCGCGCATGCTCCGCAAATTGATCAAAGGGATTCCCGGCGCGAAATGGAAGGTGGTGGCCTCCACCGACCGGACCGAAGTGATGGCCGGCAGCGATTACCTCATCAACTGCATCGAAGTCAGCGGTCCCCAATGCGTGGAGTTGGACAACGACATCCCGCTCAAATACGGGGTGGACCAATGCATCGGCGACACCATCGGCCCGGGGGGATTGTTCAAAGGCCTGCGCACCATTCCCGCGTTTCTGGACATTCTCCGGGATTGCGAGGACCTCTGCCCCAAGGTGCGGGTGTTGAACTACACCAATCCGATGGCCATGCTCTGCACGGCCGCCGGACGGGTGAGCGGCATTCCGGTGGTCGGACTCTGCCACAGCGTGCAGGGCACCAGCAACCTCCTGGCCAAACGGGCGGGCGTCCCCTACGACCAACTCGCCTGGGAATGCGCCGGGATCAACCACCTGGCCTGGTTCACCCGCCTGGAGCACAAAGGCGTGGATCTGTATCCCTCCCTGAAAAAGGATTTCGCGGCTCAACTTGAACAATCGCTCGCCGAATGGGACCGGGGCACGGTTCCGCCCGAATACCTCCCCAGCCACTCCGGAATGGCTCCGGAGGACCGTCCCGAACATCATCGCGACCTGGTCCGCAAGCACATGTGCCTGGAGTTCGGCGCCTTCATCACCGAAAGCTCGGGCCATCTCTCCGAATACCTGCCCTACTACCGTAAATCGGAGGAGGGGCGGAAATTCCTCCGCAGCGGCTATGACGGAGGCTCCCGCTTCTACGCCACCAACTGGCCGAATTGGCGCAAAGAACAGGACGAGGACCGCAGAGCCTTTCTCTCGGGCAAGAAAGACCCCGATTGGAAGCGGAGCTGGGAGTATGCCTCCTGGATCATCGAGGCCATCGAGAAAAACACCCCCTACCGCATCCACGGCAACGTCATGAACCAGCCCGCGGACGGAAGTGGGTTGCTGATCGGCAATCTCCAGGCCGACATGTGTGTGGAGGTCGCCTGTCTGGTGGACGCGAACGGGGTCCAACCCATCCGCTACGGGAAGCTGCCTCCGCCGATGGCCGCGCTCTGCCGAAGCAACCTGGCCATGTTCGACCTGGCGGCGGAAGCCTGCATCCGGAAGGACATCGGGGCCGCCGTGCACGCCCTCATGCTCGACCCACTCACCGCCGCCGTGTGCAGTCCGCGGGAGATTCGCGCCATGACCCTGGAAATGTTCGAGGCGCAGAAGGAATACCTGCCCGGATTCGAGTGATGCCGGATGGAAGGCCACGGGCGACGCGCCATCATCCCGGCGCCCCGTGTCCCCATCGCGCGGGAAATCCGGTTGCGCCGAAGCCGCTGCGGGTGCATGAACCCAAACATGCGGATGCTTTCTCTCAACGGCACCTGGACCCTCTGGCGCGACGACGATCCGGTCGGGATTCCGGCGACGGTGCCGGGCAACGTCCATCTCGATCTCCTCGCCGCCGGGCGACTTCACGATCCCTACCACCGCGAGCAGGAGATGGACGCGCAGTGGGTCGCCGAGCACGGCTGGACGTTCCGCCGAAACTTCGCCGTCTCCCCCGGGATCCTGGCCCGCGAAAACGTGCTCCTGCGCTGCCGGGGGCTGGACACCTTCGCGACGGTGCGGGTCAACGGCGAGGAAATCGGCCGCGCCGACAACATGCACCGGGAGTGGGAATTCGACCTCAGGGCCGTGCTCCGGCCGGGGGAGAACAGCATCGAGGTCGCCTTCGCTTCGGTGTGGCCCTACATCCGCGAGAAGGAATCGAAGCGCCACCTGATGACTTCGACGCACATCGGCCACGAGCGTAACGGACGGCCCTGGGTGCGCAAGGAACAGTGCAACTTCGGCTGGGACTGGGGGCCGGTGCTCGTGACCTGCGGCATCTGGCGCGATATCGAGCTGCTCGCCTTCGACGGCGCCCGCATCGAGGATCTGCGGCTCGAGCAGCACCACGGCGGGGGCGGGGTGGAGCTCGAGGCCACGCTGAGGCTGGACCGCGAAGCCGGGGACGGCCGTGCCGTTTTCGAGATCGTCCGCGAGGGCGGGGTCGTCGCTTCGGCCGGGGCGGCGGTTGAGGGCGACACCGCGTCCGCCACGCTCGCCATCCCCGACCCGCGGCTCTGGTGGCCGGCGGGCATGGGCGAGCGGCCGCTCTACACCGTCACCGCCCGCTACCTCGCGGCCGGGGGCGGCCTGATCGACGAGACCTCCCGCCGGATCGGCCTGCGCCGGCTGGAACTCGTCCGGGAAAAGGACCAGTGGGGCGAGTCCTTCTATTTCCGCGTCAATGGCGTGCCGTTCTTCGCCAAGGGCTCGAACTGGATTCCCGCCGACGCCCTGCGCCGCCATGGCGCTCCGCGCTACCGCTACTTGCTCGAAAGCGCCGTCGAGGCGAACCACAACATGATCCGGGTCTGGGGCGGCGGCCTCTACGAAGCGTCTTCTTTCTACGAACTCTGCGACGAGCTGGGCCTCTGCGTCTGGCAGGACTTCCTGTTCGCCTGTTCGGCCTACCCGATGGACGACCCCGCCTTCGCAGCCAGTTGCCGGGCCGAGGCCCGGGAGAACATCCGGCGCCTCCGCCACCATCCCTCCCTCGCCCTGTGGTGCGGCAACAACGAGTTGGAGATGGCGTGGACGAGCTTCGGCAAAGGAGGAACCTGGCCGGAGATGCCGGAGGATCTCTACCGCATGTGGTTCGACCGGGAGCTGCCGCGGATCGTCGCCGAGGAGGATCCGCAACGCCCCTACTGGCCCTCTTCCCCCCACTCGCCCCACGGCGACCGCAACGACCACAACAATGCGGGGGTCGGCGACGCGCACCTGTGGGATGTCTGGCACGGCTACCAGCCCTTCGAATGGTATCGCGGATCCTTCCACCGGTTCTGCAGCGAATTCGGTTTCCAGAGCTACCCGGAGCCGCGCACGGTCGAGGCCTACACCGCGCCCGGCGACCGCAACATCACCAGTCCGGTGATGGAGTTCCACCAGCGCAGCAAGCAGGGCAACGCGAAGATCGTCCACTACATGCTCGACTGGTTCCGCATGCCCGCCGGGCACGAGGCCACGCTCTGGCTCAGCCAGCTCCAGCAGGCCCTCGCGATCCAATACGCCGTCGCACACTGGCGGCGCAACATGCCGCGCTGCATGGGCGCGCTCTACTGGCAGCTCAACGATTGCTGGCCCGTCGCCAGTTGGTCGTCGATCGACTACCACGGGCGGTGGAAGGCGCTGCACTACCTGTCGAAACGCTTCTTCGCGCCGGTTCTGGTCTCCGGACTGGTGAGCGGGAACCCCGGGGACGGCCGGGTCGAGGTCCACGTGACCAGCGACCGGCCCGAAGCGGAGTCGCTCACCCTGCGGTGGGCCGTGACCGACGCGGGCGGAACCGGGCACGCCGGGGGCGAAGAAACCGTCGAGACCGGCGTCCGGGCGAACCGGCTGGTCAAGACGCTCGACTGCCGCGAAGCGCTCCGGTCGCATACCGCGCGGGAAACCCTCGTGTGGCTCGAGCTGTGGCGCGGGGAGGAACTCGTTTCCAGCGACTTCGCCACCTTCGTCCGACCGAAATCGCTCAACCTGGCCGACCCCGAGATCGCGCCCGACATCGCCCGGACCGACGACCGGTGCTACCGCGTGACCCTGGCGGCCCTCCGACCGGCGCTCTGGGCCTGGCTCGAACTCGAAGGCGCCGAGGCCCGTTGCTCGGACAACTTCATCTGCCTGCGCCCCGGATCCCCGCGCACGATCGAGGTCAGGCCCGCCGCTCCGACCGAAGCGGGCGACTTCGCCGCCGCCCTCAAGGTCCGCAGCATCTTTGATCTGGGGTGAACACCGGTGGCGCTGACTTCAAGGCGTGAAGTCGCGGGCGGAACCGGCTTGCGGCCGCTTCCAGGCGGGAAGATGCCGCTTCTTGCTTTCCGGGGGGGGACGATGGCTCCCGGTATCACCAGGGCCGCGCTGGTCCGGATCCTCACCCGGCTACTCGAGGAGGGTGAGGCGGAGGAGCAGGGATGGATCTCCGGAAGGGAAGTCGTCGGGGAGGGCGCGGGCCAGCCAGTTCAGGTCGTCGGTGCGACCGGGGCCGGTGTAGTTGACGAGGGCCATGGGATCGGTGATCAGGGAGGCGAACGAACCTTCGACTTCGGCGACGAAAACGCCCTCGTTCAGCGCCGATCCGTTATAGACCCAGTGGCCTTCCTCCATGGGGCCGTCGCGCGACAGGTCGGTGACAAACGCTTCGAGCGCGTAGGTGCCGGAGGTCCCGTCTTCGCGGGAAGCCAGGAGTTGGAGGCGCACGGCCGGCCCGGAGGGGGCGTCGGTCCGCCCGAGCCATTCCCGGTCGATCTGCGCGGGTGGCGAGGATTCCCGCTTCGGGGATCGCTCGACCCCGAGGAGCAGCATGGCGGTGTGGAGGTAGGTGGGGGCGGTCTCCGTCCGCAGCAGGCTTTCGTGCACTTTGCCGAGTTCGTGGACGAGCAGGTATTCCAGTTCCTCGCCGGGGCGGGCGTTGAAGGCGACCGGCACGAGAACGGAGCGCTTCCGCGGGTCCACGATGAGATCGGCGATGCGGATGCGCCCGCCGGCCAGCCGCTCGACGGTGGGCTCCGGCGGGGGCACCCAGCGCAGGCGCCCGTCCTCGTCGAAGTAACGGCGGTGCTCCTCCGGCATCTCGGCGGCGGCCGGCCAAAGGCCGAGGGCGAGGCCGGCGAGAAGGATGAAGCGGGTCATTGTGTATGCAGGACGGGTTCGATCCACAGCCCCGGGGTTTCGTGGGTCTGGCCGTCGGCCGGCAGCACCTCGAGTACCAGGAAGCGCGAGATGCGTTCGCGGAATCCAACGAGCACGGGGTCGCTCTCGGAGTTCATGGGCGGGGACTCGTACACCTGGAGATTGTCCGCTCGGATCCGGAAGACGACGCGGTTCTGCGGCGGTTGGCCGGGGGGGACCGCCAGTCGCACGGAGAATCCCCGCATCTCTTCCCCGGTCATGCTGGCGATGGCGTTGCCGGCGGGGATTTCGACGATTCGGCCGAGGCTGTCCACGCGGATCGGCGCCGCCGTCAGCGGGGAGGTGCGGACGGCGAGGTCGCTCTCGCCCTCGACCTCGGGCCGCCGGCGTCGGTACGGCAGGTCGGTGAGGTCGAGGACCCTTCGCTCGCCGGCGGACAACCGGGCGAGGTCGGAGGCTTCGATCTCTTCGTCGCCGGTGAGGAGACCGGAGATCCGCAGACCGTCCGCCTGGATGGAAAGGTCGTCGGCCAAAAGGAGGCTTTCGTCTTCGAGTTCGAGAATGTAGTCGCTCGATACGCGGGGCGAAGGGGCGAGGACGACGGCGTGGAGGTTCTTGGTGGAATGGGTCGAGGCCCCCCCCAGGATGGAGTCGATGACGACCTTGTCCTCCGTGAACGAAATGATGTCGCCCTCGGCGAAATGGCCGGATTTCGAGACGACGCCGGTGGCGGATTCGGGCAGGACCACCCTCGTGCCCCCCGACAGGAAGGTGAACTGAACGCGCGCCACCTGTTCGCGCGGGAAGGTCAGCTCTCCGGCCCGGCCGGATTCGATGGTCACCGCGTCGTCCGTCACGCTTTCCGGCCACCCCGCGACGAACGCGCCGTTGGTCAGGACCACGCCGGGGACGGGCGCCGGCTCGTTCTCGACGGCCTGTGTTCCGAGCCCGTCCGCACCATCGCCGGAGGGGCGATCCATGAACAGGTGCCAGATGGTGGATGGATGGATGGAGGCCGGGGCTCCGGTGGTTCGATCGAGGACGATGTTCATCCGATCGAATTCCGGCGCGCCGGCGATGCGCTTGCCGTCCAGGGTGAGGACCAGTGCCTCGTCGGTTTGTCCGCCCAGCGGGACCGCGGCGAGCAGGCAGAGGGAGGCGAGGAGCGTTCGGCGGGCGTGAAACGGCATGGTGCTTGGCGGCGGCGGATCAGCGCTGGTAGATGGGAAGGAAGCGGGTGGGGACGGCAAGCATCGAGATGTGCTGCGCCGTCTTGTAGATCGGGCTGTTGTCTCCGTGTCCGCCGCCCCGGGGGTTGCCCCAGTAAACGCGGCCGTCGTCGCGGTTGGCTTCGGAGGCGATCTTCCGGCTGAGACCGGCGTACCACTCGGACCAGGCATCGCCGCCGATCATGTACAGGGCCGGTGTGGCGTAGTAATCTCCGTAGGTGGTCCATCGCCCGGGGTTGCCGTCCCCGCGCACGCGGATGTCGAGCAGTTCTTCGATGGCGGGGGAGATGAGGGGATCGTCGTAGTGCCCGAGGACCTGCAGGGAATAGGCGGCGGCGGCGGTGCGCGCGTAGCCGGGCCGGTCTTGGTTCGGCATGTAGGCGAAGGAGGGAGTGCCTTCGATGTTGCAGGCGCGGACGTAGTCGGCGGCCCGTTCGAGCACATCCTGCCCGACGGGGATGCCCACGTTGCGGGCGGCCCGCAGGGCGACGCACTGCACGACGGTGGCCGAGATGTCGGCTCCGGAGGGCCGCGGGTGGTAGCGCCATCCGCCGTTGGCGTCCTGCGCGCCGAGGGTCAGCCGCACCATGCGCTCGATTGCCGGGCGGATGTTCGGATCGTTGCTCTGGCCCAGCGCCTGGGCGAGGGCGAGGAGCACGATCCCGTGGGAATACATGTAGTGGCCGCGGTTGTCGGTCTGGATGGTGCCGTCGGGGAGAACGCTGCCGACGAGGTAGTCCACCGCCCGCTGAAGCGCCTCGCCGTAGCGACCTTCGCCGGGCACGTGCCCGGCCCCCATGTAGGCGAGGACGACGTACCCGGTCATGGCGCCGCGGTACTGGGTGCCTCCGGGGGCGCCGGAACTCCACGCCCCGGTGCGCTCCTGCTGGAGGGCCAGCCATTCGAGACCGCCGTCGATGAGCGAGCGGATCTCCGGCGTGATGACGGGCGCCTCGCCTTCATCCGCTTGCGCGGCGGCCCGCGCGCCGGGTATCAGCAGGAGCGAGCCGATGAGCAGGGCGAGGGCGGGCGGGATGGATCGGAAGGGGGGGCGGGTCATTGGATGGATTCGGCGAGGTTGCGGCGGTACTGTTCGATGAAATCGCGGTAGGCGGGGGGGTGGGGCTCCGACATGGACTGGCGGATGGCCTCGCGGTCGCGCTCCGGCAGGGAGGTGAAAGCCGAATCTTCGGGGAGTTCGCCGGGAGTGCCGGCGACCTCGGGGCCGGCGGAATTATACTCGCCCTCTCCCTCGCCATCCGACTCCTGGTCGGTCATCGGGGTTGTGGAGGCGCTTTGCGGCGGGGAGGGAGGGCCGTCTTCGCCTTCGCCCTCGCCCTCGCCGGTCGGATCGCCCTCCATGCCCTGGGCGAGCTGGGCGGCGACGGATTCGAGGAATTCGCTTTGCTCCGGACCGGGCTCCGAATCCCCGGCTTCGGCGGCCGCGCTTTCCAGCGCGGCGGCGGCGGCGGCGAGTGCCGCGTCGAGCGCGGCGGCCTCGCCCTCGGCGGCGGCGGTCTCTTCGCCCTCGGCGGCGGCGGCCTCGCCTTCGGCGGCGGCCTCTTCGCCCTCG
>JBKHCX010000128.1:0-8387 GCA_046541615.1 Puniceicoccaceae bacterium
CATCGTGCATGCGGGCCAGCAGGCCCTCCCGCAGCGCCTGCCCCCGTTCGTCGTTCTCCGCGAGGATCTCGGCCAGCGCATCCGCCGAAAGCGGCTGCCAGGGAGTGACCTCCGGATAGAGCACCGCGAAGCGGCGGACGATCTCCTCATCCGACACGACCCGCTCGGGCGGCACCTCCGCGAAAACATGGAAATGGTTGTCCATCACCGCGTAGGTGATGACCCGGATGCCGGAGAACTCGGCCACCTGCCAGATCAGCTTCCGCAGGTACTCCTTCTCCCGCACCCCGAACCACTTCTCCCCGTTCACGGTCCGGCTCATCAGATGGTAAAAGGCTTTCGTTCCTTCACCCAGTTTCAATCGTGGACGTTTTCTTATCATAATAGTATTAGTTTTTCTAGATCAAAAACCAGTGTACAAAACATTTCAAGATTATTTTTTTTAACCGCTTCTGAAAAAGATATTCGGAGGTGTCAATCCCATTTTTTGACCCGGGCACAAATTCAAATTGGCCCGAATTGTCCCGAACGACTTATCCCACGTTCACCGCGCAGCTCATCAGCTGGTAAAATAAACTCTTGCCTTAACTAAGTTTCGATCGTAGTCGTTTTTTTATTATAATAGTATAATTTTTCTAGATTAAAAGCCAGTCTACAAACTATTTCAAGATTCTTTTCTTTATTTTAACCGGGTCTGAAAAGTGGATTGGACCTGTCAACCTCATATTCGACCCGGGCGATAATTTTGGTGATCATTTTGATCCGCCGAGGAGGGGCGTATTTTGGGCCGACCGGGGGATCAGGGATAGAGGGTCCGGGCAACCCGGGCCCTGTCGCCGTGAAGACGCTGCCGGCGGGCCGGGGGGATCAGGGATCCAGGGTCCCGGCAACCAGCCCGACGGGGAGAGGCGCCGGGCGGGCGGGGCGGCTTTCGATATCGACGTGGGTTCCGGTTCGGCTGGACTCCTCGATGGCGTGCATGACTTCGAGAACGTGAAGCGCGAGCAGCCCGTTCGCCCGGTGTTCGCGGCCGCTGTTGATCGCGCACGCCATGTCGGCGGCACCGATCCCCCTCGTGTTCTCCGCGTAGCGGTGGCTGAGCGGCTCGTCGGTCCACCCGTCCTTATGGGCGGCGATGCGGTAACAGGCGACCGGCCCGCCGAAGGTGTTCGGATCGGGCACTCTCAGGGAACCGTCGGTACCGTAGAGTTCGATCGGCGCGTGGCCGTGCCTGGGCACGTCGAACGAAAAAACAGCCGTAACCACCGCTCCGGAGTGGAATTCCAGGCTGGCCGACGCGTGGGTCGATACTTCGACCGGAAGCTCCTCGCCCCTCCGCTCCTCGCAGGTGGCGACGCGGACGTCCAAGGCCCGCGAGGTGATCCCCGCAACCCGCTTGACCGGTCCGATCAGGTTGACCAGCGCGGTCAGGTAATACGGCCCCATGTCGAGGACGGGGCCGCCCCCTTTCAAATAGTAGAATCCGGGGTTCGGATGCCAGGATTCCGGTCCCCGGCTGAGCATGAAGGCCGTGCCCGCCACGACCCGGCCGACGGCCCCCTCGTCGACCAGCTTCCGGCAGGTCTGCAGGCCCGCGCCGAGAAAGGTGTCGGGCGCGCAGCCCACGCGGAGGCCCCTGGCTTCGGCCAGGGCGAGAACCTCGCGGCCCTCTTCGAGTTCCACCGTGAAAGGCTTCTCGGAATAGACGTGTTTCCCCGCCTCCAGCGAGCGCTTGTCGATCTCTCCGTGGGCGGCGGGAACGGTCAGGTTGATGACAAGATCGATCTCCGGATGACCGAGAAGATCATCAACGGATACCGCCTCGCACCCGTTGGCCTCCGCCTTGGCCCGGGCGACTTCCGGATTGAGGTCGGCACAGGCAACGATTTTAAGCGACTCAAAAACCTTCGCGCCGGTGAAGTAGGCCTGGGAAATCTTGCCGCAACCGATGATGCCGACGCGGAGGGGACTGTTTGTTCGGGAAGGATTCACTCCCCGACCACAGGTTTCGTCCACTCCGCGTTGTTCTCGGAACTGCGCACCACCGCTTCGATGAAGGCCATGCCCCGGACGCCGTCGTGGATCGTGGGATAGTCCGTGGCCCAGGACGGAGGCTCCTCCCCGGCGAGATCGGCGGCGATATGGGCGGCGAAGTTGCGGTAGATGTTGGCGAAGCCTTCGAGGTATCCCTCGGGATGGCCGGAAGGCGTCCGTGTGTGGGCGGCGGCGGCCTCCGCCACGTAGCCGTTGCCCGTCCGGTAGATTTCCGTCGGCCGGTCGATGTGCTTGACGAGGAGGGTGTTCGGCTCCATCTGGTGCCACTCCAGGCCGCCCTTCTCCCCGTAGATCCGGATATTGAGGGCGTTCTCCTCCCCGGCGGAAATCTGCGAGGCGTGCAGGACGCCTTTGGCACCCCCCTCGAAGCGCAGAAGGACGTTCCCGTCGTCGTCGAGCCGGCGTCCCTCCACGAACCGGGTCAAATCCGCGGCCAGTTCGCTGATCCGCAGACCGGTGATGTACTCGGCAAGATTCTCGGCGTGGGTTCCGATATCCCCCATGCAGCCCGCCGCACCCGAGCGCGCCGGATCGGTCCGCCAGGAGGCCTGCTTCTGGCCGTCCCGCTCGATGGGGGTGGCCAGCCAGCCCTGGGGATATTCGACCACCACCTTGCGGATCGCGCCGATCACCCCGTCGCGCACGAGTTCCTTCGCCTGCTTGACCATCGGATACCCGGTGTAGTTGTGGGTCAGACCGTATTTGAGCCCGGTGGCACCGACCAGGCGGGCCAGTTCGACGGCTTCCCGGAGGTCGAGGGTCGCGGGCTTGTCGGAGAGGACATGGAAACCCGCTTCGAGGGCGGCCTTCGCCACGGGGAAGTGGACGTGGTTCGGCGTAACGATGGCGACGAAATCCATGCGCTCGTCTTCGGGCAGGGCCGCCTCTTTCTCGATCATCGCGGTGTAATCGGAATAGCATCGCTCATCGGGGAGAAACAGTTCGCGCCCCGAGGCCTTCGCCCGGTCCGGATCGGAGCTGAAGGCTCCGCAGACCAGTTCGACCCGTCCGTCGATCGCGGCGGCGGTGCGGTGGACCGCGCCGATGAAGGCGCCCTGGCCGCCGCCGACCATGCCCATGCGGATTTTTCGCTGAATCGCCATGATTGCCTCCTCCTACCGTTTCGATTTCTCGAAGGCCGCGTCGAACGCGGTCGCGTTCGGCTGGAAATCGATCCCCCGGGTGAATTCGGCGGCTTCGGTTCCGCCGTGGACACGGTCCATCCGGGTGTCCTCCCACTCGATGGAAAGCGGTCCGGCGTAACCGATGTCGTTCAGCGCCACGATGATTTCCTCGAAGTCGATGTCGCCCCGGCCCATGGAGCGGAAGTCCCAGTAGCGCCGGGAATCGCCGAAATCGGTGTGCCCGCCGAAAACCCCGGCCGTGCCGTCGCCGTGGCCCCACCAGGCGTCCTTCATATGGACGTGATGGATCCGGTCGGCGAAACGGCGGATGAAGCCGACATAATCGACCCCCTGGTAGCCGAGGTGGCTGGGATCGTAGTTGAAGCCGAACCGCTTGTGCCCGCCGACGGCGGCCAGGGCTCTCTCGGCCGAGGCCGTGTCGAAGGCGATCTCGGTCGGATGGACCTCGAGAGCGAAGTTCACATCCACCTCCCCGAAGACATCGAGGATCGGAAGCCACCGGTCGGCGAAGTCCTTGTACCCGGCGTCCAGAAACTCCTGGGAGGTCGGCGGGAACCCGTAGAGGGCGTGCCAGACCGACGAGCCGGTGAAGCCGTTGACGACCGGATGGACGACCGCCTCATCGGGCCGGGCGTCGAAAAACCTCCGGGCCGCCCGCGCGGTGTCCTTCATCTCTTCGGCCGCGCGTTGGCGGACCCCCTCGGGATCGCCGTCGCCCCAGACCGCGTCGGGGAGGATCGCCTTGTGCCGGGCGTCGATCCGGTCGCAGACCGCCTGGCCCACCAGGTGGTTGGAGACGGCGTGGCAGGACAATCCGTGCGCGGCCAGCTTCTCCCATAGGGCGGGGATGTAGCCTTCCTCGCCGAGGGCGCGCCCCACTTCGAAATGGTCGCCCCAGCAGGCCAGTTCGACCCCGTCGTAGCCCATCTTCGCGACGAGCGGCAACAGTTCATCCAGCGGCAAATCGGCCCACTGGCCGGTGAAGAGGGTAACTTTTCGACTCATTCGACAGGCCTAGCAGAAACGTCCGGAGTTGACAAGACCCCGCGTCCCACCGTCTTGCCGCCGCGGAGAAACCACGGGTGCGTGGAACCTCGAAAGGGACGGTTCCCGATCTTCGGACCGGTTCGCGGCGATCGCTCAAGAATCCCGCCAAACAAGTGGCACGGCACCTGCGGGGGAGCGATCATGAGCCACGAACCAAAATTCGGATTCTATTTCTTCGATTCACTCGAAGGATCTCCCATGGAAGCCACCGACGGAGAAATCGGCGAATGCAAAGACGTTCTTTTCTACGACCGGTCGGGAAGAATCGGCTATTTCGTCGTGCGGACCGGCCACTGGTTCTCGCATCGCAAGGTGCTGATCGCGCCCGACGGGATCGACGCACGGAAGGCAAGGGACATGGCACCCGGCAAGGGGCCGGCTGTCCCGACCTCCCTGAGCCGGCGGAAGATCGAAGAGAGCCCGCCATACGAATCGGACCGCCCGGTTTCCGATGAGTACCAGGAGCGTCTCGCGGCGCACTACGGATGGCCGCAGACCGTCGGAACGGGCGGTTTCGTCGCCCCGTCGATGCTCGCCAGCGAAACCATCGCCGGGCGGGTCCAGTCCGGTCCGGATCCATCGGACGTGGAGCGGAAAGACAGCGACAACCTGCGGTCGGCCCGGGATATTCTCGGCTACAAGGTTTTTTCCCAAGAAAGCGCTGCCATCGGAGAGGTCTCGGATGTGGTGCTGGATCCGAAGCTTTCCGAACTCCCCTATCTTCGAATCAAGGAGAGTGATCTGCTCCGGGCCAAGAACATCCTTCTACCGTGGGAGCGGCTCACGGAGTTCGATCTTGGCTCCGCGCACGTCCGGACGACCGTCGGAGCGACGATCCTCGAGAACGCTCCCGAAGCACCCGACGCGGAGGAATTCTCCGACAGCTCGGTCGAGCGTGCGATCCGGAATTACTTTGACTCGTAGGGGGGTGCCTGGGGCGATGGCGCCAGGCTACGTTGGGTTTGTGTTCACCGGCGCGGGACAGGCGTGTCCCGCCTCCTTGTGCGGGGTTTCTTCCCGGAAGGACTGAAGAATCCCGAGGGCGCCCCACCCGGCACCGCCCCCAGCCCGAACCGCCGCGCCTTGCATCGCATTGCATTCCGCACCATGCGCACCTCCCGCCACTGCATTCCGCAATGCGGTTCGCGGGACGACCGCACCTGCCGGTGCGACTTTCCCGGGGTTCCCAGGGTTTTTTCGAGCCTATTTTCCGATTGGCATGATAATGGGGGAGATCAAGCGTCATGAATCGATTCCTTGCATCGGTTTCGGCCGGCTTCCTCGGCTTTTCTCTCGTTGCGAATCCAGCCAGCGCGGGCGATTCGTTCGGCCTGGATCGCATTGGATTCCGGGCCGGTCCGGACAGCGATGACGGTGTAACGATCACCGGCTACGAAGCGTACGCAACCGCCGGCACTCCGTGGTCGTGGGATATCGCCGGGAACACGCGGCTCTCGGTCGAATTCGAAGGTGCGATCGGCGGTTTGTCCGGCGAAGACGACACCTCCGCCTACGCCAGAGTCGCGCCCCAACTGAGACTGGGCTTCGATTCTTTTCCCGTCAGCGGGGTTCTCGGACCCGGTGTGACGATCCTCAGCGAAGAGAAGTTCGGCGACGAACTGGACCTCGGCGGGCATTTCGAGTTTTTCACCAGTGTCGGCCTGGACTGGCGTTTGAGCGAAGACTGGACCATCGGCTACCGCTTTCTGCACATTTCCAATGGCAATCTTCACGAAACCAATCCGAGTCTGAATCTGCAGACCCTCGGTTTTGATTACTCGTTTTGAAAACCTGCCGCATTGCGGGGCGGCACGCGCGCCATTCGACAAGCTCATGATCCATGACAAGCACGCGGCCCTACAAATTTGGTGTGGTTTCCGAATCAGTCGTGGATTCGAAAATCTTGTAGCCGTCTCCGAGGATTTCGCTTTGATTGGCATACGATTGGCGTGTTCCTGAGAACCTCGCCGTTTCCAAGACGACTCCGGTCTGGCGCGCACAGGGCGCCGGGCCGCCCGCCGCCGCACCGATGATCGATTTCCTCGAACAACTTTCTCCCGTCTCCCAGGCGCTTCTCGCGGGAACCTTCACCTGGATGCTGACCGCGATCGGAGCCACGACGGTGTTCTTCAAGCGGGAATTCACGTTCCGCAGCTCCGACGCCATGATGGGTTTCGCCGCCGGGGTCATGATCGCCGCCAGCTTCTGGTCGCTCCTGGCGCCGGCGATCGAGATCCTCGAGGAGCGCGACACGGCGCCCTGGATGGGCGCGGCGATCGGCTTTCTTGCCGGGGCCGGATTCATCCGCCTGGCCGACCGTCTCCTGCCACACCTGCATCCGGGGAAAAACGACCTGTCCGATGCGGAGGGCCCGCCGACGGGGTGGCGGCGCTCGACGCTGTTGTTCACGGCGATGACCTTGCACAACATTCCGGAGGGCGCGGCCATCGGGGTCGCCTTCGGCGCGCTGGCCCATTCCGCGGACCCGGCCGTCGGCGGCACCCTGGCGGGAGCCGTTGCCCTGACACTGGGAATCGGGCTGCAAAACGTGCCGGAGGGCCTTGCCGTCGCGATGCCTCTGCGCCGCGGGGGGCTCGGCCGGACCCGCGCGTTTCTCGTCGGCCAAGGATCCGCTGTCGTGGAGCCCGCCGGCGCCGTTCTCGGAGCCCTCCTCGTCATGCAAACCAACTGGATCCTGCCCTACGCCCTGGCGTTTGCCGCCGGGGCCATGATGTTCGTCGCCATCGAGGAATTGATCCCCGAATCGCAGTCGCATGGCAACACCGACCTCGCCACACTGTCCACGATCGGCGGGTTCACCGTGATGATGATGCTGGACGTCGGCCTGGGGTAAGCCGGTGCGCGGGAATCGCGCAAGTGTCTTCGTCCGGCGGCTGCCGGTCTAGATCGCGGCCATCGCGCGGGGCCCTGCGAAAATGAGGAATGTCGAAACCAGGATGAGGACCACGGCCATCGCGCGAGAGCGAGGCCCTACAAATCAGCCGTGGATTCGGAATCATTCGCGGATCTCAAATCCTCGTGGGGCCGCGTGCTCGTGACCGCCATAGCTCGAAGAGCGACGGCTGTTGGGCGCGTGCCGCCGCGAAGGACCATAAGGCCCTCCGTTGGCTTCGTTACCATTTGTAAAAACCACAGCGCATCGCTCGGATCCGGAAATTCCGCACAGAAGTTAACCAAGACAACGAAGGTTGGGCCGGGCTTGACGACAGAACGTCGAAACATGCCAGGCCCAAATTCAGAGCTTGGGCACCTTCAAGCCTGCGGCTTTGGCGAGTTTTACCTGGCGGGCGTCGAAGCCGAGGAAGCGCTCGCAACCGAGGGTGACGGCCATGGCGACATGGAGAATGTCGAGACTGCGATTGCCCAGCTTCTCGCTGTGCTGCGCGCTCAGGCGTTCGGTTTCGATCAGGACATTACTTTGTGCGACTTCCACGTTTTTAAAAATGCCTGCACTGAGGTCGGACAGGAGTAAATTGAGCGAACGGTCCCGTTGGGCGGCGGTGATTTCTTTCCTGAAGACGCGGAGGCGCAGGGCGTTGCGAAACTCCACCTGGTTGAGCCATGAAAAGCAGATGGCCGCGTTTTGCCGATCCATGAATTTTGCCGCGCGTTCACTATTCGCATCCGGTGCGTAGAGCGAGCAGATGAAGCCGGTGTCCGCGTAGTCGCTCATCGCTCGCCGCGCTCTTCGGAGAGGCGTTCGGTGGCCGTTTTGGGAAGCATTTGGTCGCCGTAAATGGCGCGGAGGCGCTTCCTGAAATCAGGCCGTGGTCCGCTCTCTTGATTGGATGCCACCGGCCGCAAGACGGCGATTGGCTGGTTTCGGCGGCGAATTTCGACCGATTCACCCAGGGCGATGCGCTCCATCAGCGCCCCGGTCTCGTGTTTGAGGCTACGTATGTTGACCGATTTCATTGTGATGCATTTATGTGTCACAAATGCGGGGCTGTCAATATCCGTGGAGAAGGAATCAAGTCCTCACAAAAATCCACGTAGGGCCGCGTGCTTGCGCGCGTGCCGCCGCGGGGGACCATTCGGCGACGCATCGACACGGAGGCCATGATCCGGGTATTTCCCGGCCGCGTCGCGGCCATCGCGCGAGCGCGAGGCCCTACAAAT
>JBKHCX010000129.1:0-8300 GCA_046541615.1 Puniceicoccaceae bacterium
CCCTGCCGGATCCCCTTGTTTGCGCCGCGCACTCTGAATCACACCCGGGCGTTGCCTCCGCCGGGAAAATTCCTTTCCCTTATTCCCATGAGTGATTCCTCTTCTACCGCCCACTGCTGCGCTCCTCGCGCGGTCGCGACCGGGTGCCGGGCGCCTTCCCGTTCCGGACCCGGTCGCCTCGTCACCGAACCGGTCACCCGCGCCTCCGCGGAAGACAACACCGGCATGATCCGCATCGACGGCGGACCCTTCCGCATGGGCAGCGCGGATCCGGACGGCTGGCCGGCCGACGGAGAGGGACCCGTGCGCGAGGTGACGGTCGATCCCTTCTGGATCGATCCGACCACGGTGACCAACCGGGAGTTCGAAAGCTTCATCGAGGCCACCGGCTACCGGACCGAGGCCGAGCGCTTCGGGTGGTCCTACGTGTTCACCGCCCTCCTGCCCAGGTCCAGGCGGCGCAAGCTCCGGAACAGCATGACCGTGCAGGGACTCCAGTGGTGGTACGCGATCGAGGGCGCCTTCTGGCGCAAGCCCGAAGGGCCCGGCTCGAACATCCTCAAGCGCATGGACCACCCGGTGGTCCATGTGTCCTGGCACGACGCCCAGGCCTACTGCGAATGGGCGGGCAAGCGGCTGCCGACCGAGGCCGAGTGGGAGTGCGCCGCCCGCGGCGGCCTCGACCAGACCCGCTACCCCTGGGGCGACGAGCTGACGCCCGGCGGCAGGCACCGCTGCAACATCTGGCAGGGCACCTTCCCCGACCACAACACCGCCGAGGACGGCTACGTGGGCACGGCCCCCGCCCGCTCCTTCCGCGCGAACGGCTTCGGCCTCTTCAACGTGTGCGGCAACGTGTGGGAATGGTGCCGCGACTGGTTCAGCCCGACCTGGCACCTCGCGGCGGACGCCGGCGTCAACCCCGCCGGCCCGGCGGACGGAGAACGGCGCGCCATGCGGGGGGGCTCCTTCCTCTGCCACGACTCCTACTGCAACCGCTACCGCCTCGGCGCCCGCACCGGCAACACTCCCGACAGCTCCACTTCCAACTGCGGCTTCCGCTGCGTCCGCGACGCCGCAAGGCCTTGATCCCCGGCGTTTTGAATAAATTGTAAATCGTCCGGAAACGATGATTTCGCTTGCCATTGCTCCCGAAATGGCCATCGTCCGGCCCTGAAGCACCAATGCTTCGCATACAGATATAACCATACACCAAAAGGAGTATCATAATGAAACAATCCAAGAAAGGATTCACACTCGTCGAAATCATGATCGTTGTCGTGATTATCGGCCTTCTCGCCGCCATGGCGATCCCGGCCTTCCAGAAGGTGCGGACCAACTCGATTGCGAAATCGATTGTCAACGACGGACGCCAGATCGGATCCGCCGCCCAGGAATACTTCATGGAGGAAGGCGCTGCCAGCGTGGAAATCACCGTGACCACGGCGGGTCTTGTCGAAGGTGGACTGTCGGAGTACGTCAGCAGCATCAGCCCCAATGTGACGTTTGCTGCTGCTTCCGGAGATGCGATCGACACGGACGATTCGGGAACCGAAACCGCCTTCACGTTGGAGCACGCATTGGGGAACGTCTCGTTCAACAACGAGGGAAAGCCAGTGGACGTGGACGGCGATCTGGCCGACAACATATCGATCATCGAGTAATACTCTCCGCCAGGAATCCAGGTCCGCACCGGGTTCCTTGCCGCACAAGCAACCTTTCCGGACCCTCCCAAGCCGCGCGGGCATACCGCGCGGCTTTTTTCTTGTCGCCTCGGGACGGAGGCGTTCCTTTACCGGACCTGGACCCAACGAACACCCTCCGAAGCCAACCGCATCCTGGTGCGCGCCTACCAATACCTACGAATCGGCCTGCTGGGGCTGACGGCGTCCGCCGTGCTCCACCAGGGCCTGTTCGCGCTGGACTACGCCGAAGCGAAATGGATACAGGCCTACTTCGGGTACTACTTCTGCCTTGGCGCTCTCGGACTGGTCGTCGCCAGTTGCTACCTCGACCGCGGGGCGCTTGTCCGGACCATCTTCCACGGACCCCGGGGCGGGATTATGGCCGCCCTGGCCGTCGCCCTCGGCGCGACCTTTCTCACCGGGCTGCACGAGCCGTCGGCGATGCGTGTCTTCAACGACGAACCCAGCCACCTTACCACCGCCAAGGCGATGGCGGACAGCCGCGGCACGTACAGCCCGGGCGTGGCATTCCACGAGGCCGGGGGATACGCCTACGGCCGGGTCGATCCGGTTTACCGGATGTACCTGTACCCGTTCGCCGTATCGATCCTGCACAATCTGACGGGCACCCGGATCGAGAACGCCTACGCCCTGAACGCCGCCGCCGCGTTCGCTACCTTCTTTCTGGTCTTTTTTCTCGGACGAAAGACAGGGGGCGGCGCCGCGGCCGGATTCTGCGCGCAGATGCTGCTGCTCACCTCGCCCCTGCTGCAGCAGGTGGTGAACAGCGCCGCCTATGATCCGCTGAATCTGGCCGTGCTCGCGGCCTACGCGTTGGGTTGTATTCACTACGCGCGGTGCGAAGGCGTGCGCGGCGGCATGAACGTGTGCCTGTCCCTTGGCCTGCTGCTCTCTTTCGGCCGCAGCGAATCGATCCTCTTCCTCTTGGTCTTTGTCTTCATATACCTGTACAAATGCTGGCGCCACAGGCGGATCGACGCCACCTGGATGGCGGTGTGCTCCCCTTTGTTTCTGATCGGGCCGTTCTCCGGACGCATCATCGCGGAAAGGCTCGGCACTTCGTTCGACAAACTCTACGAGACCAAAACCGGGAGCTTCTTCGGAGCGGAGTATGTGCTGCCCAATATCGATAGTTTTCTGTCGTGGTGCTTTTCCACGAACGCCTCCGCACTCAACAGCTACCTGCTGTCGCTGTTGTTTGCGATACTGGTGCCCCTGGGGTTTGTTTTCGCAATCGGGCGCTATCTGCGGAACCGCCGCCGGAGGGCGGCCGCCCCCGCCGGCGGGGTTGAAACGGAGGCCCCCGGAGCCGGCGGCACACAGGGCGCCGGATGGATCCTCGCGGCCTTCTGGGTTGTCGTCGTGATCCACACCGGAATCATCGCGGCCCACTTCTGGTCGCCGGTTGAAAGCTCGGCTGTTCGCTTCTTCCTTCCATTCACCCTGTTCGCGGCACTCGCCGTCGTCTGGGCTTTCGGCCGCGCCGGGCATCTGTTTTTCCCCCGCGGGCTGACGACGGGCTACCACATACTCGCCGGCGTCGCCTTCCTGTTCTTCTGGAGCGTCACCCTGCCCAAAGGAGCGCGGGCCGAGGCGACATTCCGCAATGTAAACGGACAGTATGCCAGGGAGTCCCTGGAATGGGCTCTGGCCAATGACGACGGGCGAACCCTCTACGTTGTTCGCATGCTGGACCTCTTCATCCTCCATGAGCTGCCGGTAATGAGCCTGCAATCCTTCTACGCCGGTTACGACGGCGTGGACGCGCTGATAGCCGAAGACCTGTATGAGCGGGTTCTGGTTCTCGACTTCGAGTACTACAACCCGAGATTGAACACGTGGGACGGCCCCATTCCCAGAATTCCAGACCGCGACGAGATCGAGTATGAGACGATCGAGACCTGGCGCGGGTTCATCCATGCCGAACTCAGCATCCGGAAGGTCATCGGCTGGCGGACCGACGACGGAGATTTCATCCCCCTCGGGGAGAAAAACACGGCGGAAGTTGGCATGTCGGACGCGGAATACTACGAGAGGATCCGCGACCTGCGCGGCGCCAGACAACAGGACCCCTCCGAATAACGACGATGCACCCTCCAACGCGAAAACCCCTGGTGAAGTGGCTGTTCATAGGAACACTGACGACGGTGGCGGCTGTATTCGCGCTCATCTATTTCGGATCGAAGGAGGGGGCGGCGGCAGGGATCCATGTCCATCTCGGGTACTACTTCTGCCTCACCCTGTTTGTGTGCTGGCTCTATTTCCTGTGGAGGGCGCACCGCCGGCCGGGTTGCATCCGATGGATGCGCCGGCGTTGGCGGGGGCTCCTGCTGGCGCTGGTCGCGGGCCTGTCCCTCCAAGTGACCCAGGAGCACCGGTTCCGCGTCTTCAACGACGAACCCGCCCACCAGATGGTGGCGCGATCGATGCACGAGCTTCGGGAGATCTCGGTTCCGGAGGTGGGCTACCTCCTGGAAGGCCAGCTTGAATTCGGCGAGCGCTCGGTCAGTTACCGGATGTATTTCTACCCGTTTCTGGTTTCGCTGGTTCACGATTTGACAGGCTTTCGGGTCGGGAACGGCCTGATCGTGAACGGCGTCCTGGGAATCGGCTTCTTTCTCCTCGTCTATTTGATCGGGGTTCGGTTCCATCCCGCTGGCGGGGTATTCCTCGTCCTGCTGGCCGCGACCCTCCCCCTGCTGGATATCTCAGCGACGAGCTGGGGCTACGATCTCACGAATCTGACCTTTCTCGCGGCCCTGTTTCTGGCGTCCGCCGGATACCTGGAGCGCCCCGACCGGAACCGGTTGAACCTGCTGATCGCGACCTCGCTGATCGCGTCGATGTGTAGAAACGAATCCGTCCTGCTTCTTCCGTTTCCAGCGCTGGTCATCGCATACGCCGCCTATCGCCGGCGGGGGCGCATTCCGGTCAGCCGATTCGCGGCTGTCTCGCCGTTCTTCCTGCTCCCGGCGCTGTCCGCGCACTGGATTTTCCGCGCCTTCAATCCGGCGGGCCTGTATTCCAGTTGGGGGGATGACGGCTTTTTCGTGCTCCCGGCGATTCCCGGGAATTTCGTGCGGGTTGCATTCTGGCTGTTCGATTTTTCCCCCACGACCGCCTCCTCTCCGTTGGTAAGCTTCTTCGGTCTGCTGGGCCTGGTCTTTCTGCTCACGAAAGTATCCCTTTCCCTTTCGCGAAGGGCGCCCGTACATCCGCGGACCGTGCTCGTTCTGCTTTTCTGCGTGGTCGCCTTTCCGGTTTACGTTTTCGTTTTCCTCGGGCAATTCTGGAATCCGCTGGCGGGCGAGGCGGTGCGGTTCCTCCTGCCGGCCCATCTTCTGTTTTTGATTCTGGCCGGGTGGTGGCTCGGCAACGTGGACCTGAATCCGGTCGTCCTGCGCTTTTCCCTGATTCTGCTCGGAGCGGCCGTGTTCCTGTTCGGTCTCCCCGCCCGCGCCACCATCCCGCGCGGCAACAACGCGGCGTTCGGGCAACATGCGCAATGGGCGGTCCGGTGGCTGGATGACAACGATGACGGTTCAACGCTCTATGTTTCCCCCTTGAATTCGTTTTTCCTGCTTTACGATCATCCAACCATCGGATCGAACCGCGCGAACCGCCATGTCCGCGAACTCATGCACCTGGTCCGGGAAGGCTACTACGACCGGGTTCTGGGATTTGTGATCGAACGGTATGACCCGCGGGAGGGCCGGTGGTCGCCGGTCGAGCCGGCCCCGCCCCTGTCCGGTTCGATTTTGACAACCCCCGTGGACGAGCGGCGGTTCGCCTACAACATGAGGGCCCGGTTTTTCGAGATCCGGGGGTTTCTGGACGAGGACGGCAACGAAGTCCGGCCCGGGGATCTGCCCTATCTCAAGGACCGGGACTACGAATCCTTTCTGGAGTACTACCATCTGATGAGATCGATCCATCCCGCGATGCATTGGCGTCCGTAGGCATCTTCTTCTCGAGACACACCAGCATCCGCGTCGCGAAGACGCGGGGGCAGAACGCCGCGGCGCCCGAAAGCCACCGGAGGGGGCGTCCAAGCCATGACGGAGCGAGCTGGCGCGCCCGGAATCCGCCGGCCGCGAGCCAGTCGAAGGCCGGGAAGAAGGCGACCTCGCGGCAATGCCAGTCCGCCCCGAATATGCCGGGCGGTTCCCGTTTCCCGAACATTTTCCAGGCGTTCCCCTGGGCCGCGTAGTAGGGGAGTTCGCGGATCGGCTGATCTTCGGGGAGGCGCCACCGGAGAGGGCCGGAACCGTGGACCGGTTCGTGGTGGAAGCAGCCGAAGACCAGCCGGCCCAGCAGGCTCAGGGCCGCCGGTTCGAACAGGATCAGCCGTCCGCCGGGTTCGAGGACCCGCCGGAATTCCTCCATGGCCGAAGCCGGAAACTCAAGGTGGTGCCAGACATCGAAGAGGATCAGATTGGCGACGGAACCATCGGGAAAGGTCAGTGAATAGGCGTCTTCGATCCGGTCAACCATCGGATTCTCGAAAACATCCGTCGTCACGCAGAATGGAATCGTCTCTTTGATGGCGCCGATTCCGGAACCAAGTTCGACGGTCGCCCCGCCGCCCCGGGCCAGTCTTGAGCGGATTTCCCGGTGGAAATTCCGGTAGGCTTCCCGGAGCAACGGCTTGCGGCTCCAGCAGGCCCTGGTTTCGGCGATTTCGCGGGAATGCTGGGCGAGCGCGTCCGTCATTTTTCGGGACTTGCGGGAGGAAGGCCTTTCACCGCGGCCGGGGAGAGACCGGAATTCATACACATGGAGGCATTTTCCGCCCGGGGATCAGAAGAACTTCAGTTTCTTCGCGGCGAAGGCCGCCATGCGGATCAGGAGCCAGCCGTCCCGCCAGCGGTCGATCTGGGGCGAACCGTAGGTCCGGCTCTGGTAGCGGATCGGGATATCGATGATCTTCAGGTTCAGCTTGGCGGCCCCGAAGATCAGGTCGAAATCGCCGAAGGGATCGAAATCGCCGAAGTAATCCCGGTTGGCCGCGATTCTCTCGTAATGGGCTTTGGAGAAGGCCTTGGTTCCGCAGAGCGTGTCCTTGATCGGAGTGCCCAGCAGCCACGAGAAAAGCAGACTGAAGAATTTGTTCCCGCACATGTTCAGGAAGCGCATGGCCTCGTCCTCCATGGGATAGACCAGCCGCACGCCATTGGCGAACTCGGCCTGTCCGCCCGCGATCACGTTGTAGAACTTCGGCAGGTCCTCCGGCGGCATCGTCAGGTCGGCGTCCAGAATCAGTATCAATTCTCCGCCCGCCTTTTCGTAGCCCAGGCGCATGGCGTCGCCTTTCCCTTTCCCGGTCTGTTGATAGGCGCTGATCTTCCGGCCGGGAAACTCCCGGATGACCTGTTGAATGGCCCCCCAGGTGTCGTCCCGCGAGTTTCCCTCGACGAAGAGAATCTCCGTCGAGGCGCCCATCTCCGGGATTCGCTCGACAGCGGCCCGGATGTTGCCCGCTTCGTTCCGGGCCGGAACGATCACGCTGACCGTCCGGTCGGCGGTCCGGCGGGGCGCCGGACCCGGCCGCGCCACAAAGAACAGGCTGAGGCAGAACCAGGGAAGCAGCGGTGCGACGAACTTGTTCAGGATCGTCCCGATCCCGAGGAGCGGGTGGGGCACGAGGATGCGCGATTCGAATCGGACGATCTCCCAGTTCCCGAGATTGGCGAGGTTGACGACATCCTGCCTGGAGAGCCAGTTGTGCGCGGGCCGCCTGGGCTTCAGGCCGAGGATCCGCGCGAGGCCCAGGACCGGCCGCCAGAGCGTGTTGTGCACGTTCATGACAATGCGGGTCTCCGCGGTGGCGGCGTTGTGGAGGTTCTCGAAGACCGCCTGCACGTCCGCCGCTTCGTTGAGCAGATCCGAAAGAACAATGACGTCGAAGCGGTCCCTGAATTCGCAGACTTCGGCGGCGCCCTGTTCGAAGGTCATGGACGGCGCGGCATTCCGGGCGGCATCCAACTGCTCGGGAACAAGATCGATGCCATGGCAGTCATGGTCCCCGAACTCGGAAAGCAGGCCGCCGCAGCCGCAGCCCACCTCCAGGATGCGGGCGCCTTCGGGGATGTGGAACCGATAGTAGCGCGCGAGGATCCGCCGGTAGGCCCTGCTGAAACTTCCGAGGGGCTCCACGTTCCGGTAATGGCTGCGAATGCGTCGCCAGGTTTGTTCGAGGATTCTGGTGGATTCCATTAGGGGGGGATATCTCGCTTGAGAACAGGCATCCTGTGCCGCGGCGAAACAAGATGGCAATCCTTGAAGCGGTCTCCTTCACCGGAATCGTCAAACCCGGCATGGGAGGCGGCTCCCCCGCCGGAGGGTGGACACTCCTGTCCACCCCTGCCCGCCAACCCGTTCCGAATACAGCAATACCCCGCCGGACAGCAGTGTCCCGCCCCCCCCTGGCGCGGCACCGCCGCACCCGCCGGAGGGTGGACACTCCTGTCCACCGCTGCCCGCCAACCCATTCCGAATCCAGCCCGACGCCGCGGGACAGGAGTGTCCCGCCCCCCCTCGCGCGGCACCGCCGCACCCGCCGGAGGGTGGACACTCCTGTCCACCGCTAGCCGC
>JBKHCX010000130.1:0-8113 GCA_046541615.1 Puniceicoccaceae bacterium
CCACCGTCCGGCTCATCAGATGGTAGTAGGAGAGTTCGTCAGGTTTGTATCGTTTACGTCTCATGGAATAAAGAATCTACGTTTTCTATTATCATCAATCATATTTGGGCCTGACCCATGTTTAATCGCAATTTCAAAATAATTCGGAATTTTGAGAAAGATCAACAAGATTCTGCCGGTTTTCGTCAGAAAAATCCGTTCGCACGGTGCTTGAAGTTCCCGGCTCCCAAGCGTTGTCTATCCACATGCGAAAACCCGAAATCCGGAAGTTCTACAACCAGGACGATGTGGTTGACCACTATGCTCGGGCGACGGCCGAGCTGGGGCTCTGGCTCTCGGAGGAGAAGATCTTCCAGAGGGTCTTTTCAACCGGGGATTCGATCCTCGAACTGGGCTGCGGAACCGGACGGATCGCCATCGGTCTCCACGAACTCGGTTACACCAAGGTTTTCGCCACGGACTTCGCGGGGAAGATGGTGGCCCGCGCCCGGAGCGCCGCCGAAATCCTCGGATACGACATCGCCTTCGGCGTGCAGGACGCGACCGATCTCGATTTCGGGGACGCGGTGTTCGACGGGGCGGTCTTCGGCTTCAACGGTCTCATGCACATCCCCGGGCGCGAGGCCCGGAAAGCGGCGATGGGCGAGATCTTCCGGGTGCTGCGTCCAGGTTCCTGGTTCGTGTTCACGAGCCACGACCGCCATGCCTCGGAACATCCGGGTTTCTGGAAGGCCGAGACCCGGCGCTGGCGGGAGGGGAAGCAGGATCCCGACCTCCTCGAGTTCGGAGACCGGATCGGGGGAACCCCGTGGGGCGACCTCTACATCCATGTGCCCGAGGCCAACCTGATCCGCGCCGATCTGAAGGAGACCGGCTTCCGGGTGGAGGCCGACGTTCTCCGCTCGAAGCTGGCCGACGAATCTCCGGCCGTGCGCGAGTTCTCCGACGAGTGCCGTTTCTGGATAGCCCAGAAGCCGGAAACCGGCGGGAAATAGCGGTTGCTCCGGCCCAACCGATCACTAGGCTACCACCCTTCCCGAAAACCCACCATTTCATGGCTCTATTCAGCAAACCGAACTACTCGAGGGTCACCGTCAACCGCAAGGACATCCCGAAGGGACTTTGGACGAAATGTCCGAAGTCGGGGGAGATCATCTACAACAAGGAGCTGGAGCAGAACCTGATGGTCGTCCCGAAAAGCGGCTACCATTTCCCGCTGGCCGCTCCGGCCCGGATCGCCTCCCTGATCGACGAGGGGACGTGGACCGAGACCGACGCGGATCTGACATCGACCGACCCCCTCGACTTCAAGGGCCCCTCGTCCTCCTACCCGGAGAAACTCGAGCAATACCAGAAACGAACCGGCATGAAGGAGGCGGTCCTCTCCGGCCGCGGCGAGCTGGCGGGCATCCCGGTGCATCTGGCGGTCATGGATTTCCGCTTCCTCGGCGCCTCGATGGGATCGGTGGTCGGAGAGAAGATCACCCGGACGATCGAAGCCGGGCTGGAGCGGAAGACGCCGGTGATCGTCGTTTCCACCTCGGGCGGAGCACGGATGTACGAAGGCATCCTCAGTCTTATGCAGATGGCGAAGACAAGCGCTGCCCTCGGGCGCCTCGCCAAAGCGCGCCTTCCCTACATCTCGGTCCTGACCAATCCGACCATGGCCGGCGTCATGGCCAGCTTCGCTTCCCTCGGCGATCTGATCGTCGCCGAGCCCGGGGCGCTGATCGGTTTCGCCGGACCGCGGGTCATCAAGGAAACGACCCAGCAGGATCTTCCGCCGGGTTTCCAGACATCCGAGTTCCTGCTCGACCACGGGCTCATCGACCAGATCATCCACCGCTCTCAACTCAAATCGAAACTGGCCTTCTTCCTCGGTGCCTTCACCGGAGTGCGCCTGGAGAAGACCGGCGCCTGACATCGGACACGACCATGAAGATCGCTCGAATCCGCACCGCCACCGGTGTTCTCCACGCCGCGCGTCAAGCGGACGGCTCCCTCGTCCGCCTTGAGGGCGGCCCGTTCGAATCCCTCCGCGAAACGGGAGAGGTCGTCGAAGGGGAGCTGCTCGCACCGGTGCTCCCGCCCGCCATCTACTGCATAGGACTGAACTATCGCGCCCACGCCGACGAAACGGGCTTCAATGTGCCCGAATTCCCGGTCGTTTTCATGAAGGCTCCCACCGCGGTGCAGAACCCCGGCGGCCCGATCCTACTGCCCTCCGCCGCCGTCTCGGAAACGGTGGACTACGAGGCGGAACTCGCGGTCGTGATCGGACGGGCCGGCAGGAACCTTCCCCGGGAGAGGGCGCTCGACCACGTGCTCGGCTACACCTGCGCCAACGACGTGAGCGCCCGCAACTGGCAGACCTCCCGCGGGGGCGGCCAGTATTGCCGCGCCAAGACCTTCGACACCTTCTGCCCGCTCGGACCGGAGATTGTGACGGCCGACGAGATTCCCGATCCGGGAAAGTTGCGGATCTCCTCGCGCGTGAACGGCGACCTCCGGCAGGACTCGACGACGGCGGACATGATTTTCGACGTGCCCGCCCTCATCGAGTTCCTCTCCCGGGACACGACCCTCGCGGCGGGAACGGTGATCCTGACCGGCACCCCCTCGGGCGTCGGCGTCGCCCTGCGACCGCCCCGCTACCTGCGGGACGGCGACTCGGTGGAAATCACCGTCGAGGGGATCGGCACGCTGAGCAACCCGGTCCGGGCGGGGGGGCGCGCCTGAGCAACCACCGCCGCACGGCTTTCTCCTGGCGAAAGCGCGGCCCGGCGAACCTTCGGAAACCGCCGAGGAAAGGTGCCGACCGTGGTTTTCATGGATTCGCGTATCACCGCCCGCGGCGATCGCCGCCCACCGCATCCGCCGACCTCGACTCGAGGACCTCGGCGAAGGGCACCTTCTCGCACAGCCCGAAAAAGCGCTCCCCCCGCAGGCCGCGTTTCGCCGATACGGCGGGCGAGTTGAGGCCGCAGAGGAAACGGGCCTGCTGGCGGGGCTGCCCGAGGGCGTCGGGATGGGAGGCGACCAGGGCCTCGAATCCGGACAGGTCGCAGGCCGAGAGCGCCGGGGCCCTGCGCCCGGGAAGACGGACCGGAGGATCGCCGAGACAGACGCCGCAGTGGCCGCACGGTTCGATTTTTTCTCCGAAATACCCCAGGATGCGCGCGGTCAGGCATTGGGTTTCCTCGGCGTAGGCGAGCAGCGTGTGGATGCGCTCGACCTCCCTCTTCTCGTGCTCGAGGAAAAGGGCCTCCATCTCGCGGCCGACGCGGTCGAGATCAACCGCCCCGCCGATCCGTTCGTAGCGTTGGCGGTAACCGGCCAACTGCAGTTCGACGAAGTTGTTCGTCTGGAGGCTTTCCAATGCCCGGAGAACCACCGCGCGGGATTGCCCGGTGACGGCCAGTGCCCGGTCCATATCGAGGGTCACCCATTTCTTCGCCTTCCGGCAGGAGGCGAAGAGCTTTTTCAGGAAGGCCGCCTGGAAGTCGCCGTAATGGGCGAGGATCCGCGCGCTGTCCACTTTCGGCGCGAAGCGGATGCTTCCGTAGTAGGGTCCGAGGGCCCGGATCAGATGGGCCAGCTCGAGCCGCACCAGGAGCGTGTTCACCACGAGTTGCCGCATGTCGAACCGGCGGGACAGATCGGAGACGGCGATGTCGATCTCGCCGCTTCCGGCCAGAAGCTCCTCCAGCAGGCCTCGGAGGTTCCCGGGATCGGGTGTGTCGCCGTAAACGAAATTCTCGAGCGTCGTCGCATCGTCCGGGCAAGCGAACAACTCGCAGACGGAGGGTTTCCCGTCGCGGCCGGCGCGCCCGATCTCCTGCAGGTAGCTCTCGTAGCCCTTCGCGAGGTGATAGTGATAGACATAGCGGATGTCCGCTTTGTCGATCCCCATGCCGAAGGCGATGGTCGCACAGATAATCGGAACCCGTCCCTCCATGAAGTCCTCCTGGACGGAGGTCCTTTTGTCGGAGGCCATGCCGGCGTGATAGGCGGCGGCGCTGAATCCGGCATCCAGGAGGGTCTGCGCCAATTCCTCGGCATGGCGCTGGAGGATGACGTAAACGATCGTCGGGCCGGCGGGACGCTCCCTCAGCCTGCGGACGAGAAGGCCGGCCCGTTCCGCGTCGCGGCATGCGGTGACCCGCAGCTCGAGATTGCCACGGTGGTAGCCGGTGTTGGTGATATCGTCGGCGGCGATCCCGAACGCCGACCCGATATCGTCGGAAACGCGCGGGGTGGCCGTCGCGGTCAGGGCGAGAACCCGCTCCACCCGCAATGCCTTCGCCGCTTCGGCCAGCTTGAGATAGTCCGGCCGGAAATTGTGTCCCCACGCCGAAATGCAGTGCGCCTCGTCGATCGCCAGGAGGCTGATCCGCTGCCCCTGGATCAATCCGAGAAAGCGTTCGTTTCCGAGGCGTTCGGGCGCGACGAAGAGCAGCTTGACCCGGCCGGAGCGGATGTCCCCGGTCACCCGCCGGTATTCCTCCTCGTCGAGGGTGGAATCGAGCCGCTCCGCCTCGATCCCCTTCCGCCGCAGGGCGTCGATCTGGTCCTTCATGAGAGCCAGGAGCGGAGAGACCACGAGCGTGAGGCCGGGCAGCAGCAGCGAGGGCAGTTGATAGCAGAGACTCTTCCCGGATCCGGTCGGAAAGATGGCCGCGGCGCTCCGGCCCTCGAGCAGACACCGGATCACCTCCTCCTGGCCGGGCCGGAACCCGTCGAAAGCGAATTTTTCTCGAAGAATGGCAAGTGGATCGTTCATGGCGCGGAATCGGGATGGGAGAAACGGGTGAAAAATAGAAGAGTGAACGAAATATCACCTTCCCATTCTCCGGAAGTCAAGCTTTTCGCGAAAAGACATCCACGCCGCCGGGAAGGACGGCTCGTTCAAACCAGCAGCAGCGCGATTCCGGCGAGGGCGGCCAGGCAACCGGCATAGTATCGCAAACCCGGCCGGGCCTCCTCCAGCCGGCAGGCCAGGGGAACGGTCAGGAGGGTGGCGGTGGCGGCGACCGCCTGGACGATCCCGGGGTTGTCCACCAAGCGAATGGCCCAGAGCATGCAGGAAACGCCCAGAACGGGTCCGAAGAGGGCGTTGCCGAGGACCCAGACCGGGGTCGGCAGGGGGGTCCGCCGCTCCGGGGCCGCGGCCGGCTGGCTTTGATGCCGGCGAAAGCAATAACGCCCCAGTGCGTACAGGACGAGGGCCGCGGCCGCTCCGCCCAGAAGCCGCTGGTAGGCGGCGGTCCATTGGTCGATCCGCCCTCCGGACTGCTCCAGCAGGATGAACGCTTTCTTCGAGAGGTTGAAGCTGACCGCCTGGAAGCAGGCGCCCAGGACCGCGAAGCAGGCCCCGGAGAAGACGACCGGCCGGGAGAGGGTCGGGATGGGTCCGGGGAAGAGCCCGCAGACGACGCCGGCCAGAATCATGCCGGCGAACAGGATCTCCGCCGGGGAGAGGGCGGCGCCCAGCCAGATCCAGCCGATGGCGGTGGCGACCACGGCGGCCGCACATTCGAGGATCAGCAGGCTGAGGGTCGAGCCCGCCCGCCGCAACGCCTGGAACATGCACCAGCCGCCCATGCCGAAGCCGACCGCGCCCGCCAGCAGGAACCACTCCTCCACTCCGCTGGAGAAACCGCTCCCGAAGGTGTGCGCCCATGCCGCCAGCACGATCAGCGCGATCACCAGCCGCCAGGCGTTCGCCCGCCCGGCCCCGAGGCGGCGGGAGGACTGCGCCGCGCATACTCCGCTGAGGGCGAAGAAAATCGCGGTCAGAATGGCGGCGGGCATGACTGGTGGACGCTGGTTGTGGTTCCGGCTGTGTTCGGACGGACCGGAGGGGCTCTACCAGGTGAAGTGGAAACCGGCCTCCCAGCGGCGGCCCGCCCCCGGGAGGAAAACGCTGGTGGCCGCGACCGGACCCGCCCGGTCCAGCACACCCGCCGGACTGGCGATGTATCGTTTATCCAGAAGATTCTCCACGCCGAAATAAAACGTCCATCCCGAAGGGTGGCGGCGACCGAGATCGAGGTTCAACACGGCGAAATCCGGGGCGGCCAGGGTGTTGGCGTGATCGGCGAAAAGGCGTCCGCTTTGTCCCCGAACCGAGGGGGCGAGGAACCACCCGCCCGGCGAAGTGGCTTCGAGGCCCAAGGCTCCGGAGAAGGGGGCCACACCGCCGATGCGGTTATCGCCGAAAACGGGATCGTCGTCGAAGCGGAAACGGGTCCACTGCAGGGTCGTCCAACCGCTCAGGGTGATTGGTCCCGATTCGTGGAACGAGCGTTCCAGGAAGACCTCCAGCCCCGTGCGCCGCGTCGCACCGGCGTTGACGGTTCCGCGGGGGTTGCCTTGCTCGTCCAGCAGGCGGAGGAACTCGCGCTTCCATCGGGCCGCGTAGCCGGCGATCCACCAGCTCCAGCCCGTGCCGCCCCCCCGCAGGACCAGTTCGATCTGATCGGCCCGCTGCCAGTCGAGGGGGGCCGAGGCGAGTTGGCGGGCGGCGAGGGGGCCGGTGGTGAAGAACAAGTCGTCGAAGGTGGGCGGCTCGTAGGTGCGGGCGAGGGAGAGGGTCGCCTGGAGTTCTTCCGAGGGCAGCCAGGACACCGCGACGCGCGGGGCCAGACGGGTTTCCACGAGATCGAGGGCGGTCGAAGGCCGGCCGGAGGAGGTGGCGAAGCGCTCGCTGATCCTGCGGCGGGCATGGATCAGGGAAGCCCCGGCTTCGACCTCCCATTCGGGACGGGGGAGGATCGCGTGATCCAGGGCGAGCGTCAGTGTCTCCGCCCTCAGTCGATTGTCCCCGATCCGGGGGCCGGAGGTCCCGCCGGTGTTGCGGTCGCGGGTGACGGCGCGCCAGCCGCCGAGGAGCGAGAGGCGGGCGTCCGTCCGTTGTTTCCGGAGTCCGTCCCAGTCGCGCCCCAGCGCCCCGAACAGGGAACCCTCGACGGCGGAGGTGCGGGTGATCCCGTTGGGCAGGAGCTGGCGGAATTCGTCTTCGTACAGAACCCCGGAGGCCCCGAGGGAGGCACGGGCCGCCTCGGAATCCATCCTCAGACGGCTCCCGAGGCGGAGATACCCGCTCTCGCGCCGGGGCCGGTCGCGCCGCACGGCGGCGGAAACCGATTCCGGGTCGCCCAAAGCCTCCGGCAGCGGGAGCGGCCCCGGCACCTCCAGCCGGGGCCGGGCGGCCAGCAGGTGGAACTGGATTTCCCGGCGGTCCCCGTCGTCGAGCGGCACCCGGAAGGAGGCGATCGCACTCTCCCGCCGCTGCTCGCCGTAGTCCCGCCATCCGTCGGTTCGGCGCCCGCTCAAGCCGGCCGCGAGGCGTCGTCCCCCGTAAGCGCGCCTCCCCCATGCCGAGAGCGCAACCGAGTTGTCCTGACCAATCGCAGCCACGGCTTCGCCTCCGTCATAGGGCTCGAGGAGAGCGCTCCGGAAGGCGAGGTCGCCGCCGAGGGCGGCCACCCCGGCCGCCGGTCCCGGAGTCAACCGGGCGTAGTCGATCCAGACGGTGTCCGCCAGCGCGGTGTTGAAACTACCGTCGGCGAAACCCAGGGGGTAACCATCCAGCCGGAGGACCACCCCGCGCGAGACCGGGGCGCTCTGCACGCCGGAGCCCCGCACGGTCAGGCGGGGCGGTTCGATGCCGCCGAAGCTCTCCAACAACTGCAACCCCGGCATCTTCTCCAGTGCCTCGCGCAAATCGGACGCGAAGGCCGGAACCGGGGAGGTGAAGGGGGTGCCGGACAAGCCCTCCTCCTCCAAGCCGGTCCGCCCGAAAACCGTCTCCGGCGGAAGTTCGATCTGGGCCGCCGATGTCCGGGCCAGAAACAGCAGAAGCAGGACAGCCCGCGGAAGCCGCCCCATCGGATTCATCGCCGGTAGGACGGACGGGGTTCATACCGCGTGTGTAGGAGATCGTGGGCGCGTCCGCGCAGGGGTTCCCCCAGAAAGTCGTCGTAGAGTCTGCCGATGTCGGGATTCTCGTGGGAGAACCGCAGGGTCATCGCCTGATCTCCGGCGAGCAGCCCCTCCATCCGCCTGCGGCGGACATCGTCGGAGACTCCGTAGGGCTGCCCCCCTCCCC
>JBKHCX010000131.1:0-7858 GCA_046541615.1 Puniceicoccaceae bacterium
AAGGATTATGATTGTTGCAGGAGCCAACCGTGCAGAGGCCAGGCGTGGGCGTGGGCGCAGAAAACGGGACAGGGATGTAAATAACTGCTCATGAACCCGCGCTGTTCCGGGTCTTGCAAACGATGGCTGTGGAGACTGTCGCCGAGGGACCACTGGCCCGCCCATCGCTCCGGATATGTGGAGGCGCGGCGGCGGCAGGTGAGCTTCTCCA
Organism: Puniceicoccaceae bacterium; assembly: GCA_046541615.1. Classification (GTDB taxonomy): domain Bacteria; phylum Verrucomicrobiota; class Verrucomicrobiia; order Opitutales; family Puniceicoccaceae; genus Puniceicoccus. The sequence goes on from JBKHCX010000131.1 coordinate 212, forward strand.
GGGCTTCCCGGGCGAGGGAGGCGTCGAGCCCGTTGAGTGCTTCGACCAGAGGGCCGTTCAAGGCGAACCAGATGCCGCCGTTTTCCCGTTGGCCGGGGGTCTCGCGCTGGCGCGCGCCGCAGGGCTCGTCGGCCCACACGCGGTCGCGGATGGCCTGCCAGATGGCGGCGTGGCGATCCTTCAGCTCGGGGATCATCAGCAGCCAGGGCTGGGGTTCGAAAAACAGCTCGTCCCGGCCCACCGCATTTTCGCCGACATAGGCGCGGGTGATGAAATCGCGTCCCCGCATCTCCTTTAAAACCGCTTCCAGCAGTTCGGCGCGGTAGGCGCGGGCGGCGGCGGCGAGGGCCTCCACATCCGCGGAGCGTCCGGCGGCGGCCGCCCATTCCGCGACCGCCTCGAGGGCGTCGGCGACGCGCCCCAGAACAACGACGGCCATGGTCGAGTTCAAACCACTCTCCCCTTCGGAAAAGATGCGGTGATAGGGAATCTCCTTGAAAAATCCGTAGAAGCAATCGTTCCAGTCGGAACAGAGCAGGCGCACCAATCCGTGGGGTCCCGTCTTCACCTCGTCTCGCAGGTAGCGGAACCAGCGCGCGGCGCAGTCAAGCAGGTCGGTGGGACGCGGACTGTCGAGAAAGTGAATGGGCTCGGCCAGCAGGGAGGGATCGTTGCCGGTGCGCAGATACTCCGCCAGCGCCATCAGGGCGTAAATTTGGGAATCCGATTTTTGATCCGCGCCGAGGGGGTGCTGGTTGGCGCCCTCGTCGCCGTGCTGAATGTGGCCACGCGGGTTCGTGTGTTTACCGGTGAATCTCAGAATGCTCGCGGCCAGGGCGGGCTCATAACGGCAGAGCGGCAGGCTGTGTTGAAGGTGGTCGCGGATGACGGCAGCGACCCCGAGCCCGTATTCGTAAATGGTGCCCTGCGGGATAAAGGTCTCCTCGTAGCGGGCGCTCCATGTGGCCATGGCGTGCAGGCAGTAGGCGTGCCACTGCATTTCCCGGGCGAGATCCGGGTCGTCGCCTTCCTTGAAAACCGGGATCACTTTCCGCCACTCCGCGCGGAAAGAGCTTTCGTCGGGAGCGGGAACGCCGCCCAATTCCGTCGCCCAATCGAAATCGTCTTCGGCGCAGCCGACCACGAAGGTGGCCGTCGCTGTTTCGCCGGGGTCGACCTCCAGCGTGATCTCGTGCGTCAGCCAGGCGGTGAGGCCGTCGGGATCGACCGAGTGGGTCAGGCGGGCCAACGGCTTCATCTTGTTCAGGTAAAGAGAAGGCGGGAAGCTCTCCTGCCATGCGGGTTCGTTCCCCTCCGCAAGCACCAGGGGCATCTCCGGCTTGGGCGTGAAGTGTGCGCGCAACAGATCCGCCGAGGACTCAACCTGCACCGGATAATCAACGCGGGACTTATGAAAGGGGAAATTGTGCCGGAAACTGAAGTCGTAGCGCGCACCGAAAGACTCCCGCCAGCGCAGAGTCCGCGTTTTCGAACCGGTATTCCGTGCCGTGAGCGTGACGAAGAGGAAGGGCAGGCGCCGTCCGGTTGTTTCCGAGGGAGGAGTGCAAAGCCCCCGCTCGAGCTGGAAGTCGTCCGCCCGGTAGTCGAAGGCGGCCATCCCGCAGCCGAAGCGGCAACCGTCGGGTTCCTTTTCCGCCAGTTGGAACGCCGGGGCATCGCCCGCCTGCATCTCGATTTCATGCAAGGTCACCCGCTCGGGGCGGTTGCCGTTGAGGCAGGCCCAGGAGCGCTCGCTCGCATGCAGTTGGGCGCGGCCTCGCGCATCGACGAAGGCATTCAGGCCGTGATTGCCGAGCAAGCTGTAGGGCTCGGGCAAGTCCGGCTGTGCGGCGGCGGGGAGGACCGAAAAGAACGGAAGTCCCGCACGGTCGAGATCCCAGGTGACGATTTCGCTGTTTGAGCTATGCATCATGAATGTGAGGGAGCTTCAGTCCGAAGCCGTGTCGTGTTTATCGTGTTCGGGTGCATCCGGCTCCTCGACGAACTGTCCTTGTTGCCGGAGGACGGAACGGATGGCGGCGGCGTTGACCTCGCGGGGGGAGGCGCCGCTTTTGGCACTCAGTGCCGCGGCCACCCCGGCGGCCTGGCCAATCGGCGAAATGCCGGCCATCACCCGGTAGGAACTGTGCGCCTCGTGGGTGCCGCTGATACAGCGCGAGCCGAGCAGCAGGTTGTCAATGCCCTGCGGAAGCAGACAGCGATAGGGAATGTGATAGTAGCCGCTCCCCGGAATATGCGCCAACCGGGTGCCCTCGCCCGTTGGATTGTGAATATCGATCGGGCAGCCGCAGGCGACCACCATATCCTCGAACCGTGCCTCCCCAAGGCAATCTGCTTCAGTCAGCACGTAATCACCCATGATTCTGCGCCCTTCGCGGATGCCGAGTTTCGGCGCCAAGTGGAGTTCCGCTTCAGCGAAAGCGGGATGCTTGCGAACTTCCTCGAAGTATTCCCTCGCCTGCTTTTCGCCTTCGGCGTAGGCGGCCCGCATCGATTCGGGATCCGTCGGATCGACGGCGAGAATCCGCGTCGCATTGAAAAGGATGGCTTTTCGTTCGGGAAAAGGGAAGCCCATCACATTCTCTCGCTGATTGCTCGTCCGTCCCTCTTCTTTCAGTTTGCGGTAAGGCTGGTTCAGCACCCGGCTGTAATCCCCCCACTGTTTCCAGGTTGTCACCTCGTGAATGGGCGTGGCGGCACCGAAGGCATCGAAATCGACGGGGGCGAGCGTAAAGCTGAGGGTGGCCGGGAGCGCAGCGCCGTCTTCATCCCGCCCGAACTTCCATTCCGCTCCGCACATCACCGCGAAGAAGCCTTCGGCGGTGGAATCCACGTAGTTGTCCGCCGCAAATTCCCCGGCATGCCTGCCCTCGCAGGTGATGGAAGTGATTCCGCCACCCTCCATGGTCACGCCGCTGACCCGGGTTCCAGTGGCGACCGTCAGATTCGCCTCCGCCGCCGTCAGCCGTTCGTAGCGTTCGAGCAGTTTCGTCTCATCGTAGGGACGAATGCGCGATTTCAGGTGAATGTCCGGCACGCCGTAGAGTTCGGGAAAAAACTCCTCATGGAGCCCCCGCACGATTTTCCGGCCCGAGGCATCCGCGATGTCGATGACGATTCCAACCGGCGAGTGAACGCCGGTGCCGCCCAAGCGTTCGAGCGCCTCGATCAACAGTGTGCGCGCCCCCGCCCGGGCCGATGCGATCGCGGCGGATACGCCACCGACGCCTCCGCCGACCACGATGACCTCGTATTGTTTCGGTTCTGTCTTTTTTTGAATCATGATGAGGGACAATGGGTTTTTAGAGACTCCGGCGATCCATCTACTCCGGACGCCCGCCCGCGAACTCCCGGGCGGTGTCGAAGAGGGTGATGATGTTTTCGGGCGGAACGTTGGCCTGGATGTTGTGGACGCTGGCAAAGACGAAGCCGCCTTCGAGGGGGCGGAAGCTTTCGAGATGCGCCAGCGTTTGTTCGCGGACCTCCGCGGGGGAACCGGTGCCAAGAGTGTTCTGGCTGTCGCAGGAGCCGCCCCAGAAGGTGATCTTTCCGCCGTAAGCCGCTGCCAGTTTGTCCGGATCCATCCCTCTGGCCGAGGTCTGGATGGGATTGAGCGCGTCGACCCCCATTTCAATGAGCGAGGGGATCAGGTCGAAAATCGCGCCGTCGGAATGGAGCAGCACTTTCCATGAGGTATTGGCGTGTATCCAGTCGATTCCCCGCTGGTAGAAGGGCATCACCTTTTCCCGGAACATGGCGGTGGAGAGAAACTGCGACTCCTGCGTGCCGAGATCGTCCGCGATCTGGATGACCTGCACCCGGTCGCCCACCGCTTCGTGGAAGTGCTTCAGGTTGTCGATCCAGGCATCGGTCAGCCGTCCGTAAAGCTCCTCGACATACTCGTCTTCCGTCGCGAAGGTGACCATCCAATCCTCGAAACCGCCCTGCCCGATCCCGTTGAACAGTTCGTAGGGCGGCCCCATCGCGGCGATGATCGCCTTGTCGGTCTCCTCGAAAAGGCGGCGGCTTTCGGCGGCGTAGTGTTCCAGATCCGCGTCGCCGATGCGCGGCGGCTCCCAGGAATCGAGGTCGGGCTGGCTCGCTCCCGGATACTTCTCGTAGCGATCAAAGTAGAATCCGTTCTTCGGCATCTCGGCGATGATCCCGTCGCCCTTCTTCAACACCAGACTCCCCTTCTCCGTCGTTTCCGGCTGGAAGCCGCCGGGCACCAGCACTTCCGGGCCGTCGAAAAAACGAAAGGGCTTCCAGTCGCGGTTTTCGATGCCGAACGCGACTTTCGGCCGGTTGAGCGGCAGCGTGTCGGAACCAAAGCGTTCGAGCACGCCGGGCTCCAGTTCGGCGAGCTGCTGGTAGAGGTCGAAGACCTTGAAGGGGACGGAGGTGTCGAGGCCGATCTCCTCGCGCAGCGCGGCATAGGCGAGCGCGGCGATCCCGCTCTGGCGGGTGCCGCCGAGATCGACCGGCACCCGGTCGACCGGTCGATGGTTCAGGGCGGCGAGGATGCGTTCGCGGGATGTCATGAAGGGTGAGAGTGGAAGTGAAGGTGAAGGTGAAGGTGAGAGTGAAGGTGAAGGTGAGAGTGAGAGTGAGAGTGAAGGTGGCGGGGTTAGTGGAGGATTTCCGGGGTCGGCCTGCCGGGATTGCGGGCGAAGGGTCGGATATCCTGAAGCGAGGGGCTTTGGGCCGTGCGCACGTAATAACCGGAGAAGAGCACGCCGAGGCGGAGGCAGTCCTCCGGCGGCCAACCGAGCAGCAGGCCGAGGCAGAAACCCGCGTTGAGGTGGTCGCCCGCTCCGGTGGTGATGACGGGTTCCGCGCAGAGCGGGCCGCGCACGCACCAGGCCCCGTCGGAGGTGGCGCAGGCGGCACGGTCCACGGGGTGTATCATCAGCACGTCCACGCCGGCGGCCTCGCGCAGGGCGGTCGCGGCGGCCTCGAGGGAGGCGTCCTCACAAGCCGGCTCGGGCAGACCGAACACCTCGCAGAGCTGGACGGCTTCGCTGAAGTTCAGCCCCAGCGCCGTCCGTCCGAAGGGCGCGAAGGCGGCGATCCGTTCCACCGCCCCGCGGATGCGCGCATGGGCGTGTTTGGAGGGATCGGCGAGATCGAAGAAATAGAGACGCTCCGGATCGGGGGCGGCGGCGGGCAGAATCGCCTCCGTGAAGCTCCGGTAGATGCCGTCCATGTGCGGCAGGCAGGTCCAGTTGAGCAGGCAAACCAGGCGCGAGCCGCCGACCCACTCGATCAGGCGCTCCCGCCCCACCCCCTCGATCAGGTGCTCCGGGGTCAGTGCCTCGTAGCTCCGCAAAACCGGCAGCATGATCTTGCCGTCGTTGAATTCGAGGGCGTGCGTGACGGCAGGCTCCCCGATGGAAACAACGGCTTCCGCCGCATCGACCAGGGCACCGAAGGCGGGATCGACCGGATCGCCGAGCGGACCGATGTAGCGCACGCGCCGACTGCTCGCCGCCAATGCAAGGGCGCAGATCGGCCCGTTGCCCCCGATCTTTTCCCGCCTCGGCCACAGCTCCATCATCCCGCTCCGCCCGGCCAGGGTGTTTATCTTGCCCCCAAAGTCCTCGATGCGGGGGAAAGCCGCGAAACATTCGCCCAGTCCGCTCCGCTCCCTGACGACCGAGTAGAGGCGGTCGATGGTGCCGTCGAAGCCGAGCAGGACGGGCAGAGCCGCCGCCCTTTCCGCGTCGGCTTCGAGTCGCTCGACGATCGTTTCAAATTCAGACATCCGCCTGGTCCTCCTCCGGAAATTGCCCCTCGCTCACGCTCCAGCCCCCGTCCACGAAAAGGGACTGGCCGGTCACGAAGGCCGACGCGTCGCTGAGGAAAAAGACCGCCGCCGCGTCGAGATCCCCCGCCCGGCCGTTGCGTCCGCCGTCGAGCGGCTGTTTGCTGCGGATGAACTGGAGGATCTCCTCATCCTCCGAAGCGCGTCGCGACATCGGCGTTTCGACCAGGGCCGGTGCGAGGACATTCGCACGGATGTTGTGGGCGGCGTAGTAACTGGCGATGGATTTGGTGTAACCGAGCACGGCGGACTTCGTCGCCGCGTAGGCGTGGGTGGCGAAATACTTCGGGGAGGGATGCGCACCGAGCACCGAACCCATGTTGAGGATCGAGCCTCCCCTTCCCTGTTTCAAAAACTGCCGCACCGCCGCCCGGTTCGAGTAAAAGAGGCCGGTCAGATTCAACCGGAGCGTGTAGTCCCACCCCTCGTCGGTGATCTCGTGCAACGGCCCATCGCCCATCCGCCGTCCGCTGCCCCCCGCCACATGGTAGAGCCCGTCGAGCCCTCCGAAATGCTCCACGGCAGTCGCCACGGCCTGCTCGGCGGTGGCGGACTCCATGGCGTCGCCCGCGAGGGCGAGAACCTCCCCGCCGATCGCCGCCTTCGCCTCCTCCAGCGATTCCGGTTTGCGCCCCACGATCAGCAGCCGCGCCCCCTCGCGGGCGAAGGCCTTTGCGGCGGACAGGCCGAGACCGGTCGAGCCGCCGATCACGACAATGGATTTTCCATCAAGCAACATATCTCGATGCTGAGCCCCTTTCGGACTTGCTGAAAGACGAAAGTATCTCATGTTTTCAATAAGTGATATGATAACTTGAAGACAGATGGCGCGCCCGGTTTCAGAGAAAGTCAAAACGATCCAGCGGGAACTGCGCGAGCGCCTTGCGTCGGAAGCCCTGACTCCCGGACGCGGCTTTTTCTCCAACCGCAGCCTGGCCGCCCATTACGGGATTTCCTATCAGACGGCTCACCGGATTCTCTCCTCGCTGGCCGGAGAGGGCCTGCTCTCGCGGCGGCAGGGTGCCGCCGCGCTCGTGCCGGGCGAATTCGGAGCACCGACCCGGGTGGCCCTGGTGATGGCCCCGCGGGCCTTCGAGGAGGGCACCTTCGGCAACCACCTGCGCGGATTGCTGGAGGCGGCTTTGCGGGCGGAGGGCATCGACTTCGCGCATGTCGCGGCGGACGCCGCGGAAGCGATTCCCGCGGAGGCCTACCCGGTCTTCTGGAACGTGGACCTACCCCCGGCTTTTCTGCGGATGAAGCGGTTCTGCCTCCTGCTGAACGCGCGTCCCGCTCTCGGTCTGGGTGCCGGCTGGGTGGATACCATCAGCGTGGACAACTACTCGGGCGGTCTGCTGGCAGGCGAGCTGCTGCGCGAACGTTGCGGCGTGCGCCGGGCGGCGGTGCTGGGTGGACCGGAAGGCGATCCCCGCTCACGGGCGCGCATCGCCGGGTTTCAAAGCGTCTTCCCGCGGGCGGAAGTCGTTCAGGCGGGAAGCTGGGGCTACCGGGTGCCGGCATCCGTCCTGCGCGCCCTCCGCGACTTCGAGCCTGATGGTGTTTTTTGCGTCAACGACCGCCTGGCCATCCGCTTGAAAGGCTCTTTCCGCGACGCGGAACAGCTGCCGCGCATCATCGGATTCGACAACACTCCGGCCGCCGCCGGGCACGAACTGACTACGATCGCCATTCCATGGACGCCCTTCGTGCGCGCCGCCATCGAAGTCATCCGCGCCCGCATGCGCGGACGTCGCGACGCCACCCGCGATCAAATCCTCCGGCTGGAGCCGGTGCTGCGGGCG
>JBKHCX010000132.1:0-7574 GCA_046541615.1 Puniceicoccaceae bacterium
CCGGCCCTTTTCCAGTGTCTTCTCGTCAATTGATACTGTTATATTCTTCATGTGCCCACGTATTATGTGTGTATCATTGTTCCCTATTCGTGTTTTCTGGCCGAAATACCTTGAAAATCATGAAAACTTGGACCCCCTGCTATGGTCCGATCTAGATTCGGTATCAGTGCGCGATTCGTCTTCGCTGACTCTTTCGAGGAAGCTGCGGACAAAATGCCATAGTGACTTGACAGATATGGAACCATATAAGATGATTTCCATATGCATAGAACGACGATTTTGATCCCGGACCAGCTCAAGCATGATGCGGAGCGCAGGGCTCGCAGGGAGGGACTCTCCCTTTCCGAGTTGATTCGACGCCGGTTGGCGGAGGACATGGACGCCCCGGAGAATCGGCCCGCGTTTTTCGAAAGAGTTCCATGGGACGGACCCGCGCCGGAAGACCTGTCTTCGCGCCACGACGAATATCTCTACGAGGAAGGATGAAGAAGCTTTTTGTCGATACGGGAGCCTTTCTCGCCAAGGAAATTCGGCGGGACCAACATCATGCCGAAGCCGTTGACGGCTGGCAGCAGCTGGCGGAGATTCCGGAAGTATTGTATACCTCCGAACACTGCATGGACGAAACGGCCACCCTTCTGGCGAGGCGGACCAGCTATGCCTTCGCTGGCAAGTGGGGGGCCGACGTGCTCTCCAGTGGCATCACGGTGCTTCAAGCGCAACGGGACGATTGGACAGACGCTTTTCGGCTGATGAGGAAGTTCGCCGATCAAAACGTATCGTTCACGGATTGTCTTTCTTTCCGTCTCATGAAACGGCACCGGATTCGTTCCGTCTTTGGATTTGATCACCACTTCACTGCGGCGGGATTCGGACTCTGGCGGGTCTAGCCATCGAGGTGGATCGCCCGCTTGGCCCCCATTTGTTCGAGGATCCGCCGAGTTTTCACTCTCCGACCAACCGACGGAGTGGTTTGGCGCAAGTTTTTTCATCCGGCTGGATTTCGCGTGAGCCAAGGTAAACAATCCACAGCGTTCATCCAAGCCGAGATCCTGAATGGCTTGCCGCATGGACATGGTCACTTTGGGCGCATCCTGACGTTTGAATTCGGCGCCCAGCTTTAATTTTCCGGGAATGAAGAGATCGAGTTCGACCCCTCCATGGACCGCGTGGAAATCATACCACTTCTAGAAAATTCTGGCACTATTGGCGGGATGGTGCTTCGCCCTGAGCAAGGCGGCCTGTGCGGTGGCGCGGTCGGCGGCGGCGAGGCGGATCATCGGGCCGGAGCCGCGGTAGTCCGCCCGGAGGATACGGCCATCGGAATCGACGGCCTCACTCCCGGACGCGGTAGCCGGTTTTCAGCAAAGCATAGGACAGGCTCGCTCCCAGGAGGAGAAAGAGGCAGCCGCCGAGGAAGCCGGTGCCGGCGGGAACGTCGGCGTAGCCGGTCATGGAATAACGCAACTCGCTGACCAGGTAGAGGAGCGGGTTGAAGAGGGCGACGGTGTCCCAGGGGGCGGGCAGCATTCGGATGGAGTAGAAGACACCTCCGAGAAAGGTGAGGGGCAGGATAATGAAATTCGGCACCAGGTTCACGTGCTCGAAGTCCCTGGCGATGATGCCAACGGACAGGCCGAGGGCGCCGAAACCGGCTGAGGCCAGGAGGATCATCAGGATCGAGAGGGCCGGATTCGCGAGGGTGCCGGCGCCCATCAGACCCGCCACCGTCCAGATGATGACGCCGATGCAGAGTCCGCGCATGGAGGCGGAGGCAATGTAGGCGAGGGTGATCTGCCAAGGGGAGAGCGGCGAGGCAAGCAGGTCGTTGATCGATCCCTGGATTTTGTTGATCAGGAACGAGAATCCGGAATTCATGAAGGCGTTCATGACGACCGACATGATGATCAGGCCGGGGATCAGGAAATCCACATAGGGAATCCCCTCGATTTCTTTCAGGCGATCACCGAGCGAGTAGCCGAAGACGAGAAACCAGAGAACCGTCGTCAGGACCGGGCTCATGATCGAGCCCCAGAAGATGGCCAGGAAACGGGCGATCTCGCGCCGGAAGAGTCCGTAGGTTCCGTAGATGCCACGATTCCGCCGGGCGCGCTCCCGCACTTCGGCGAGTTTGGCTTCGCCCTGGTTCCGGACCTCCGCGCCGATCTCCGGCAGGGTCACGGGTGGCTTCCGCGACCGGCCCCGGTTTCCCGAAGAACGGGAGTCGGCGACGATCCCCTTGAAAATATCCTCGATGGAGCGCCGGACGGTTTCGATGTGGGTGACCTGGCATTCGGGAAGGTCCCGGATGAGTTCGAGGACGGCGGAAAGGCGTCGGCCCCCCGTGGCACCAGGCACCATCTCGATCGTGTGGCCGGCGGCGGAGTCGATGGCCTCGTGCGCGGAAAGACGGTCGGATTCGGAAGGAGTCAGCGCCCGGGACAGTTCGATGAGGTGGTGGGTTTTTCCGTATTTCCCGCGGAGACCGGAATTGGAATCGATCTCGACCAAACGCCCCTGGTCGATCACGGCGATCCGGTCGGCCAGTTGCTCCGCCTCCTCCAGATAGTGCGTGGTCAGGACGATGGTCACCCCCTGGTCGCGAAGGCGGCGGATGTAGTCCCAGAGGCTGTCCCGCAGTTCGACATCGACGCCGGCGGTCGGCTCGTCGAGGAAGAGGATGGCCGGGCGGTGCGCCAGTGCCTTGCAGATCATCAGGCGCCGCTTCATGCCGCCGGAGAGGTTGCGGGAGTTCTGTTCGGATTTCTCCGAAAGCGAGAAATCGCGCAGAAGCTCCTCGTGGACCGGGCTTTTGAAGCGAACGCCGAAGTAGGCCGCATGGTAAGCGAGGGTCTGGCGCGTCGAGAAGAAGCTGTCGTAGTTCAGTTCCTGAGGCACCAGACCGATCATCTGCCGGGTGATGGCGGGCTCCCGGATCACATCGTGGCCTCCCACCTCGATGGATCCTTCGAAATGTCCCGCCAGACCGGTGATGCAGCCGATCAGGGTGGTCTTGCCGGCGCCGTTGGGTCCGAGAAGTGCGAAGATCTCCCCGGGGGCGATGTCCAGGTCGAGATCGTCAACCGCGGTGAATCCGCCGAATCGTTTGGTCAGGCCGCGGATGCGGAGAATGGCGCTGGAGGTCGAGGGCATGCGTGCGAAAAGAAATAGAGTCGGGCCGACCTTCCGGACGATTCGACCGGCGGGCAATCCAGAAGTTCCGGAGCCATCGAATCCGGTGGCGTTCCGGTCGGGCCCCGAATCAGCCTTCCGGAGGGCGGGGGCCGGAAGGTTCCGGGGCGGGATGGACCGGATGGACCGGATGGACTGGATGGACCTTATGGACCGGATGGACCTTTGTTCCGGCGGCGGGTCCGGGTGCGGTAGAGGCGCTCGGTGAAGCCGCCTTGGGTTTCGAAATCCTTGGCGAGGCGGGCGATCTGGCGGTCCAGGAGGGCGCAGGCCACGCCGATCAGGACATGGGCCGCGTTGGCCGCGATTTCCTCGTAGGTTGGTGCGTCGCGTCCATCGCGTCCATCCTGTCCATGCCGCAGTTCCACCGCCCAGCGGGCGATCTGGTCCACGTCGCGGCAGCGGCGGTCCACCAGGCTTTGCCGGCGGGGGTCGTCGGCGGGCCAGAGCCGGAGTTTGCGCTGGCGGAGGTAGTCTTCGTAGTCGAGGCGCAGCTCCTCCAGGCTGGCGCGGGCGACGTTGGTGAGCTTGAGTTCGGTCTTCTTCGAGGTGCCGCTGGCCTGGCTGCCTTCGCCGATGTTTTGCACGCCGCTGCGGGCGCCCTGCACCATCTGGTCGTGCGTGCGGCTGTATTTGCTCACGAAACGGTCGCAGAAGCGCACGGTCAGATCGAAGGCCAGCTGGGCGACCTGGAAGGCCTTCAGCCTGCGGTAGCCGCCGTGCGGCGGCAGCAGCGGTTCGGAGGATTCCGCAACCAGCCAGGGAACTTCTTCCGGGATAGGGTAGGGCATGCCGTGAATGGGTTCGGGCAGGGAATTGGGCCGGGTTTTCCGGCGGGCGGCAAGGAGAAAGAGGGCCCGGATGGACTTTTTTGGACGGGATGGACGGAATGGACCGGATGGACCGGATGGACTTTATGGACCTTGGCCCCGGCGGTGGGTCCGGGTGCTGTTCTCGTTGGTCGGTCCATCTTGTCCATTTAGTCCATTCAGTCCATCGGGTCCATTCCGTCCATGCCGTTTCCACCGCCCGCCGCCGGAAAAAATCTCGCCCGGCGGGCATTCCGGGCTGGCGGAACCGGGTTTTGTGGGCGAGCATCCGAAGGCCATGCCCAGTAACCAGATGATTCCCCTTCTCGCGCTGCAGGCGCGCGATCTCGATCTGCGCAAGGCGCTTCTCAGTCTCCAGGCGTTTCCGGAGGAGCGGGCGCAGGTGCGGGAGGAGATCGCCCGGGCGGAGGCCGCCCTCGGGGAGAAGCGGGCCGCCGTGAAGGCCTCGGAGGTCCTGCGCGAGCAGATGGACGCCGACGCGGAGTCCGCCCGCGAGAAGATCCGCCGGCTGCGCAACCAGCAGCTCGAGGTCCGCAGGAACGAGGAATACGAGGCCCTCACCCACGAGATCGCCAGCCTGGAAAAGTTGATCGACGGGATCGAGGAGAAGGAGATCGTCCTCCTCGACGAGATCGAGGTGGCCCGCTCCGCCCTGCGGGAGACCGAGGCCGCGACGAAGGCCCGGGTGGACAAGCTTTCGAAGACCCTCGCGAAGATCGACGCCGACGAAAAGTCCGCCCGCGATCGTCTCGACGGGATGAAGGAGGATGTCGGGAGGATGCGTCCTGCCGTCGATCCCGCGCTGCTCGTGGTGTACGACGGCCTCTGGAAGCAGATCAAGCGCCCCCCGGTCGTGGTGCCTCTCGAGGACCAGAAATGCGGCGGCTGCCACCTGCGGGTCAGCAACGAGGTCGCCGCCGGCGCCCGGGAGTTCCGGGTGGTCACCTGCGACCAGTGCGGGCGCTTGTTGTTTGTGGAGTAGAGATTTTTCCGAAATTTCCCGAAATTCGGTCTTGCATGGGGGTTGACGGAAGGTATTCTCCTCCGTTTTCGCAAAATCCAAACCTTTCCGAATTTCATGCCTACGATCAACCAGTTAGTCCGTTCGCCCCGCCAGTTGGTGAAGGCCAAGACGAAGTCGCCCGCGCTGAAGAACAATCCCTTCCGCCGGGGCGTCTGCGTGCAGGTCATGACCCGCACCCCGAAGAAGCCGAATTCGGCGATCCGGAAGGTCGCGAAGGTGCGTCTGACGACCGGGATCGAGGTCATCGCCTACATCCCCGACGAGGGCCACAACCTGCAGGAGCACAGCATCGTGCTGGTGCGCGGCGGCCGGGTCAAGGATTTGCCCGGCGTGCGCTACCACATCGTCCGGGGCACCCTCGACTGCCGGGGGGTCGATAAGCGCCGCCGGAGCCGCTCCAAGTACGGGGTCAAGCGCCCCAAGGAATCGAAGTAACCCTTGTTCACCCACCTGAGTCATGTCTCGTCGCCGCCAAGCTGAAAAGAGGGAGTTCATCCCCGATCCGCGCTACCAGAGCAAACTGGTCAGCCAGTTGATCAACATGGTCATGTCGCAGGGGAAGAAGTCCCTCGCGCAGCGCATCGTGTACTCCGCCTTCGAGCGGGCGAGCGAGAAGCTCGAGAAGGGCGATCCGGTCGATCTGCTCCTCGGGGCGCTCGAGAACGCCCGCCCCAAGCTGGAGGTCAAGAGCCGCCGCGTCGGCGGGGCGACCTACCAGGTGCCGGTCGAGCTGAGCTTCGAACGCCAGCAGGGGCTCGCCCTGCGCTGGATGGTTACCGCCGCCCGCGCCCGCAAGGGCATCTCGATGGGCGAGGCGCTCGCCGGCGAAATCGTCGATGCCTACAACGGCACCGGCGGAGTCGTCCGCAAGAAAGAGGAAACCCACCGCATGGCCCAGGCCAACCGGGCCTTCGCCCACCTGCGCTGGTAATCCGCCGGACGCGAATTTTTTCCGAAACCCGAAACCCGATCACCCGTCATGTCCGCGATATCCGAGATTCTCGACGTCAACGCCAGGGAGCGCAAGTGCCCCCTGGAGCGGACGCGGAACATTGGCATCGCGGCCCACATCGACGCGGGGAAGACGACCACGACCGAGCGCATGCTCTACTACTCGGGCGTCGTCCACAAAATCGGCGAGGTCCACGAGGGCACGGCCGTCACCGACTGGATGGAGCAGGAGCGCGAGCGGGGGATCACGATCACCTCGGCGGCGATTTCCTGCGAATGGGAGGGCCGATGGGGGCCGTTCGCCGGCGAAAAGCACCGGATCAACATCATCGACACCCCGGGGCACGTGGATTTCACGGCCGAGGTCGAGCGCTCCCTGCGGGTTCTCGACGGGGCGGTCGGGGTCTTCTGCGCCGTGGCGGGCGTGCAGCCCCAGTCCGAGACGGTCTGGCGGCAGATGGACAAGTACCACGTACCCCGGCTCGCCTTCATCAACAAGATGGACCGGACCGGCGCCGACTTCCACGCCGCCATCGACAGCATGCGCGACCGGCTCCGGGCCAACGCCCACCCGCTCTACCTGCCGGTCGGGGCCGAGGACCAGTTCCAGGGGCTGATCGACCTGGTCGCCATGAAGGCGCTGCTGTACGACCAGACCGATCCTCTCGGGGTGAAGTTCGAGGTCATGGACATTCCGGCCGACTACCGCGAAGAGGCCGCCGGGTACCGCGAGAAACTGATCGAGGCGCTCGCCGATTTCGACGACGGTCTGGCCGACGCCTATCTGGAAGGGGGCGATCTTTCCGGGGACAGGGTCCGCGCGGCGGTCCGCAAGGCCACCCTCTCCCGGGGGTTCGTCGGGGTGATCCCCGGCTCGGCGTTCAAGAACAAGGGCGTGCAGCGCCTGCTCGACGCCATCGTCGATTACCTGCCCTCGCCGGTGGACGTTCCGGCGATCCGGGGCGAGAACGAGTCGGGCGGGGAGGTGCTCGTCAAGGCCGACGACCACCGCCCGATGGCGGGGCTGGCCTTCAAGCTGATGACCGATCCCTTCGTCGGCAAGCTGGTCTTCTTCCGCGTCTATTGCGGTCAGCTCCGCAAGGGGATGCAGGTGTACAACCCCCGCACCCGCCGGAGCGAGCGGATCAGCCGGCTCATGGTCATGAAGGCCGATTCCCGCGAGGACATCGAGGTCGCCTACTCGGGCGACATCTGCGCGATCATCGGGGCGAAGGACATCGTGACCGGCGACACCCTTTCCGAGCGCGGGCTGGACATCCGGCTGGAGCCGCCCTCGTTCCCCGAGCCGGTCATCTCCATGTCGATCGAGCCGAACTCGAAGGCCGACCAGGAGAAAATGTCCCTCGGCCTGCAGCGCCTCGCCGAGGAGGATCCGACCTTCGTCGTTTCGACCGACGCCGAGACGGGCCAGACCCTGATAGCCGGGATGGGCGAGCTGCACCTCGAGATCATCCGCGACCGTCTCTTCCGCGAGTTCAAGGTCGGCGCCGAGGCCGGCCGTCCGCAGATCGCCTACCGCGAGACCATCACCGGTTCGTCCGGGGCCGAGGGCAAGT
>JBKHCX010000133.1:0-7572 GCA_046541615.1 Puniceicoccaceae bacterium
CCTACCGCCCGAAGATCGGCCTCGTCGGCTGCGGGGGGATCACGGTGCAGCACCTGACGGCTTATATGGACGCCGGGCTCGGGGTCGTCGCGCTCTGCGACCTGAACCGCGAGGCCGCCGAGGCGCGCCGAGCCGGATTCTTTCCGGAGACGGAGGTGTTCACCGATCCCGCCGCGCTGCTCGCCCGCGCCGACAACCTCAGGTCCTTCGAACTCGTCTTCGCCGCCATGGCCGCCGCCGGGGCGGGCGAAGCCGTGAAAGGCGGCACGGCAAGCCGAATCTGAAGTCGGAACCAGCCGACGGGCTTGAGCGCGGATAAGACGCGGTTCCCGTCGATCACCGTGATCGCCGCGGGAGAAACCCCCGCCAGGCAGGCCGGGAGGATCCGTTGGAACGGGCGGAAACGGGAATGGAGGGGATCTCCACGCCGGGACGGATGCGGCGGTCTCAGCCCTGCAGCTCCTTCAGGCGGGAGAACTCGCCCCGCCGGGCGACGAGTTCTTCGTGCCCGCCCAACTCCACGACGCGGCCCTGTTTCATCACCGCGATGGTGTCGGCCTTGCGGATGGTGGAAAGGCGGTGGGCGACGATGAAGGTGGTGCGCCCTTCGATCAGGCTGTCGATGGCGTCCTGCACCTCCTTTTCGGAGACCACGTCGAGGGCGCTGGTCGCCTCGTCGAGCACGATGACCCGCGGGTCTCGGATGAGGGCCCGGGCGATCGCCACCCGCTGCCGCTGTCCGCCGGAGAGCTTGGCCCCGTTTTCGCCCACCCGGGTGTCCAGACCCTGTTCGAGTTCCTCCACGACGGAGCGGAGCCGGGCCGCGTCCACCGCCGCCCAGACCTGTTCCTCGCTGTAGTGGCGCAGGCCGTAGGTGATGTTGTCGCGCAGACTTCCCGAGAAAAGGATGGTCTGCTGGGGAACCATGGCGAGATGGCGGCGGTAGGTGCGCATGTCGATTTCGCTCATCGGCTGGCCGTCGAGGAATATTTCGCCGGAGCCGGGGCGGAGGAAACCGACCAGCAACTGCATGAGGGTGCTCTTCCCCGAGCCGGATTCGCCCACCACGGCGACGCACTCGCCGGGTTTCGCGTGGTAGGTGAAATCGGCCAGGGCCGGTCGCGCGGCGCCGGGGTAGGTGTGGGAAACGTTCTCGAAACGGATGTCGCCATCGACCCGTTCGACCGGGCGTTTGTTGTCGTTCTCCTCGAGGTCGGGATGCTCGAAAACCTCCCCCAGCGACCGCACCGCCTCCAGCGTTTTGTTGATCTGGGGGAACTGCGAAGAGAGGACGAGCAGATTGCCGACGAACATGCTGAACAGCGTGTAGTAAAGGGCGATCTTTTCGATCCCCATCCATCCCAGCAGTACCATCCACGTGGCCACGAAGAGGATGGCCACGATGCTCAGCCAGAGAACCACGAAGGTGCAGGCGGCGAAGAGGTTGTTGACCCGGTCGAGGTGCCGCCCCTCCCCGTAGAGGAGGTCGAGCCGGTGGCGGACCTGCTCCATCTCCACGTCCTCGACCCCGTGCGCCCGGGTCACCGGGACGAGGTCGATCATCTCCGCCATCCTTTGGGAGACGGATTCCATCCCGGTGCGGAAGGCGTTCGCGCGGCGCTCCATGGCGTTGCGGAAAGCCTGGATCGTGGCGGCGCCGACCGGACCCAGGAACAGGAAGGCCAGACCCACCCGCCAATCCGAGACCAGCGCTACGCCCACGCTCCACAGGATCTGGATCAGGGTGCTCGTGAAATGGTGCAGCGTCAGCTCACCCAGGCGGATGATCTCCTCGACGTCGCGCAGCACCTTCGATTGCAAACGCCCGCTCTCCCGGTTGCCGTGGAAGGTCATCGACAGATGCTGGAGCCGCCGGACGAGGTGGACCCGCAGCTGGCGTTCCAGATTCCGCAGGATCCCGCTGGCGATCCGCGTGAAGGCCATGTGGAGGGGGATGTTGGCGAACAAGACCACGGCGAATCCTCCGAACAGCCAGGCGATGCGGGCGAAATCGCCCGGGTCCGGCTCCTTCGCGATGGCGATGATCCGCTCGAGCAGCAGCGGGGCGAGCAGGATCGGCAGCATCTTCAGAAAAACCGTCGTCCAGATGCCCGCCTGCGCCCAGGCCGGGGGACGGAGCAGGCGTAGAAACGTGCGGGCGGGCTTGGATCCGTCGAAGGGAAGATCGAGGGAAGGCGGCATCCGGTCGTTTCGACACCCTTCCGGCTCCCGGCGCAAGCCGAAACCGGACGGATCCGTCACCGGGCGATCTTCCGAATCGCGGAGATTTCCTCTTTGCTTTTTCCAGCATCGAATGAAATCAATGAAGCGTGTTGGAAACGCATGTTGATCACCTGAACGAAGGGAGTTGAAGGAATGAAAATTCTAGTCACCGGCGCGGCCGGTTTCATTGGGTCGCGCACCACCGAATTCCTCCTCGAGGCGGGGCATCAGGTCGTCGGCGTGGACAATCTCAACGATTACTACGACGTTGGCCTGAAAAAGCACCGCCTGGACCGAATCCGCGCCGGCCGGGGCGACGGGTTCTCCTTCGTCGAGTTGGACATCGAGGAGAAGCCGGAGGTTTTGCGCCTTTTCCGCGGGCACGGCTTCGAGGCGGTGGTGAACCTGGCCGCGCGCGCGGGAGTCCGCTACAGCATGGAGCATCCCGATGTTTACTTCACCACGAATACGCTCGGAACGCTCCATCTGCTCGACGGCATGAAGGAAGTCGGCTCGAGGAAATTCGTCCTGGCCTCCACGTCGTCCCTGTACGCCGGCCAGCCGATGCCGTTCAGGGAGGATCTGCCGGTCAACACGCCCATTTCCCCCTACGCGGCTTCGAAGAAGGCGGCGGAGGCGATTTCGTACACCTACCATCATCTCTATGGAATCGATGTCTCGGTCTGCCGCTATTTCACGGTTTACGGCCCCGCGGGCCGTCCGGACATGTCGCCCTTCCGGTTCATCAAGTGGATCGCCGAGGGAACGCCGCTCCGGATCTACGGCGACGGCACCCAGGCCCGTGATTTCACCTACGTCGATGACATCGCGCGCGGGACCGTCGCGGCCCTGCGTCCGCTCGGATTCGAGACGATCAACCTCGGAGGCGGCGAAAATCCGGTCACCCTCAAGGCGTTGATCGCCATCATCGAGAACCACCTCGACCGGAAGGCCTTGTTGGAGTACCTGCCCAACCACAAGGCCGACGTGAAGGAGACATGGGCGGACATAGGGAAGGCGGACCGGCTTCTCGGTTGGAAGCCGGAAGTTCCGCTGGAGGACGGTGTGGCCCGCAGCGTCGCCTGGTACAATCGCAATCAGGCACTGGTGCGGGCTATCGCCGTCTGAGGGCGCCTTCGCGCAGGCGCCGTTGCCTGCCGCCTTCCCAGGCCGGGAGCCGGCCCCGGACGATCCCGCGCCGGCTCCGGCCGGGGGCAGGGGCGGTCAACGCTTTTCGAAGAGCCAGAGATCCTGGTTGTTTTCCACGTGGCGGGAGCGGTAGTCCAGAACCTTCCATCCGTCCAGGGCTTCGCGGAGCACGTGGGACGGATGCAGGAACGCCTGTCCCCACTCCTCCGACACGATGCCCCAGTCCCCGCGTTCGCCGAAGGGATTGTAGAACGAAAACCCGTCGCGGTGGAGTTCGCGGAAAAACCGTTCGCCGTCCGACATCCGGACCGCCCCGCTCTCGCAGTAATGGCGGAGCGCGCCCGGCCCGTGGGTCGTCCACAGGAAGAGGCCGCCGGGCCGGAGGATCCGGCGCATCTCCCGTCTCCATGCGGCACCGGCCCCGCGCCCGAAATGGGACCAGATGGAGATCGCGAAAACGAAATCGAAACTCTCGTCCGCGTAGCGCAGCGGCGGTTTCTCCGGGCTCTGGTGGAAGTCTATCCCGGGCAGATGGGCGGCGGCCCATTCGACCGCCCCCCCGATGGGATCGCAGCCGAAGCAGCGCGTTCGCGGATAGGCCTTCGAAAAGGGCCATATGCAGCGTCCCGAGGAGCAACCGAAGTCGAGGACCCTCCAGTTCTCCCCGACCGGTGTTCCCGCCCGCTCCAGGGCCGCGACCATCATGTCGTTGTAGAAGAGATCCCCGCAGTAGATCGATTCGCGGACCATGGCGTGGACGTCCCCCGGCGGGTCGAAGGGGATCAGCCCGGTCTCCCTCTCCAGCTCCTCCGGCAGGAGATGCGTGCCGAGCCTGAGAAGTTCCCGCAGCCGGTGGTCGCCCTCCGTGCCGGCGAAGCCTTCGCTCAGCCCGGGGGTTTGCGAGATCCGTTCCCCGATCCGTTCGACGGTCCGGTCGGAAAGGCGGGAATGGAATACCGTGGTGACCGGGGCGCCCTCCGCCGGATCGACCGAGGTCTCCGCGCGGAAGTTCCAGCCGAGAAAGTTCTCGAACGACGAATCGGAGACGACCGCGGGAGAGCCCTCGGGAGCGGGCGATCTTCGGAAAGAGGAAAGGAATCTCATGGTCTGGATGATCCGGAAAATCAGTGGGCTGGCAATTCTTTCCCCGGGCGGCGGCGGCGGCGGGTTCCCGGAGACCGGGAAGCTTCCCCCCCCGGGGGGCGCCCACGCCTCCCGCATCGACGGGGCCGGACCCGGCGGCTTCGAAAAGGCCCCCCGGGGGGTGGTTCGCATCGATCCCCCTCCGGCCTCTTTCGCGGGGAGGATGCTGCTTTGGCTTGCGCGGGCGGCTACTTTTCGGTTGCTCTTCCGTGGGCGGGCCAAATGAATTTTCCCCGCAACGGTTTTCTCATGTATCGGAACAAGAAAGTGATGGTGGTCATGCCGGCCTACAACGCGGAGCGGACGCTCGAACGGACCCACGCCGAGGTGCTCGCGCAGGGGGTGGTGGACGAAATCGTCGTGGTCGATGACCGAAGCCGCGACGAGACGGTCGCGGTCGCCCGGTCCCTCGAACGGACCATCGTCCACGTTCACGGGGAGAACACCGGCTACGGAGGCAACCAGAAGAGCTGCTACCGGATCGCCCTCGAGCACGGAGCCGACATTGTCGTGATGGTCCATCCGGACTATCAGTACACCCCGCTGCTGATCCCGGCCATGGTCAGCATGATCGGGAACGGGCTGTATCCCGTGGTTCTCGGCTCGCGGATTCTCGGCGGCTACGCGCTCAGAGGGGGGATGCCCCTCTACAAGTACGTCGCCAACCGCGTCCTTACCGGAGTCCAGAATTTTCTCGTCGGCGCGAAACTTTCGGAATACCACACCGGCTACCGGGCGTTCTCCCGGGAAGTGCTCGAATCGCTCGATCTTGAACGCAATTCCGATGATTTCATCTTCGACAACCAGATGCTGACCCAGATCCTCTGGAAGGGCTACGCGATCGGCGAGGTCTCCTGTCCCACGAAGTATTTCCCCGAAGCGTCCTCCATCAACTTCCGCCGGAGCGCGCGCTACGGATTGGGTTGCCTCTTCAACGCGGTCCTTTTCCGGTCGGCCCGCATGGGGCTGGCCCCGAAACGCTGGCTGGAAGGGTGATGAAGGGTCCGCTCCTGATCCTCTGGGTCACCCTGGCGTGTGCCGTCGCCGCCGGTCTGATCCGGAGCTGGTCGGATCTGCGGGAGCGGTCCGCCTTCCAGGTGGTCGTGGCGGTCGAAAACCGCGGGGACGCCAGGCACGGACAGTGGCAGCTCTTCTACGACCGGGGCTCCGGGATCGTGGAAGAGGATTCGGCGACCGAGATCCGGGAGATCGCATCCGGGGAGATGGCCCGCATCGTTTATCGCGTGCCGGCGAACGCGCTCCGCGGCATTCGCTTCGATCTTCCGCCGGGAGCCAACGAGGTGCTCCTGGGTCCGGTCGAGTTCCGGTCCGGCGACGGAGAGGTTCTGCGCGAAACCGATCCCCGCTCATGGGAAGGCGCCGAAGGTCTCAGGGTGACCGATAGGGGAGAGGGCGGCGGTGTGCTTGCCGTCTCCGACGAGGAATCGGCCGATCCCCAGGTCCGGCTGGTTTGGGAGGCGGACGAGAGGCTCCATCCGGCCTGGATCGGCCCCGGGCGGGCGGTTGTGGAGTTCGTCCGCACCGCGGTTCTCGTTTGGGTGCTCATTTTCGGGATCGCGCTTTTCGTGTACTTTTACGGAAGAAGGGCGTGGAGCCGGGTCTTTTCGTTCCGCGTCCCTTTTCCTTCGGTTGACCGGGGGGAGCGGGGGGCGCGGACCCTGGTCATCCTGGCTTCATCCGCCGTTTTCGTTCCGGTTGTCCTCTTTCTCTCGTGGGAGCACATCACCACCCCGGGGCTTCTTGTCGAAGACAGCCACCACTACTTCAACCGCTACTACGATTCCGGCCACAGCCTTCTCGACGCGGTCCAGGCACGGCCCAACGGATACTACAACATCGCCAACAACGCCTACGCGTGGGCGGTATCACGGATCGACGATGTCCGCTGGCACCCGGCGGCCTACAACGCGGCGGCCGTCACGGTGTTTCTGATCGCTTCGATTCTTCCCGCCTTCACCCCGTTGGTGCGGAACCGTTGGCTTCTGGCGACGGTCGTGCCGGTGCTGGGCCTCGCGGGGATGAATCATGTCTTTTACCTGATCACCCTGACTTTTCAGATGTATGTGGTCGTGTTGATCCTGTTGACGATTCTGTTTCTGCGCCCCCCCCGCACGACCGCGGGCCTGGTCGTTCAGTGTCTGCTCGTGGTCTTCCTCGTTTACTCCGGGCCCTATTCGGTCGTCGCCGTGCCGACATCCCTTCTGCTGCTCCTCCTTTTCCGGGATCGGCGGAAGCAGATTCTCTGGGGCGTGGCGGCCGTCGCCGGATTCGCCTACAACCGCATGACACCGGGAATGGCCCGTTTCGACAACCTCCTCGATCCGGAGATCGTCGGAAAGATGATAACGGTCACCTTCGAACAGGTCTTCTTTCTCGATCTCGGGGGAGTTCTGGAACCGTGGAAGATCGGCGTCTTTTTTCTGCTCCTCGCTCCGGCGGTGATCCTCGTCGCCCGCGACCCGGTCCGGCTGCGGGTCTGCCTCGTCCTCCTCGCACTCGTTCTCCTGGCCCTCACGCCGCTCTTCCTCAGCCGGAAATTCTTTTTCTATTCCGATCCGGCTCCGTGTCACATTTTGATCTCGCGGTTTTTCTGGCTCCTGCTCCTGATCTATCTTCTCGACGGCCTGGTGGAGAGGCTTCCCCGGTTCCGGCTTGGATTCGCCCTGGCGGCCGTGGCGACGATGGCCTTTTTCATCTGGGGGGACACGCAGATCCGACCGTGGAAGTTCGAGTATCCGCGCACCCGGAGCGTCGCCGGGTTCATGGAGACCATCCGGAAGGCCGAGCGCCTGGGTCTCAAGGAGCGCAATGAATACATGATGCTCGCCATGGACGGAAATCCGGTCAACCCCTTCGGCCCCCGGGTGCGCGTGGGCAGTCAGAAGAGCGGGGCCACCCGCGTCCCGGCGATCGAGTGACCCTCCGGCGCGCCCCCCTCCCGCCCACCGTCCCCGCGCGCGGGGGCAGCCTGGAGGCCGGACACCAGACCCTGCAACCGGGAGGCAGGGTTCGGTGTCCAGGCTTCAGCCTGCCGCG
>JBKHCX010000134.1:0-7512 GCA_046541615.1 Puniceicoccaceae bacterium
TCAGCCAGGAGACATCGTGCATGCGGGCCAGCAGGCCCTCCCGCAGCGCCTGCCCGTGCTCGTCGTTCTCCGCGAGGATCTCGCCCAGCGCATCCGCCGAAAGCGGCTGCCAGGGAGTGACCTCCGGATAGAGCACCGCGAAGCGGCGCACAATTTCTTCGTCGGGCACCACCCGCTCGGGCGGCACCTCCGCGAAAACGTGGAAGTGGTTGTCCATCACTGCGTAGGTGATGATCCGGATGCCGGAGAACTCCGCCACCTGCCGGATCAGCTTCCGCAGGTACTCCTTCTCCCGCACCCCGAACCACTTCTCCCCGTTCACCGTCCGGCTCATCAGGTGGTAAAAGGCTTTCGTCCCTTCCCCTAGCTTGAGACGAGGTCTTCTTTTTATGTATTTGTTTTTTATTTTCATGAAACCAGATTAGCAGTTTCGCAGGGGGTGGCAAGACCAAAATCGACCAGAGAAAAAAATAGATATTTTGTGCGGGAGGCAACTATTTTTTGACCGGAGCAGATTTTGCGACCGGAGCAGGTTCAGATATCGACCGGAGCAGACTTAAATATGGCTTCTCGGGAGACAACAAAATTTTGACCTGAGAGGAAAACGAACTGTGGGGCGGCGGCAATTATTTTTTTACCCGGGCGGATATGCCTGGGCGGATATGGCGGGTGTGATTCAGACTGCGGGTGCCGATGTTTGGTTCTTATCGGCGATCCCAGGCATAGGTCAGACCGTGCGATCCATGCATCGTGCGAACGTCCCCCAATAGAGGAACCGCCAGCCCGAGTTCGGAGTTTGAGGAAAGGTCGACTAAGATCCGGGTCGAACGGTCCGGGAATGCCTTTGCCTGGTGGAGCGGGTCGGCTGGACGGAGATGTGGTGGAGGAGATAGCTGATTTCTTCTGTAAGTCGTTCATGTACAAAGAAGGGTCCTGGATAGCTGCGGAAGTTCGGGCTAGCGATACCCCACGGTTCTGATCACACCCCCGGGATCCTATCCTACAGATGTAGGGGTATCTTTTTTCTCGATTTCCGTTATAATCCTCCGTTTCTTCCTTCGAGATTCTTTTTGCCCTTTGCCCGATCCATAAATCCAGTTCATCCCATTATGCGTTTTCCGCCCTTTCCAATTTCAATTCGTGTCGGTTTCGCTATTCTGGCGTTTCTGTTCGCCGGCGCCCTGTCAACGGCCCTGAACGCCCAAGAGAACTCCGACGCGTCGCCGCAGGGTGCAAACACGGCCGATGGGGTCGCCCTGGAATCGGAGGAGGCCGGCACGATCGACTGGGGCGCGGAGGTGCTCAAGGGCGGCACGGTCGCTTTCGTACTGATCGGGGTGGCCGTGGCGGGGCTGGCGTTTTTCCTCGAGCGGCTCTACACCGTCCGCAAGGCGAAGTTTGTTTCCGGGAAGAAGGCCGAGGCGATTCTGAAACCGTGGCGGCGGGCGGATGTGGAATCGGCGCAACGGGCGGCCCGGCGGGACAAGACGATCTTCGGCCGGGTGGCGGAGTATATCTCCACCCACACCCATTTGAGCTTCGAAATCGTCAGCTTCGGTGCGTCGGACATGGTTTCGCGGGCGGTCGGGCGTCAGTTGCAGCGCACCTATCCGCTGGCGATCGTGGCGACGGTCTCGCCGCTGCTGGGGCTGCTGGGCACGATCATCGGGATGATCGAAGCCTTCCAGAAGGTGGCCATCATGGGCGACACGGGCGATGCCTCGGTCCTCGCCGATTCGATCGGGAAGGCGCTGATCACCACGGCGATCGGGCTGATCGTGGCGATTCCCGCGTTGAGCGCCTACCACTATTTCAAGATGAAGATCAACAACCTCGGCATCCGCATCGAGGAGGAGATGGACGAGATGCTGGCGCTCTGGCTGATGCCGGAACCGGAGGTGGCCGAAGAACCCGAGTCCGAAACGAGCCCGGCTGAGTCGGCGCCCGAAGCGTCGCAAGGATGAGCCGGCGTCTGCATCAGCTGGCGGCCAGCAACCCGGAACACCAGCGGACGCTCTTTCTGCTGCGGCGTCGCCGCGCCCGGCGCGGCGGGGGCGACGATGTGGCCGTCGATCTGTCGCCCCTGATCGACGCCGTCTTCCTGCTGCTGATTTTCTTTCTCGTCACGACCATGCTCAAGCGCCTGGAGAAGCAGATTCCGGTGGTCCTTCCGGATGCGTCGGCGGCGCTCTCGCGGGTGGCCCATACCGACGAGGTGGTCTTCCTGATCGATTCGGAGGGCGTAATATCGGAGGGCATCCCCCGGCGCGGGAGCGGGGGCGAGATCAGCTACCGCCCCGTGGGGAATTTCGACGGGCGGTTGAAGGCGATCGCCGAGGACCGGGGCGTGGAGGTTCCGGTCCGGGTGGACGCGGAGCGGGAGGTCGGCTTCCAGAAAGTGATCGATCTGCTCGACACGCTCTCCATCCAGGGCTTCGAGGAGGTCGGGGTGCGGCTTTTGCACCGGGAAGAAGAGTATTTCGAACTGAAGGACGTGAAAGGAGGCGGACGGCCCTAGCCGCCGGTTTGAACGATGGCGGGACGACCCTGGCAGCAAGACGAAGACGTCGCCCTCGACATGGGGCCGCTGATTGACGCGGTGTTCCTGCTGCTCATCTTTTTCCTGGTGACGACGATGCTCAAGAAGGACGACACCACGGTCGAGGAGATCGATCTGCCGATCTCGCGCTCCGCCCTGGAAATGCCGCCGGACGATTCCCAGGTGGTGATCAACATCGACGAGGAAGGGGAACTCTACTTCATGGGCGAGGAGACCACCGTCCAACTCCTGCACGAGGAGATGCGGGCGCTCGAGCGCGACGATCCCGAGGCCCGGATACGGCTCGATACCGACGAAGAAACGCCTTTCCACCGTGTCGTTGAGGTGCTCGACCTGCTCGCCTTCCGCAACCTCCGCAACGTGGGCGTGCGCACCTACCACGAGAAATTCGATTGACGACCTCCATGCCGCGAAAAAAACAGCCAAGCGCCTCACGGGCCGAACCCAACCGGGTCTTGTTCGTCGCCTGGATCATCGCCCTGATCCTGTCGGGAGGGGTGGCTCTGGCGCTGTATCTGAACCCGGACTGGCGGCGGAGCGAATTCGCCATGGTGGTCGAGGAGATCGACGAGGAGGGCGTCGTCAGAAAGAAGGTGAAGGTCGAACGACCCGAGCCGAACGAGGAGCAGGTGAGGGAGATCGCCCGCAACCAGGAGCGGAAGAAGCGCGATGAATTGAAGCGCGAGGTGAAGAAGATGGTCGAGATCCTGCGCGAGACGGATGAGGTCAAAGAGGAGCGGAAGAAGGATCTCGCAACGAAGACGGCCGACGACGAGGCGTTCCGGTTGGCGATCGAGATCGAAGTCCTGGCCTCGCAGCTGCGGCGGGCGGTTCGGGCGGATCCGTTCATGAGCGGATACGAGGTGCCGCGGAAGGGGAGTGCGCGCACTCTGGAAATCGCCACCCGGCTGGCCGACAAGGCGCGGGCGGACGAGGACGGGGTCTTGTCGCCGGAGGAGGCGGCCGGGCAGATCGAGGTGACCGAGGAACTGGTCTCGATCACCGGCGAGCTGGTGGAAGCCTTCGAGCGCGGCCGGGTGAACTTGATCAAGGATGCCGCCGACAACCGCGAGAAAGGCAGGATCCGCCGGGAACTGCAGGACGAAATGCGCCTGTCCGGCGAGTTGTCGGAGAAGGCGGAGGAGTATCTCGCGTTCATCCGCGCGTTGATGGACGCCCGCATGGATGCGGAAGAGGAATTCCTGCCGGAAATGATGCCGGAGCAGTGGGCGGAACTCGGCCGGGAGATGCTCGAACAGCTCACTGACGAGCAGGTCCGGGAACTCGAATGGGAGATGGCCGAAGCGGATGGCGTCGAACCGGACGAGCAGGATTGGGGGCAAAGCGACCTGGCCGAAGCCGCCTCCGACCATCTGCCGGCCGGGGAGTTGGCGGATCTGGCCCGATCGGCTTTGTCGGACGAGGAAGACCTCCCCTTCGATCCCTCGGCGCTCTCGGAGGAGCAGATGGGTGATACCGCGCAACAGGCTCTGGAATCCTACGGGCAGCAGGCCGCGCTCGAGGAAATGCTCGCGCAATACAGCGACGAGGCCCTGGAGCAGATGACGGCCCACGATCTCTATGAAACCGCGCAGGAGCTGGGAGAAGCCGTCAACGAGAACTTCACCGAAGCCCGCGCCGCCGAGCTGGCAGCCGCCCAGGGGGAGAGCTTCGAGGAGGCCTTGAACGATCTCTACCAGCCGCCCATGCCCGAGTCCCCCGATCTTTCCGGGATGATCGGCCCGCAGGCGCCGCCCCCTTCGAACGCGCAAGAGTTCGAGGCTTACAACGCGGCCCTGGAACAGGCCGCCCGCGCCGCCGCGAACATCGCCAAGACGGCCGAAAGCCGGGCCTCCCAACTGACCGGGCGGGCAGGGGAAAGCGGCGAGCTTTCCGGCGAACAGCTCTCGCAGCAGATGCGCGCCCGGGCCGAGATGCAAACCGCGATGAATGCCATGGCCTCGACCCAGGGCCAGCCGCAGGGCGCGATGACGGATATGACCGCCGTCATGGCCCAATCCTACGGTATGAGCGGGAGCGACTCCGGAAACCAGTTCGGCGACTCCGGCCAGATGCATTCGCTGCTCAACCGCGGTTCCTACGAGGGCAGCATGGGGGTCAACCGCCCCCAGGCCGGAGGCATCCTCGCGGATATCAATACCCGGGAGATCATCGCCCAGAGCCTGCCGGGCCGGAAGTTCACGGACGATTCGGCCCGCAAAGGCTGGGTCTTCGTCGATACCTGGTATGTGATCGGCCCGTGGAAAAAGCCCCCCAACGCGGCCACCTCCTTCGACGACAAGAAATTCCCGCCGGAGACCCTGGTGGACTTCGACGCCGAATATCCCGGCCAGGAGCACCCCCTGACGAAGGAACCGCTTTCGTTGAAGTGGCGTTTCGTCCAGAGCAACCGCATCCGGATCAACCCGCCGGACGAGACGACGAACAGCACCTACTACGCCTACACCGAGGTGTATGCCGACCGCCCGCGCGAGGTCTTGCTCGCGGTGGGGACGGATGATTACGCCAAGATCTGGATCAACGACCTCGTCGTCTGGAAGGAGGAGGGCCTGAGTTCCTGGCAGCTCGACCAGGGCTTCCGCAAGGTCTTGCTCAAAGAGGGCTACAACAAGATTCTCGTGCGCCTGGAAAGCGGGCCCGGGGTGGCTTATTTCTCGCTGGTTCTCTGTCCGGTGGATTTGGACCGTTCATGAAGGAGGCGATCCGGATACTACTGGTGGACGACCATGTGATCGTGCGTTCGGGGTTGGCGGCCTATATCGAGTCCGAGCCCGACATGCGGATCGTTGCGGAGGCCGGGAGTCTGGCCGAGGCCCGCCGCCGGCTCGACGAGACCCGGGGGGTTGCTGTCGCCGTGGTGGATCTGCGGCTGCCCGACGGCAGCGGCGTGGACTTCATCCGGGAGCTGGCCGACGCCCATCCCGGAGTGCGCGCCCTGACGCTTTCGGTCAATGCCGGGGAACGGGACGTGCTCGATGCGGTGGAGGCGGGCGCCTGCGCCTATCTTTCGAAGTCGGCGGAGCGGAGCGAGTTGATCGAGGCGATCCGCCAGGTCGCCGGAGGCGGCAGGTATTTTCCCGCCGCGATCCGGCGCAAGCTCGAGCAGGGGCACGTGCGCCCGCGGCTCACCGAACGCGAGGAGGCGATCCTCAAACGAATCGTAGCGGGTCTCAGCAACAAGGAGATCGCGGACAAACTGGGCATCGCCGACGCCACGACCCGCCAGCATGTCAGCGCGATTCTGCGCAAGCTCGGCGCCGAGGACCGCACCCAGCTCGCCGTCCTGGCCCTGCGCGAAGGCTATGTGCGGGCCGACGACGGTGGATAGCCCGCACTGTTCACCGGCTTGAGCGGATTCAGCATGGCGAAACGACGAAAATCGAGAAAGCGAAAGAACCGCATGCCGCGGTCCGCCGGGGAACCGGGCCAGGTGCCGGCGGATCGGGCGTCCTCCGGGGATGCGCCCGCGGGCGGGAAAGAGACCGGAACGAGCCCGGGCCGCGGCGTCCCGAAGCCGCCGGGTGGCGGCGGCGGTGGGTTGCCGGGCGACCCGCCGGAACGCCCCTGGCTGGACGCCGTTGCGCGCTACCCGCGGATCAATGCCTATTGCCTCAGAATCCGGGAAACCATCCCCGGCGATCTCGAGTCCTTTTCGATCAAGGATGTCCCGGACGCGAATCACAGGAACTGGCTCAGGCGGCACCTCCGTCTGCGCGAGGAGGGCGGACTCGACCGGTGGCAACAGGAATTGCTCGAGCGCATCGGTTTCAATTGGACCACCGGAAAGGTTCCGAAACCCCCGAAACCCCCGAAACCTCCGCGCGTCCGTCCGCCCCGCAAGAGGAAGTTCTCCCGGACCGCCGGCGACGGGCCGGGCGGGCGGGTCCCCTCGGCCGGGGGAAAGCGCCTTTCGCCGTGGGATCTGAACTTCGAGGACTTGCGCCGGGAAGTCGCGGGGGCGAAGAACCCGTTGGGCGCTCTCATCGAGGCGGAAGACGATTTGTTCCTTTGGGCCCGGCGCCAGTTGGTCCGGCTCCTGAAAGGGAATCTGAGCGAGGAGCACCGGGCGGGATTGCGCGCCCTCTTCCCCCGCTTGAGCGAATCGGACGACCTGCAGGGTCTGGGCCGTTGGCGAACCGCATGGGACAACTACCGGGTGGTTCACGGGAGGAGCCCTTTCCTGGCCGACGAGACCGGAGAACCCGGCGAAAGCGGGGAAACCGACCACGGGCGGCGGATGAAGGCGAGCCGCTGGGCCAGCCGCCAGCGGGGACTGCGCGAACGCGGAAAACTCCCGGACTGGCAGATCGAGCTGCTCGATGAATTCGGATTCAAGTGGCGTCCCCGCTCCCACCGCAGGCCCGACTTCGAGGACTGGTTCGCCCGACTCGACAAGCTGGTCGAACTCCAGGCCGAGCACGGTTCCCCCCTTCCGCTCAAGGTGGCGACGGAGACCGGGCTGAAGGTTTGGATTTCCCGGGTCCGCAAATTCTATTCGGATGGCAGACTCCCGCCCGAGGTGGTCCGCGTTTTCAAGGAAAAGGGCTTCGCCTTCGACGGATTCGCGGCCTTGAACGAGCGCCGGGAACGCGACTGGCAGCGCAACTACAAGAAGCTGCAAGCCTTCTGCCGCGAGTTCGGCCATCCCCGGGTTCCCGCCCGGTATCCCGAAGACCCGGGTCTTTCCGGGTGGCTGCTGCACCAGCGCGACCGAATGAAGAAAGGGACCATCGAACCGGACAAACGCCGGGCCCTCGAGGAACTTGGCGTGCGACGACCCGTCAGCAACGAGGAAAGGGCCGCTGCCCGGTCCGCTGCCGGATGACTTCAGTCGTCCGGCCCGTACGACCCGGACCCCCCGGGGCGCCGGCCGCACGGGGTGTGACCACAAGTGCGTGGAGATCTTTGTCTTTATGTAGGGCCTCGTGCTC
>JBKHCX010000135.1:0-7502 GCA_046541615.1 Puniceicoccaceae bacterium
AGCAGGCCTTCAGCCTGCGGACGGGTTTCTCTTTCCGGAACCCCCGGGCGGTGCCCGGGGCTGCGATGGGTGAGGCCGTTGGCCTCGGCGACCGGCCGGTCCGTTCCCCGCGCCAACGGCGCAATCCCACCGTAGCCCGGGGCGCCGCCCCGGGTCCACCCGCCCCCGCCACCGCAGGCTGAAGGCCTGCCCCAATATCCCCGGACCGTCACTCCTGCTCCTGCTCTCCGATGCGCCCCCGGGCGAGGCCCGCGTAACGCTTCCGCAACCACAACCCGGCCAGGGTGATCCCGACGAATGCGGCGGCCAGGAGATAGAACCATTTCGCTTCGTATTCCACAACCGCCCCGCCGATCCCGACCGGAATCACGCTCAGGACGATATAGACCGGCGCGCCCACGCCGGCGAATACGCGCAGGGGCAGGTCGGTCAGGGCGAGGAGGTAGAGCTTGGCGAAGTAGGGCGGGCCGGGAACGGCGGCGACTCCCGCCGTCAGCCAGATCCGGTGCTCCGGGCGGACCGGCGGGATGGCATACCCCGAGCGTTGCAGGAAGTCGCGGACCACCCCCCCGAACCATCCCCGGGCGATGAAGTAGGCGGCGATGTTGTGGAAAAGCAGTCCGACCGCCGACAGAACCATGCCTCCCACGAAACCGAAGCGGAACCCCGCGAGTATGAGCATGATCCGGATCGACACGCCGCAGAGAGGGAGTATCAGAAAACCCACGACCACCCAGACCGCGGGAAGCCGTTCGCTGAAGGCGACGATGGACTCCCGGTTCAGGTGTCCGCGATAGAAATACAGCAGGAACCCGATCACGAGCAGACCGAGAGCGAGCGAGATCAGTCCCGCCCGATGCCGCCGGACTGGATCACGGTCGCTCATCGGTCTTCGGGAGGCGGAGGTCCGCGCAGAGCGGAAGGTGGTCGGAGGCGACGACCGCGGTCGCCGTCCGCGGAATCTCGACGTGGCGGACCTCGAAGTGGTCGCTCAGGAAGATATGGTCGATGCGCAGGACGGGCAGAACGGAGGGAAATCCCCCGCGGCCGCGGGCTTCCCCCGCCCGCGTCCAGACGTCGGCCAGCCGCCCGGCCAGGTTCCGGTAAACCCGCGAGCCGGGCCGGGAGTTGAAGTCGCCGCAGAGCACGACCGGTTCGTCCTCCGGAATCCCGCCCAGCCATCGCTCCCCCAGCAGAACCGCCGCCTGCTCCCGGCGCTCGGTCCTCCCCAGGCCGAAGTGGGTGTTCACCAGATGGAAGGGGCGGCCTTCCGCCGGAAGGATCCTGAGATGAAGGGCGCCGCGGCCTTCCCGGATGCGGGTCGCCGGGGTGAGAAAGCCGCCCCGGATTTTCACGAACGGATGCTTCGAGAAAATCGCGATGCCGTAGCCTTCGCCCTCCTTTTCCAGCATGGTTTGGAAGACATGCTCCATCCGCAGGTGGCCGGCGATCCGGTGGGCCTGGTCCTCGCCGCCGCTGGAGGGGCGGTGGGCGTCGATTTCCTGAACCGCCACCAGATCCGGGTCGAAGGCGTTGATGACCCGGGCCACCCGCTCCGGGCGGACTTTCCCGTCGAGACCCCGGCAACTGTGCAGGTTGTAGGACATGATCCGGAGGCCGCCGGGCGGCCCCCGCCGGGGCGGGACCTCGGGCACGCGTTCCTCGCGCGGGTTCTCTCTGCCGAGGTAGTGGAGGGCGATTCTATGCAGGTCCTCCCCCCGCACCCGCCTCCTCGTGGAGGGCAGGTGGGCGATGTGCCAGCGCCGGATGCGGTCCGGCAGGAGAAGAAATCCGTGTGTCTCCTCGGATCCCGGCCCGGCGTGGGCGCCGTTCTCCAGCGGAAAACTGAGCGCCTTCCGCCCGGGATCCCAGCCGCTGAGCACGATGTCCCCGGCGTCCGGATGATGGCAGAGCCGCGCCGTGTCTTCGGCCACTTCGTCCAGGAAGGGGTGCCCGGGACCGAAGACGCCCGCGCGGTCTTCCCACACATCCCATTCGCCGCGGGCGTTGAAGGCCCGCGCCCCGCTTTCCTCCTTCCGGAGAAGCACCAGCGGCACACCGGCGGCGACGATTCTGCGGGCGTATGCGCGCATCGCCTCCGGCCCTGGGTCGCGGGGCACGTAAACATGGCCGACCGGCCCCATGGCGGCGACCACGATTCGGTTTCCGCCGTCCGGAACCGTGCGGATGTCGCCGTTCTCTTTCTGCTGGAAACCGAGCACCGCTTCGCAGCGCTCCTTCGTCTGACCCATGAGTTCGGCGAGCGGCTCCCGGCGCTTCCACACCTCGAGGTCTTGCAACGGGCCTTCGGCGAAAACCTCCGCGAGCGCCGAACGCAGAGAGCGTCCGTTCCGGCGCGCGAACGAATCCGTGCGTTCCTGGCCGTGATCCGAATAGACGATCAGTTCGTAGTCGCGGTAGTCGGAGCGCTGCGCCGCGCGATGGATGTCCCGGATCGCCCGGTCGATTCCCAGCAGCGACCAATGGGCGAACCTGGAATCGGGACCCCGGCGGTGGGACTGTTCGTCGTAGCCCAGAAAGTTCGCGTGGACGACCCGCTCGCCCCGCTCGATGTCCAGGAGGATCCGGAAACGGATCAGTTCGCGGACGATCACGCAGACCCCGGCGCGGGTGGGAACGAACTTGAGTTCTTTGACGAAGTTCCGCCGCCGGTAAAGCCCCCGGAAAAAATCGAAGAACGCGAGCGCGAACTCGAGCAGGGCCAGCCCGGCGATGCGCAGAATCTCCGGCAGATACGCGAAGGCCAGAAGGAGCGACTGGAGCGGGGGCAGTTTGCGGAGAATCGCGTTCGGAGCGAAATCCTCGGCGCAGTAGCGGGAGCGCGCCGCGCCCGCCCGATACACGTTGGAATAGCTGCGCCCGCCGTCGAGCAGGGCGAGGCCCCGTTGCTCCCTCAACTTCGCGCCCGCCGCGGTGGCCGTGTCGGCTTCGTACATTTTTACCGCCCGTCCCGTCTCCCGCTGGAGGAAATGGAAGGCCGGCACCGCGCACCGGCGGCCGAAGAAGATTTCCCCCTGGACGGCGGGCGTGGTCGAGGGCATCCCGGAGTAGAAGCTTTCGAGGGAGAAATGGCGCTCGCGGATCAGACGGGACAGGAAGGGCAGGCGACCGTTCTCCATCGCCCTCTCCATCTGCGCGCGGGACAGTCCGTCGATCTGGAGCATGATCAGCCCCGGTTGATCCGAGGCGCCTTCCGGTGGCTTGTGGCCGAACAGGCGGGCCGCCAGGCGGCTGCGGTTGAACTTCCTCCGCAACCAGCGCAGGCTCACGGTGACCCGGCTAATCAAGTTGGCTCTCCTCCGTTTGACCGGTCCTGCGGAATCCGGCGCGGATGGCCGCTGTCTTGGCGGCGGCCAGATCCCATTCGGTTTCGAGTTCGGCCAGGATCCGCCGCCAGTAGTCCGGCGGTTCGGAGGCCCCGTCCGAGGCGTGCTCGGCGATCGTCCCGCGGTAGCAGTCCAGCATCTTCGCGGCGCAGACCTCCGTGTCGTACTCTTCGATGCTTTCGCGGGCGGCGCGGGAATATGCGCGGAGGGTTTCCTCGTCGCCGAAAAGCGCCTCCAGGTTTTCGGTGAACCGGGCCGGCGGAGCGTCGGAGGGGAGGAGCGTGCCGTTGCGCCCGTCCGCCACGACCTCGCGGACGCCGGGTCCGTCGAGCGCGACGACCGGTTTCCCGGCGGCCAGGGCCTCGGCCAGAACGAGCCCCTGCGTCTCCGTCTGCGAGGCGAAGACGAAACAATCCATCGCCGCGTAGGCGTCGTGGAGTTCCCGGCCGGAGAGTTTGCCCTGCATCCGTATTTGTTCGTGCGGCACATCTTTTCCGAGGATTTCGAGCATGTCTTTCGCGGCATCGCCTTCGCCGACCACCAGGAAAACCGTGTCGGAGTGCTCCCGCAGGTAGGCCGCGACCGCCTCGGCGAGATAGAGGAGATTCTTCTCTTCGGCCAGCCGGCCCACCGTCCCGATCACCCTGGCGCCCGCGGATATCCCCTTCGCTTCGCGGAACCCGGCACCGTCCGCGCAGGCGAAGGCATCGCAGTCGATTCCCGTCGGAATCGCTTCGACCGGAGTTTCCACCCCCCGTTTTTCGAGGAGGTCCGCGATGCTCCGGCTCGGAGCGATGACCCGGTCGCACAAATTGCAGTATTCGACCGAGAGCGCGATGGCCATGCGCTTCATCGCCGGCGAATCGAACGGCACGTAATGGGTGTAGCGCTCGTAAAGGGTGTGGTGGGTGAAGAGGATCGGCACCTGCAAGCGGCGGGCCACCCGGAGGGCGGCGTCCCCGAGAAGGAAGGGATGGTGGCTGTGGACGATGTCGGCGCCGAAGTCCTCCACGAAGTCCCAGATGGCGTTGGGGATCGGGATGCGGACGCTGAAGTCGCTGCCGTTGAAATTCTGGATCGCGGGCACCCGCAGCACGTTCCGATCCGGTTCGGCCCCCTCGAACTCGGGGGCGACGATGCGCACCTGGTGCCCTTTCTCCCGGAACGAGTTCTCCAGGGTGTGGACGGACTTCGCGACGCCCCCCACGTGGGGCAGGTAGGTGTTCGAGAAAAACAGGATGTTCATGATGGGCGCGGTTTCAGGCGATAGGTGAAAGGATCGGTCTCCGAGGCGGTGCGGCCCGGCACGGCGACCTCGATCCGGGGGGCTTGTTCGCGCCACGCGCCTTCGACGGCCAGGCGTCCGTCGGCCAGGCGGATCGTGACCGTGCCCCAGGCGGTGGGCGTCGGGCCGAAGCTCAGTTCCTCCCCGGTCTCCATCCACTCGGGCAGGATGCCCGAACCGACCACCAGGTGGTCCGCCTCCTCGCGGACGAAACAGTTGCGCATCATCATGATCCACTCGGCCGCCGCCCAGCCGTGCTGCCCGTCGCCCATGCAGCCGCCGTGGGTCAGGGGGTGGATCGCCTCCGGCCACTGCCCGGTCGGAGTGGCCAGATCCGCCACCGTGCGCAGGATGGCGGCATAGCCGGGATCTCCGGCCCGGAGCAGGGTCTGCGCGAGATCCAGGCTCAGGTAGGCGTTGATGCCCGAGTGAATCATGTCCTGGAAGAATCCTCCCTTGTGGAAGCAATTTCCGATCAGGAAGCGCGCGGTCTTCAGCATCCGTCCGTCTCCGGGCGGAAAGAGTTGCAGCGGGTAATCCGCCACCATGGAGCCGATGGCCCCGGCGTCCATGCGGCGGCCCGGCGCGGCCGGAACCGCCCCCCGGGCGCGCGATTCCGGGATGCCCTCGATGCTCCTGCGGATGCTGCCGGCGAAAGCCTCGGCCAGTGCGGCCGCCTCCGCGGCGGCCGCGCGCTCGCCCCGGCCGCGCCAGTGCGCGGCCATGGCCTTCAACCCGCCCCAGGCCCAGAAATCGTCCCAGTAATAGTAGTCGTTCGGGCCCAGGTGCTCGGCGCTGAATCCGGCCGGGAGCAAACCGCCCGTGCCGTCGGTCCGCTCCTCCGGCAGGCGCTTGCGCTCCAGCCAGCGGACCGCCTTGCGCAGCGCCTTCCGCAGATCCGGCTCAAGCTCGCGCCCGGTCAGTCCGGCGAACCGCGCCGCGATCCAGAGCACCTGCCCGTTGGAATCCCACTCGCCCTCCTGCGAGAGAAAATAGCCCCGCCGCGTTTGCCGCCCCGGGAAGGTCGCCAGCACCCGTGCGGCGCGATCGGCCTGATTGATCGCCAGCAGAGGATGCAGCATCAGACACGCGTCGCGGAACCAGAACCGACGGTAGGTGTAGGGGCCCGGGATCAGGTCGTCGGCCGACAGCAGGAGCAGGGTTTTGACCGCCGCGCCGTACAAGAACCGCATGCGCTCATCGGGGATCCGCAGCCGGGCCGTTCCTTCCATCGCCGATTTCCAGGAGATTTCGCCGGCTTTCTCCGGCGGGATCCGCCTGCGGTCCGCCTCCAGATCCACCGAGACCTCCAGCCGCCGCTCCTTGCCGGCCCCGAGCCGGAACAGCGCAGCCCCCGTGGCCATGCCGACTTCGCAATCCACTTCCCGGCGATCCTTTCCGTCGGCCAGGTCGAGGTAGATGTCGCCGTCGGCGTAATGCCCCATGCGGAAGCCGTCGGCGGCGGCGTCGAGCCGGACCGTGGCATCGTCGTTCACCTGGATTTCCTTTTGGGAGGAATTCGTGCGGATCTTGTGGATGAACTGGATCCCTTCCGGATTGTAGGGCCGGATCGCCGCTACGAGCCATCCATCCTGATCCGAACGCGCCCGCACCTCGGTCACCGCCTCCGGGCATGGGCGGCGGCCCGATACCATCCGGGTCGCCAATTCCAGCCGCATGCCGTCGATCCCGCAGGCGGTGGAAACCGTCAAACCCGGCTCCAGGTGCAGGCGTTGCCCGACCGAGTCGTCCTCCAGTTGACTCGGCAGCAATTGTTTCTCCTTCGAAACGATCCAGAAATCCAGCGACCACCCGTCGTACAGCGGCGTGACCAGACCGCGCGGATCGACGATGGGGTAGAGGGCCAGGCTCGGCAATCCGACCGCCGTCCAGTTGCGGTGGGTCAGATTGATGTGGCTGAAGGAAAAAGCCCGCGGAACGAAGGAACGGCTCTCGGGATGGAACTGGCGCTCGACCCAATACGGCCACACCCAGTCGAGGTTGTGCTGGATGGCTTTCGAGTTCACCAGACCCCGGGCGTGGAAGACGATTCCCGCGCGCAGAAGTTCGAGCGGCTCGGCCACCTCCGAAGGTTGCGCGAAGCGGCGCATCCGGGCCAACAGCATCGCCGGATCCATCACGCCGTAGTGGCGCGCGGCCCGTTTGACGAAGAATTTCCAGGGAAGAAATCGGAACATAAATTTTTCTTTCTCTTTTCGTGACAGGGTTCATCGGGCCGGTCCTCCCCGGTCGGGAGGTGCCCGGCATGGATAATCGTGGATTTTACATGATACGATTCGGCGGCGCAAGGGCGGGGAACGCCCGCGAACCATCCCATGGAGGCGCGAGAACCATGCCAATCGCCGCGAGATTCACGGTCGGCGGGAGAGGCGGACGCCTGTGAGGGCAGGAGTCGTTTGGGATAGGATATCTCATCCGCACAATGCACGGCATCCGGACGAAAGAGTTGCGTTTTGCATTGTTTATCCACGATTGATTCCGAAACCACACCAAATCTACAAAGCCTCGCGCGACCGTGTCGGCAATCCGGCCCCAACCGCCGCACCGAATCGCACGACTGAAGTCATGCGGCTACGCAGTTGGATCATTTCAGTCGTCCAACCCGAAACGGCGTGGCGCAAAGTACGTCGTCCAACCGGAGTCTCCTCGAACTCCACGCGGTTCGCTTCCAGGCTCGGCGGCGCATCCGTCGGCAAATCCCGGACCCCCTGATTCGCCGCGCCGCCCACGCACAGCCGCCGGAGCCGCCCCATCCCAAATCTTCGACCGGACAATTAAAAGTTGTCTAACCCCTTCTTCAGTTTTCCAACCAGGTAAAAATATTTTGACAACTCTGCTTAAGGTTCAAA
>JBKHCX010000136.1:0-7477 GCA_046541615.1 Puniceicoccaceae bacterium
CGAGGTAGATCACGTCCCGCGGCTGGAGGTAATCCCCGGCGGCCCGGGCGATCCGCTTTTTCAAGTCGATGTTGCGCACCTCCCGCTCGCCGATTCCGAGGCTGCGCCCGGGATGGTTCACGGCGATCGCGCCCCCGTGGGTACGCTCGAGGCGCCCCTGGGAATCCAGCAGCTCCAGATCCCGGCGGACGGTCTCGTCCGTGACCGAAAACCGCGCGGCCAGGTCGGCCGTCCGCACGGCGCCGTGA
The DNA here is from genome assembly GCA_046541615.1 of Puniceicoccaceae bacterium. GTDB lineage: Bacteria > Verrucomicrobiota > Verrucomicrobiia > Opitutales > Puniceicoccaceae > Puniceicoccus. The sequence goes on from JBKHCX010000136.1 coordinate 249, forward strand.
CGACCGAGGAGATCGAGAATGCGTTCGTGCCTCTGCCGCGGGATCATAACGCAGGGAAGCCAAACCGTCCCGCGCCTGCGCTGGCAATTCCAAAAGAAAGCCGGACCAGCCGGTCGCCCGCATCACTCGAACCGCCAGGTGTAGCGATTCCCGTTCTTGTAGAAATCCCCCGTCGATAAATCGCCGTCGTCCAGCATCTCATCGACCCGCTCCATGACCGCGGGCGTGCTGCGGTCCCCCTGGAGGCTGATCCCGGCGCCCACCCCGACCGCGCTCCGCTCCCAGTCCCAGAAATCGCCTTCGGTCGTGTCTTCCCAGAAGCGGTCGAGCCGCCCCTCCATGCCGTCGGGCACGACCGATGGATTCGCATCCGGCGGCCAGTCGCCCTCTTCCATGGCGAACATCTCGAACTCGGCCCGGTACACGCGGAAGTTGTTGACGATGGCCGTCGCGTAGGAGTGCTGGCGGACCTTCATGAACGCGGGGATGGCGAACGAGCCCAAAACTCCGATGATGACCACGACCAGCATGATCTCGACCAGCGTGAAACCGCCGAAGGGGAAGCGGCGGCGAGGCTTGGCAACGCCCGGCATGATCCAAATAAAAACAAATTATTCACAAAAGTCCACCGGTTATTTGCGTATCCACCCGCCATGCCGCCGGCGGCGCGACCTCCCCGCCCCCCCGAGAAAAATGCTGGAAATCCCCGCCCGCCCGCGATTGAATGCGAACGATGATCCATGTACGCGCCCTCCCCCTGCTCGGGGTGAACATCGACCACTGCGCCACCCTCCGCCAGGCGCGCTACCGGGAAGAGGACCGGAGCTGCGGGGGCTTCGTGGAACCCGATCCGGTCTTCCTCGCCCTGCGGGCCGAACAGGCCGGCGCCGACGGCATAACCGCCCACCTGCGCGAGGACCGCCGGCACATGCGCGAGCGCGACATCTACCGCCTGCGCGAGACCATCGGCACCCGGCTGAACCTCGAGATGGCCTGCACGCCGGAGATGATCCAGATCGCCCTCGACCTGCGGCCGGACAGCGTGTGCCTCGTCCCGGAGAACCGCCGCGAGGTCACCACCGAGGGCGGGCTCGATCTCCATGCCCGCCGGAAGGAGGTCCGCGCCGTGATCGAAGCGCTGGGAGAAACGGACGTCGCGGTGAGCCTGTTCATCGACCCCGATCCGCGGCAGATCGAAGCGGCCGCCGAACTGCGCGCCCCGCTCGTCGAGCTGCACACGGGGGCCTACGCCCGCGCGTTCGGCGGCCCGCGGGAGACGCGCGAGTGGGAACGGCTCGTCGGGGGCGCCGAGAGCGCCCGCCGGGCGGGGATCGTCGTAAACGCCGGACACGGCATCAACTACACGAACATCTCCGCGATCCGGCGCCTCCCCCATCTCAACGAGCTGAACATCGGCCATTCGATCCTCTCCCGGGCTCTGTTCACCGGCATCGAAGAGGCCGTCCGCGAAATGAAAATCCGCATGTCCCCCGCCCAACCGTCGCCATGACCCTCCCCGACCTGCCAGCCGGCGCCCCGGTTCTCGGGGTGGGCGTCGATATCATCGAGGTCTCGCGGATCGTCCGCGCCCTCGAACGCCAGGGCGGGCGCTTCCGCAACCGGGTCTTCACGGAGGAGGAACTCGCCTACTGCGACGGCATGAGATTCCCCGGGCCCCATTTCGCGGCCCGCTTCGCGGCGAAAGAGGCCGTCTCCAAGGCCTTCGGCACGGGCATCGGCGCACACATGGGGTGGAAAAGCGCCGAGGTCGTCCGCGATTCGCTCGGCAAGCCCTCGATCCGCCTCGACGCGGCCGGCCGCGCCCTCCTCCGCTCCAAATCGGCAGGAAACGTGCTCATCAGCCTCGCCCACACCCGCGACCACGCCACCGCGGTCGCCCTTCTGACCGCCTGATTCCCTCGCCGCCCGACCAACGACCAACGACCCAACCCGCGATCCCGCCTCCCCCCGCCTCCCTCTGACCGCCGTGCGCATCGAATCCCACCCCATCCTCTCCTGCTCCGCCGCGGCCGAGTACGAGGCCGCCTATTTCTCGAGCGGCCAGGAGACCGAGGACGTGGTCATGTATCGGGCCGGCCGGGCCATCGCCGCCGCGATCGAGGATGATTTCGAGGAGATCGGCGGCTTTCCGGCCCAGGGAAAGGCGGTCGTCCTCGCCGGCAAGGGACACAACGCCGGCGACGCCTTCATCTGCGCCAACACCCTGCTGGACCGGCACCCGGATCTCGAGATCCTGATTCTCTCCGCCTTCCCCATCGGGAACCTGCGGCCCAACGTCCGCGCGCCCTTCGAGCTTCTGCGCGTCCGCGCCGAGCTGGTGGAGGTCGGGGACGAAACGGATCCGCGCGAACACCTCGACCGCTTCGGCGGCGGCCGCTGCATCGATCTGTGCATCGACGGCCTGTTCGGGATGAACTGCCGCCCGCCCCTCCGCGGCGCGGCCCTCGCCATCGTCGGGGCCCTCAACGCGTTCCCCTCCGTCCGCCTCCGCGCGGCCGTCGATCTGCCCTCCGGCGTCGCGGACGAATCGGATCCCCGCGCCTTCCGGGCCGACTTCACCTACGCCACCGGCATCGCCAAGCTGCCCCTCGCCGAGAACGCCACCATCGACCGGGTCGGGCGCGTCCGCTACCTCGACCTCGGGTTCTTCCGGCCCCGGCCCGACCTCAGCCCGGAGATGTGCATCCTCCGCCGGAACTCGCTCTGGCAACTGGCCGCCTTCCGCGAGCCTCTCACCCACAAACGGACCTACGGGCACCTGCTCATCCTCGCGGGATCGGACTCCATGCCCGGCGCCTGCCTCATGGCCACGATGGCGGCCGCCAATTCCGGCGTCGGCCTCGTCACCGTCGGCACCGTCAAATCCGTCGCCCGTGCCGGAACCGTCCTCCAGCCGGAAGCCATGTGGACCACCGTGAAAGCCGAGGAAGGCGGCCTGCACACCGGAGTCCTCGACGCCCTCCGGCCGCGGTTCGAGGATTTCTCGGCGGTCCTTCTCGGACCCGGACTCGGCCGCTCCGCGGCCGCGCTCGAACTGGCGCGCACCGTGGTCGAGATCGTCGCGAAACCGCTCGTTCTCGACGCCGACGGGCTCTTCCCGGGCATCGGCGAGTCCCTCGCCCGCCGCCCGCCGGACTTCCCCGCCGTCGTCCTGACCCCGCATCCGGGGGAATGGCATCGGATCGGCGGCGAGTCCTTCGAAGACAACGGCGCCGGCGCTCTCCGCCGCTTCTGCGGCACGAACCGCGCCGTGGTCGTGCTCAAAGGCCCTCGCACCCGCATCGCGGACTCCCGCAAGGTCTTTCTCTCCCCGTTCGGCGGACCCGTCCTCGCCCGCGGCGGAACCGGTGACCTCCTCTCCGGTATGATCGGATCCCTCCTCGCCCAGAATCCGTCGGACCCGGGGACCGCCGCGGCTCTCGCCGCGGTCTGGCACGGGCGGGCGGCCGACTGCCTCGCCCGCGCCCAGGGCAACTGGGCCGTCCGGACCACCCGCCTGCTCGACTTCCTGCCCGAAGCCCTCGGCTTCAAGCATTGAAGAACCCGCCCCGGTTTCCCCTCCCGTTCCAACCGCCGGAGCGCCCCCTCCGGCCTTGACACGCCGTCCGCCTTGCCCTCTTTTCCACGGCCATGAAACTGATCCCCCGCAAAACCCCCGCCCTCGCCCTCGTTCTTCTCGGAACGCCCGCCCTCCTCGCGCACGCCGACACATTCCTTGCCCTCAAGGCATCCTCCCCCCTGCTGGTCGGCGCTTCCGGCGGTTTCTATTTCGCCGGTCCGGACCAGGACCAAACCGCTCCCCCGGCCCTGCGGCCCATGGTCGAAGCCGAACTCGGCGTGGGCGGTGGAAAGATCCTCGGCGGCATGGACGCCCTCGGCGACGGCTTCGGATACGGCGTCAAAGGCGGAATCCTGCGGACCTGGCTCGAACCCGTCGGCGCCGACCGGGACAACACCTACCTCGGCTTCGAAATCGAGGGCGGATACGACCGCGTGATCCTCGCCCTCGGCGGATACCGCCGCATCGAGGGCGAAGGAGACGGCTGGCTGGGCACGGTTTCCATCGGCTTCCGCCTGTAGGGCCTCGTGCTCTTGACTCGGCGGAGCTCGAAGAGCGAAGACGGTTGCCGCGATGGCCGCGAATCAACTGGAAAATCGGAAAAACCCCTTTGATCACTCCACGCACTTGTGGTCACACCCCATTCGGGCACCAACCGGGCCGCCCGCTTGACTTTTCTTTTTTCTTCTATTTTACGTTTGCGTGGCCCCGGAAACGAGGGTCAGCAAGCATGGAAATCAAAAACAGTCCGGTGGGGGTGAATACCGAACTCCTCGAAAAAACCCTCGAACTCAGTTCCGGCTCCATTGTCTTCACCGACCCATCCGGAAACATCACGTACGTGAACGCCGCCTTCACCCGCAAGACCGGCTACCGCCCCGACGAGGTCATCGGACGAAACCCCAGCATCCTCAAATCCGGCACGCAACCCCCTTCCGTTTACGAGGATCTCTGGAGAACCATCCGGTCCGGCGACACCTGGACGGGCGAACTGCTGAACCGGCGCAAGGACGGCTCCCTCTTCTGGGAGTACGCCACGATCTTTCCGATTCTGGATGAAGGACAGCGCATCGCCAACTACGTCGCGATCAAGGAGGACATCACCGTCCGCAAACGCTCCGAAGAGCTGCTCGCCCGTTTCGCCGAAGCCAACCAGATCCTGCTCGAATCCGCCAACCTCGACCGGAGCATCCTCCGCATCCTCCAACTCTTCGGAGAGGCCTGCGACGTGGACCGGTCCTGCTACTACGCCTACACCGAATCCGTCTCCTACCCCAAGGTCGGGCGGCTGTCCCTCGTCTCCGAATGGCGCGGACCCGAGGATCCGGCGTCGGACCGAACCACCGACCGGACCATCCACATCAACGGCCCGCGGCTGGCGGACTGGATCGGGCGATTGAAGGACCGCCGGTCGGTCAAGTCCCGGATCGATCAACTGGCGGAGCCCGAGCGCTCCTTTTTCGAGAATGAGCGAATCCGGTCCATGCTGATGGTCCCGATCCAATCCGAAGACCATCTGGCGGGGCTCGTCGCCTTCATCGATTGCGGGGAACAACGGGATTGGCCCGAGGCCGAAGTCAGCCTCCTGCAGTCGGTCGCCGGAAGCATCGGGATCGTCCTGCAGAAAAAGTCCTACGAGCGCGACATCCAGGAGGCTCTCCTCAAGGCGGAGGAATCCGCCATGGAGGCCATCCAGGCCAACGCGGCCAAGAGCACCTTTCTCGCCACGATGAGCCACGAAATCCGCACGCCCCTCAACGGAATCCTCGGCATGACCCAGATTCTGCTCGACGAGGCTCTCTCTCCCGAACACCGCGATTTCATCAATACGATCCATCGCAGCGGCGAAAGCCTCCACAATCTCCTGAACGACGTTCTGGATTTTTCCAAAATGGAGGCGGGAAAACTCGAAATCCGCGAGGCCTCCTTCTCCCTCGTCTCCCTCGCCGGCGAAATGGTCGATCTGTACCGACCGCGCGCGGCCGAGAAGGCGATCACTCTGCAAGCGCGCATCGATCCCGGTTTCCCGTCGTCGGTCCGGGGGGATCCCGATCGGATCAGGCAGGTGCTTTCCAACCTCGTGTCCAACGCCGTGAAGTTCACCGAAAGGGGGGGCGTGGAGATCCGCCTGTCCTTGCCCACCGATCCCCGCCCGTGCGTTCGGATCGAAGTCAGGGATTCCGGAATCGGAATCGATCCCGGGTTCGGCCCGCGCCTCTTCCAGTTGTTCACCCAGGCGGACTCCTCGACCACGCGCAAATTCGGGGGAACCGGCCTCGGCCTCGCCATCTCCCGCCGCCTCGTGGAGGCGATGAACGGGCGGATCTGGTTCGAGAGCGAACCGGGGAAGGGCAGCGTCTTCTTCGTCGATCTTCCCATCCGCGCCGGCGACGGATCCGGCGGCGGCGGGCGGCTGATCGACGCCCCGGAGCGGCCCGGACCCGCCCGGCGCCTCGATCCGAACCCGAGAATCCTCGTCGTCGAGGACAACCTGATCAACCGGCGGGTCACCGAACTCCAGCTCCGCTCCCTCGAGCAAACCCCCGTCCTGGCCGAAAACGGCGAGGAGGCCGTCCGCCTGTGCAAAGAGAAAGGGCCGTTCGACCTCATTTTCATGGACTGCCAGATGCCGAACAAAAACGGCTTCGATGCGGCCGAGGAGATTCTGAAGGACGCCCCGTCCCCGCCGCCCTACATCGTCGCCCTGACCGCGGCGGCCACCCCCCCGGACAAGCTCCGCGCCAAAGAAGTCGGCATGAGGGACTACCTGATCAAACCGGTCGACAAGGAGACCCTCCGCGAAGCGATCCACCGCTACAAAGCCCACGCCCGCGGGGCGTGACCCGGTCGCGCAGGCCCGCCTGCTTGCGCGGGCGCGCCTGCGAGCGGATCCCTCCGAACCCTCCCGGGCGCGAAGCAGCAGCCCGGAACGACCTCTTTTGGACCGCCGCCTTGGCTCAGGCGCGGCGACGGCGCCTCAGCATGATCAGGACAATCCCGAAACCGGCCGCGAGCGGCAGGAAGGTGGCGGGTTCCGGCACCGCGGACAGGTTCACAAAGCTGCCTGAAATGTTGTCGTCGGTGAAATTCACCCCGCCTGCCGACGCATTGTAATCGATCTCCCAGAGATTCAACCCAGCCGTGAACCTATCCCCGTCGCTCAGGGAGATCGAATCGAAGGTGAACAGCCCGCCGTTCCACTCGCCCGAATAGTTGATCAGGCTGAAGGTCGTCCCCAAGGCAAAAGGAGTCTCGCTGGACGCCAAGTCGTCGATGGTCAGCTCCACGGTCCCGTCCAGGTTGAGATCGCCGTCCACCACCATGAGGTCCGCCACGCTGCCGGGCGCCGCGCTGGAATCGACTTCGTAGGCGAAGGTGGATCCGTCGTTCAGGGTGAGGTCACCGTTGGTGGCGAGCGACTCGATGCTGTTGCCCGGGGCCAGGGTGCCGCCGTCCTCCACCGTGACGTCCCCCCCGATCGTGCCGGAACCGCCCAGGGTCGCGCCGCTGTTGACGGTGACGTTCCCCGTGCCCGTCGCCGAGCCGGAGCTATTGTTCGCGAGCAAGGTTCCCGCCGTGACGGTCGTCCCGCCCGTGTAGGTGTTGGCCCCGGTCAGGGCGACCGTGCCCGCGCCGATCTTTTCGACGC
>JBKHCX010000137.1:0-7115 GCA_046541615.1 Puniceicoccaceae bacterium
GGGTGCGGGCCGGGCTGGCCGACGATCCGAAGGACTACCGCTTCTGCGGCTACGCGGAGGCGGTGGCCGGACACGGGGCCGCCGCGGACGGGCTGGCGGTGCTGGCCTGCGGGGGCCTGGCGGGCTACCGGCAGAGCCTGTTCGGCATCGGCGCGGCTCCGAAGGAAGGAAAGGCGGCCATCGATCCGGCGGCGGCCGGCCGGGTGATCGACGGGGAGGGGGGCCGGCTTTCGATGCCCGAAGTCCTCCGCAGCCGATGTCGTTACCTGAGCGACAGTCTGGTCATCGGTTCGCGGAGTTTCATTTCCGAGGCGCTCAAGCCGCTGGAATCGCGCAGGAAACGACCGATCCGGCCACAGGCGATGGAAGGCGGGGATTGGGAAGGCCTGAACGTTTTTCCGAAGATGTGTCCGTGACGGGCGCCCGTTTAGCGGCCCGTGTGCCGGAAGTCAGGGAAGGGATTTCGCCGATCTTCCTGGTTCTCCTCCTGTTTTAGAAGGCGGGACAACGACGCCCGTTGCCGGGTTGGTCTTGGAAGAATCCGGCAAGAATCCCGGCAATCCGAACCTATGGCCCGCACCTGTCCGGAAAAAATCCCCGTTTTCCGGTTGTCCTTCGTCGTGTTTTTGTCCAACCTCCCTGTCTAGTGGAAAAAGAAGAATCCTGCACGTCCGAATCGGACGGTGATCGAGAGAGTCGATTACCGAGCTTCCATCACACCCCGACCCGGCGCGATCGGGGCACGGCCCGAGCGATGGTGTGCGGGAGATTCCGGCGGAAGAAACCCTGCCGGTGCTGACATGGAGAGTACTTACCTTTACCTCATTCTGGCGGTAGGCTGCACCATCTGCGTTTCCGCCCTGTGCTCGGTGTTGGAGGCCATGATCCTGAGTTCGACGACGACGGAGATCGAGGGCCTCAAACGGCGCCACCCCCTGATCGGCCGGCGGTTGGAGAAATTCAAGTGCGAGATCGAGGAAACCACTTCGGCTATTCTCAGCTTGAATACGATCGCCAATACGGCCGGCGCCAGTATCAGCGGCGCTCTCGCCGCCACGACTCTGGGCGAGCAGAACGTCATCTATTTTTCTTCGGCGCTCGTGCTCGGAATCCTCATTTTCTCGGAGGTGATCCCCAAGAACATCGGTGTGCTCTACCGCCCCGTCCTCCAGCCCGTTCTGGTTTTCCCCCTCCATTGGATCCGGGTGTTGATGCTGCCGGCCTCGTCGATCTGCAAGGTGACGGTCCGGCTTCTGGTCAAGGCGCGACCCTCCAACGAAACTCCCGACGAGGAGATCCTCCTTCTCGCGGAACGCAGCGCGAAGGAGGGGGATCTGAGCGAGAACGAGCGGCGGATGATCGTCAACGCCCTGAACCTGGATTCTGTGACGGTGAACAAGATCATGACCCCGCGCACGGTGGTGACGGCGCTGGACAGGGAGACGCCGATCGAGGAAGTGGTGCGGGATTTCAAGAACATCCCGTTCGCCCGCATCCCCGTTTACAGCGACAACATCGACGAAATCATCGGAGTGGTCCGCCGCCGCGATTTGCTGGGGCAGGTGGCCGAAGGGAACGGAACCCGCACGGTCGGAGACCTCGCCCACGAGACCGTGTTCATACCGGAGGCTGCGACCGCCTCCGACGCGCTTCAGATTTTCCTGAAGAAGCACCAGCAGCTGGGCATCGTGGTGGACGAATACGGATCGGTGGCCGGGGTGTTGGCCATGGAGGACGTGATGGAGTCGATTCTGGGGCAGGAGATCTTCGAAGACGACGATGTGGCGGTGGACATGCGCGAACTCGCCAGAAAAAAGGGTGCGGCGCGGAAGAACCGGAAGAGCGGGCCGCCGGCGCACCAGACGACCCCCGGGAAAGCGGTCGCTGAAAAACCATGACTCCTGCCGTGTCGAAGCGCGCGTTCGTGTCGGGCCTGCGCTGGGTCGGCTTGTTCCTGTCGTACGCCCTCGGCATCGTGGCGGTCGGAGCGCTCACCGGGGGGGGCGTTTTCCTCCTGCTCGGTAAACTCTTCGTTCCCGACGAGAGCTTCGGCTGGCTGGGGGCGACCGGTCTGCGCGTGGGGGCGATCCTTGCCGGGGTATGGGCTCCGGGAGTGGCCATCGTTCTGTGCTTCGTGCGCGGAAAACGGGAGCGGGACCGCCTGCGCGGCAAGACAACGCCATGAAACAGTCGAGGCGCATCCGTGTCTTCGGCGTGGGATTTCTGGCCGGCTGCGTCCTGGCCGCCGGCATCGCCTTTCTGCGGGTGGCCACCGACGAAAGCGTGGAAGAGCCGCCCCTGCCGGCTTGGAGGAGCGCCAGCGAACCAATCCCGTCCCCATCGCTGCCCTTTCCCGCCTCGGTCGTGAAGGTGTGGACGACCGCGGAAGAGCCGCTCGAGATCCGTTGGATGGTCGCCACCCCGGAGAAGGACCTCTGGCGGGCGGCAGAGGGACCGGCGGGATCCTCGCTGGTCCGGGCCGACCGCATCGCGGTGCTGGCCAATCCGGGGATCGACCCGCCCGCGCTGCGGGCGGGTCTCGAACACAACGGCTTCGAGATTCTGTCTTTCAACCCGGCGGAGACCCGTTTCGTGGTCGCGGTCAATCCATTCGAGCCGGACGCGATCGAACGGGCGATCCGGCTGCTACGGCAGCGTCGCCCCTATATCTTTGACGCCGAACCGGTTCCCTACATTGGCACGTCTATTTCCGACCCCGGGGGGGATTTGGATTGATTTCCCGGTCCGGTTTTCCACGATCCTCCCCATGGCATCTCTCAAACAAATCGCTTTCGGAGGGCAGGAACCCTCTTCGGCCGGAGCGGAACTCGGTCTGCTCGGTCTGCGTCTCTTTGCCGGACTCTCCATCGCCCTGGCGCACGGCATCAACAAGGTGCCGCCGCCGGGCGGTTTCGTGAATTCGGTCGAGGACATCGGCTTTCCGTCCCCGCTCTTTTTCGCGTGGGCGGCGGGTCTCGCGGAGCTGGTTGGGGGGCTGTTTCTGGCGGCCGGCTTTCTCACCCGTATTTCGGCTTTCCTGGTTTTCGCGACCATGCTGGTGGCCGCGTTCGGCGCCCATGGTGGAGAGGGATTCAGCGAGCAGGAGCTGGCCTTTCTCTACGCCGCCGCCACCCTGCCCTTTCTGATGGCCGGCTGCGGCCGCGTCGGCGTCGATCAGCTTTTCCGACAGAGCTGATCGAGACACCCGCCCGCTGCGGCAAGTCCTCTCATCCATCCCCTTCAACCTCCTTATGAAACAGCGCCGCATTGTCCTTCCTCTCCTCTGCTCGATCCTGATCTCCTCTTCCGGTCTCTCCGCCGGACCCTATGTCCAGGGGTTTCTCCAGTGGATGGACACCAACTACGACAACTCCACCGGTCTCGGTGCGCGACTGGGCTTCGCCTTCGACGAGCTCAACTCGCTCGAGTTCGAATACGGATACACCGATCTCAATTCCATCGACACGGTCTTGATCCTGGACGGGAGCGACACGGATGTGCGGGGCACCGCGAACCTGAACATCCTGATGGCCAATTACCGTTTCACCTACCCGTTTTCCGAACGATTCCGGGTTCTCGCCGGCGCGGGCATCGGTGCGACCATCGGCAGCATTGATGTGACCACGGACTCCGGGACGGACGACGGGACCAACGCGGTTTTCACCTACCAGTTCTTCGCGGGGGCCGAGTACTTCATCCTGCCCCGGCTCTCCGTCCACGGGGCCTTCCGGCTCATGCAGTTCGACGATTTCACCTATTCCGACGACAACGTGCGCGTGACCGTCGATGCCGGCGACGCGAAGATCCTCGAGACGGGCGTGAGTTTCTATTTCTAGCAGCCCGGCAGACTTGGGCAATTGGATTTCTTCAGTGGATCGGTTGCTCGTTGAAGAACGAAGCGTCTTTCCGGTTGCGCGACGGGTTGCTGACGGGCGGTTTCATCGGGCAGCCAATCCCGGCGTAAAAAAATCCACAGCGAGCGGATCTTGAGCAGGCGTATCCCGCTTGCGGACGGCGACCCTTCATCCCACCATTCAAGAAAATGCTTCCACTCCGTCCGATTCGAGCCCGCCTGCACCGCCTATTCGTTTCAGCGGCGTTTCTGCTCGCCCCGTTTATCGCCGCCTCCGGCGACGAGGCCGCCGACCAGGGCCAACCGGCCCCCTTCGAGGTCTGGACGAGCTTCACCCTCCACGAACTCCGGCTCGACGAGAGCGATCCCGATTTCTTCCACCTCCGTTTCCGGATGAGCCTTTCGTGGGACCCGGAGGCGGCTCCGGGATGGGAACCGGAAGATGACATCCACTTCTACAACACCTCGGGCGAAGTATCCCGGCACAAGGTCTCGGGGCGGGGGAAAGGCACCTTGGGGGAGAAACTCGGTCCCGACTTCGGGCGGGTGGAGATCTGGCTGGTCGAAGGCAATTTCAAAGGCTACCACGACTACCGGGGCTTCCCCGTCGATCAACACGAACTCGGGGTCATCCTCCTGAGCCGCACCCTCGGCGCCGATCAAATCCGCTTTGTCTCGGCGCCGGAGAATCTCGACCTCCGGGCGGCCCTTCCCGCGCGGATCGAGGGATGGGAGGTGCGTTCGCTCGGCTTCCACGACGGGTCGGACCGGTTCCTCCACTCCATTCCCGTCCGCGAGGACGGCGGCGAGCCCGCTTTCGCCGGGTGGGAGATTTCCGTGGAGCGGGACCTGTCCTACGCGGCGGTCGCCATCTTCCTCCCGATGGTGCTGATCTGGTTCTTCAGCTATCTCGGCTTCTTCTGGAGCGATTCCAGCCCGGCCTCCCGATTCGGAACCGCCGCCATCTTCGCGGCGATCGCCTTCACCCTCGGCACCCGCCGGCTGACCCCGGACGTGGGCTACCTCCTGGCCCTGGACGCCGGGTTCTTCGGACTCTATCTGTGCATCGCGGTGAACGCGCTCTGGGTGGCCGCGATCTTCCGGCTGAGGAACCGGGGCGAAACCGCCCCGGCGGAAAAACTCAGGCGGGCGGGCATCCGCGCCGCGCCGGTTCTGGCCGCGCTCGCCATCGGCCTCAGCCTCCTGCTCGGGGCCGCCGCCGATTCCGATTCGTTTTTCGACGGAAGGCCCCCTGTCATCCGCCCCCTGGATTAGTCTGCCAGGGGCGGCCCCACAGCTCGGGATTCTCCTGCTGCGCCGGTTCGGCGCCCACGAGCTGGCGGTAGAAGACCGTGAACGGGATGGAGCACTGGATCCGGCGCTGGCTGCCGTCGATCTTCGGGTTGATGCTGAAAACCTTTGATTTCTCCCGCAAGCGGGCCGCCTCCCCGCGGGCATAGGCTCGGGCCTCCTCCAGCGTGCCCTCCTTGATCCGCTCGCCGAACGCCTCCAGCTCGCCGGCGGTGATCCCGCCCCACAGGTCGTTCCACGATTCGGGATCAAAGGCGAGGTGGTGCAGGGCCACCGTCCGGCGCCCGCGGTCTTCGGGTTCGTAAAAGCCAACGATCATTTCGAACGGCTCGTCGATCGTCCGCTGGCGCAACGCGTCGCCCAGATACACGCTCGCGCCCCAACGGATGTACTTGAGGGATATCGGCACTCCCGGGTTGTGCAGATTCGCGCCGCCCGGGATGTCCCAGTCCGCCCCGTAGGATTGATCGAACATATGGCTCCAGACCCGACGCTCGAAGTCGAGTCCGTGCGCCTGGCGCTCCTCTGCTCCGAGAAAACAGGGAACTCCCAGGAGAACGAACACGAGAACCCGTTCGAGCCTTCCGCGTGACCGGACCGGCCACCCTCCGAATCCCGGTCCTGTCAAAAGACCGCCGGGTTCTTCCGCACCGGCCGCGGATCGCGACGGATCGGGATCCGCGGCCGCCCGACCAGCTCCGTAAGCGAACTCATTCACGATTTCTCGCCCCGGTTCTTGGTCGGATCGACGTAGATCGTCACGTTCGCCGAATCGTCGCCCAGGATCGCCTGGGCCCGCCGGATCGCGTTCGCCGTCGAGAGCGTCGGGTTGGCGATGGATTCGCGGAAGATGTTCTCGCGCCCGATTCGCTCGATGAGTCCGGAGTCCCGGAAAACCCGGTAGATCTCTTTTTTGACGCCGCTGACCAGCACCTGGCGGTTTTTCTCGTTCATGTAGGTGATCAGCTCGTCGAGAGCCATCACGCTGGAAGCGTCGAGCAGGCGGGCGTTCTTCATCCGGAGAATGACGATCTTGAGGTTCGGGTCGTCGCAGATCCGCCTCATCTGGTCGCGGAACAGGTCGGACGCCCCGAAGAAAAGATCGCCCTCGACATGAACGATGGAGACCTCGGGCATCGAGCGTTCCTTCTCGGCCTCCCGGGCGGCCAGCTGCCCTTCCTCGTTGAACTGGTATTCCACCAGCTCCGGCTGGGCCGCCTGCCGGAGGAAAAGCATGATCGAAAGGCCGGTTCCGACGTATATCGCCGAGTCCAACCCCAGCAGAAGACCCGTGAGAACCGTCGTGAAAAAGACCGCCGCATCCGACCGGGTCGAGCGGACCACGAGCCGGATGTTCCGGGGGTTGATGAGGGACACCCCGATGCAAATGATCAACACGGCAAGGCTCGGCTGCGGGACGTAACGCACCAGCGAGCCGACGGTGAACACTCCGAGGGCCACGATCAACCCGCTGTAAACCGAGGCGAGCGGCGAGCGGGCGCCGCTGTTGATGTTCAGAACGCTCCGGGTCAGCGAACCCGAGGCCGGCATTCCGGAAAAAAGACCGCAGGCCAGATTGGTGACGCCCATGCTGAACATCTCCTGGTTCGTATCGAGACGGGAACCGGCCCGGGCGGCGAGACTCTTCCCGATCGAGGCGCCCTCGAGCACGCTCAGGAGGGCGATCGCAAGCGCGGAACTGAGAACGGCGGAGGCCATCGAGAAATCGAGCGGCGGCGGCGTGAATTTCCATTCCCCGGAACCGACCGCCGACAGGAAACGGATGTCGTCCCATCCGAACCGCGAAAACAACACGCCGACGAAAGACAGGATCACCAGGGTGATCGCGACATTGGGCAGCTTGGGGAGCTTCTTGCTGATCGCAAAATACACCCCGAAGGTGAGCGCACTCAGAACGAGGGAGGGCGGGTGGGTTTCGTAGAGGTGACGG
>JBKHCX010000138.1:0-7106 GCA_046541615.1 Puniceicoccaceae bacterium
GGCTACGCTGGTGTTGCGCCGTTGGCGCGCGGGAGAGCACCCCGGGCTACGCTGGGATTGCGCCGTTGGCGCGCGGGAGGGACCGGCAGGCCTCCGAGGCCAACGGCCTCACACATCCTAGCCCCGGGCACCGCCCGGGGTTCCCGAAGGAAATCCCATCCGCAGGCTGAAGGCCTGCTTCCAATCGCCGCCCCGCGGCCACAGACGCGGCGATTCTCGAATTGAAAATACGGCTTCGCCGTGGTTTAAGATTCGCGTGTCCGAATCATTCGAAGCCCCGAAAAGAGCCCGTGAATCGTTCTTCTCGAATCCCTTGGCGGTGTTCGTACTACTGAGCCTCCTTGTGATCCTCGCCCTCCTGTGGCTCTGGAGGTCCGAAACAAGAGAGACCGCCGGAGAAAACGAGACCGCCCTCGACCTGCAGCGCATCCGTTTCGATCTTGATCTGATTTCGGGCGTGGACGCGGTCCGGCACATCGAATCCATTTCCCGCAGCACCCTTTCGCCGGAGGATTTCCGGGACGCGCTGCGGGCGGCCGTCCGCTCCAACCCGCGCCTGCGCCGACTCGGAATCCTTGATCGCGGCGGAAATCCGATCCTGGTGGCGTCCGCCGATTCCGCGGACCCCCGCGACAGGATCGTGTCGGTCCAGGAGGACGGCGGCATGGTTCCCGGCGACACCTATCTGGAAGATCTCCGGAGTTTGAATCCGGGCGGCGTTCTGGTCTCGGGATTTGTCGCCGCGGACGGGAGCCCCGCCATCCGGGCCGGCGTCGGCCTTTTCTTCCAGTCGGGGGCCCGCGCGGGCTTCGTGGTGGCCGAATTGTCCGCCGAACAGGTTCTCGAGCGAATGACCGGAGGGACCGGAACCGAGGCCCACGACCTGTTCATCGTCGGGTCCGACGGCCGGTGGATCTACGACTCCCGCCAGCCCGAACCCTGGGCGCTTCTGCGGGGCCGCGGCGCGGCCGGGTGGATTTTCGACGAGTTTCCCGACGCGTGGCGCTCCATGATTTCGGAGGGCGACGGATCCCATGCGGCCGGCGATGTGTGGGCCTTCCGCGAGCACGTCCCGATCGAAACCCTGGCCGACGATGGGCGCGCGGTGCTCAGCCCCGACGGCGGGGATGCCCGGGAGGTCAGCGCGAAGCCCTTCTTTATCGCACGGCGGATCGACGACAGTCCGGTGTGGAGCGACGTCTGGGCCGGGTTCGTTCCCATCGCCATCCTCTACGTGCTCACGCTCGCCTGGATGATCCCCGCGCTGCTGCGCAAACGCGAGGCCCTCGCCCGGAGCGAGGAGTCCGCGAACGAACTGCACGACGCCATGCTGCGCACCCGCATGGCCATGGAGGCGGCCCGCATCTCCGAATGGCGCATCGATCTGAACGCCGGAACCATCGCCACCGACCAGCGGGTCATGGACATGCTGCTCCTGGGCAAGGGAAAGAAACTGAGCACGGTCGCGGAGTGGGAGGAGCGCATGCACCCGAACGACCGCCGCAAGGTCTTCGACACGCTGGAGCCGCTCTGGGAGGCGGGCATGGGCACTTTCAGCGTGCGGCACCGCATGCGGCGGGGCGACGGCAGCTGGGGTTGGTACCGCTTCCGCGGGGCGGTGCGCCGGGACGACGACCGGAGCGGGCGGTTCATTCTCGGCGCCTACATCGATCTGACCGACATCGTTCTCCGCGAGGCCGAACTGAACCGGCTGGAAATGGCGACCCGCCAGTCGCTCTCCGGAATCGCCATACTCGACAAGGCCGGCTCGCTCGAGTGGGCGAACCCCGCCTTCCGGGAGCGTCCCGAGCGGGCCGGCATGGAACTACTCCAACGCCCGGCCTGGGAGTTGGTCGCCTTCCCGGAAGGCGATGCGGAGGACGAAAAGCACGCCGTGCGCGACGCCATCCTCCGGGGCGAGGAGTTCAGCCTCACCGTGGCCTCCCACCCGTCCGGATCCGAGGCATCCTGGCGGAGGATCACCGGGAATCCGGTTCTCGACCAGGGCGGGCTGCCCACCCACTACGTCGTCATCGAAACCGACATCTCCCGCGAAAAGCGGGTGGACGCCGAACTGCGCAAGAGCGAATCCCTGCTCGCGGAAAGCCAGCGCCTCGTGGGCATCGGATCCTGGGAGATCGACCTCGAGGAGGACACCTTTTTCTGGTCCGACGAAAATTACCGCATCTTCGGCACTTCGCGCGATTTCCTCCCCGACATCCGCGGCGCCCTCGGGTTTTTCAACGGGGACGACAAGAAGGCGATCACCGACCACCTGGAGGAAGCCGTCCGCTCCGGAAAACCGTTCGAGGGGGAGTACCCGATCCGCGCGGGCGACGGCTCCCGGAAGTGGGTTTTCCTGAAAGGAATGGCCCTCCGGGAGGCGGGGATCACCAGCAAGATATTCGGGATCGTCCAGGACATCTCCAGCCGCAAGGACTACGAAGAGGCGCTGGTCCATGCCAAGGAGGAGGCCGAGCAACTGAACGACAAGCTCGCCGACGCCCTCGACAAAGCCCATGCCAGCGAGCGCAAGGCCCGGGAGGCGAACGAGGCGAAGAGCGCGTTCCTCTCGATGATCAGCCACGAGATCCGGAACCCCCTCAACGGCGTGATCGGGATGACCACACTCCTGCGCGACACCGCGCTCGACGATGTCCAGGAAGACTATGTCGAGACCATCCACAACTCGGGCTCCTCCCTCCTGATGCTTCTCGACGACATTCTCGACTTTTCCAAAATCGAGCACGGGAAGATCGAATTCGAGCAGAAGAGATTCCCGGTGGACGGAACCGTGAAAGATTCCCTCGATCTTTTCGCCATCCGCCTGGCCCGGAAGGGACTCGACTTCGCCTACCGGATCGATCCCGAAGTCCCCGATGAAGTCAGCGGGGATGTCACCCGGGTGAAGCAGATCCTCTTCAATCTGATCGGCAACTCCGTCAAATTCACCGAAACGGGATTCGTCTCCGTCGAGGTCGATCTGCGCGAGCGCCTCCCCAACGACCGGTGCCTTCTCGTCTTCACGGTCCGCGACACGGGAATCGGCATCCCCGAGGAACATCACGACCGGGTCTTCCAGTCCTTCAACCAGGTGGACCCCTCGATCACGCGCAAATTCGGGGGAACCGGCCTCGGTCTCGCGATTTCGAAGGAACTGGCCCAGAGGATGGGCGGCGACATCCGCTTCGAGAGCGCGCCTGGCAAAGGAAGCTCGTTCGAAGTCGTGCTCCCTTTCCCCGCTTTCTTCGAGGACAGGAGGCGGCGGCGAACCGCCGCCCCGGAGAGCGAGGGCCGGGCGCTCTGCTGGTTCCGCATGGAAACCCGCGCCCGGCACTTCGAGTCCGTTCTTTCCGAAGCGGGATTCGAGGTGGAGACGTCTCCGGAGCCGACGCGGTTCGCCGCCGCTCTCCGCGAGGCCCCGCCCGGCACCCGGATCTTCGCCGACGAGGAAATTCTGGCGGAACCGGGCGTGGCCGGACTCCTCCGCGCCCGGAGCGCCGGCGGAACCGCCCGCCCGCCGGTCCTCGTCTGCCGCCACGGTTCCCAGCCCGATCTCCCTTTTGAATCGATCACCGTCCCCCGGCACGCATCGCGGAGCAGAATCCTGGCCACCCTCGAAGCGCCCGGGGAGAAACAAACGAAAAAGAGCCGCGAGGACGCGCGCGCAGCCCCCCCCGCCGCCCTGGACGGAAGCATGAAGATATTGATCGCCGAAGACAACGCCGTGAACCAGAAGGTCATCCGCCTCCTGCTCAAACGCATGGGTTACGACTGCGTCGTCGTGGACGACGGAAAAGCCGCCCTCCGGAAGGCGAAGGAGGAGACCTTCGACCTGATCCTCATGGACATCCAGATGCCGGAAATGGACGGCATCGAAGCCGCCGGACGGATCAACGCCGAGGTGCCGCCCGAACGCCGCCCGTGGATCGTCGCCCTGACGGCGGGCGCCACACGCGACAACCGCGACGAGGCGATCGAAGCGGGAATGAACGGCTACCTGACCAAACCGATCCAACCCGGCGATCTCGAATCGGAGCTGGCGAAGGCCGCCGCCAACACGCGCGCCCGGGCCTGATCCGCCGCCGGAATCCGCAAGGAGGGAATCGGGATGCACGGAAGCGCAGACGGATACCGGGTCACTGCCGTCGGCCTGGTCGTGAACCTAGTCCTCGGCGCGGCCAAATGCCTCGCCGGACTCTGGACGGGATCCGGGGCGCTGGTCGCCGACGGGCTCCACAGCCTCACCGACCTCGCCTCCGACCTGGCCGTGTTCTTCGGGCTCGCCGCCGCCGGACTTCCCGAAGACGAGAACCACCCCTACGGGCACCACAAGTTCGCCACCTTCGCGCAGTTGTTCATCGGGCTTCTCCTGCTCGGACTGTCGGTCTGGCTGGTCGTCTCCGCCCTCGGTTCCTTTCACGACAGGGCGTGGGCCGAACCCGGCGGCTGGGCCGTCGCGGTCGCCTTCGTCTCCCTGGTCTGCAAGGAGGCCCTCTTCCGATGGACCCGGGCCGTCGCCCGCCGGATGCGGTCGGACCTCCTCATGGCGAACGCCTGGCACCACCGCTCGGACAGCTTCTCCTCCCTGGCGGTCTGCGCGGCGCTCGCGGCGATCTGGATCGGCGGGCCGCGGTGGTCCTTCCTCGACCCCCTGCTCTCGATGCTCCTCGGGGTATGGCTGATCCGGGAGGCCTTCCGGATCTCCCGGCGGTCCGTCAACGACCTGCTCGACGCCGCCCCCGAACGGGAGATCGTGGAGGATCTCCGCGAGCACATCCTACCCACCCCCGGGGCGCGCGCATACCACGACTTCCGCGCGCGCCGCATCGGCGATTTCTACGAGATCGATCTGCACCTGCAGGTGGACCCCCACCTCTCCGTCGAGGAAGGGCACCGCATCGCCAAAGAGGTCAAGGCGGAGATCCTCCGCACCCACCCCGAGGTCATCCGCGCCCTCGTCCACCTCGAACCGGCCACCGCCGATCACCTCGTGGAAAAGGGAATCTCCGACACGGAGAACCGGTAGAGGAAGGAAGGGGTCAGACGCAAAATCTAAAAATTGAGAGGAGGACATTGAGGACACCCATAAAGAACGTTTCCAGGACACCCATAATTCCCCGGGAAAAAGTTCCATCCGCAGGCCCCTTGTATCCAGCCGCTTGGCGAACAGGCCGGCCCACAATCCTGCCGGGTGTCCCGAACCTCCTCCCGACGCTTCGCGTGCGCATCGAAGCCGCCCGCCCTACGCGAATCCACCCCCGGCGAGGCCGGCGCCTGTGTCCGTGCCGAAGAAACTCTCCCGAACCGACTCCCGGAATACAGGCGAATCGGCGATATGGACTTGCCAAGAAGGTGCGATATCATTGCTCCTAGAGATAATGAAACGATTACTGCCCAATGCCTTCATCGCGACCATCCTGTGCCTCCAATCCCCCTTGTCGGCGGAAACGCATCTGAGCCTGGGCGAAGCGCCCTCGCACGAGGTTTCGCCGCTGCTGTTCGGGCAGTTCCTCGAACGGCTCCCGGCGAAAAACCCCGAGCAGGGTCCGGAAGCCGCTTTGACTCCGGGCACTTCCCGCCTGCAACCGGGCGTGGTTGAAGCGATGGAAGCGCTCAATGCCGGCGTCATCCGATTTCCCGGCGGGATGGTGGTGGCCGGGCTCTACGACTGGACGAAGATGATCGACAACTCCCCCTTCCGGGACGATCCGGGCCGCCCCGAAGGATACCGATTCGGCCTGCACGAATTTTTCGACCTCTGCGCCGAGCTGGAGTCCGAACCTCTACTTGCCGTCAGCTTCCGCCCGGCCGTGTGGGGAACGAAACCCGGCGAGCTGCCGCTTTCGCCGGAGGCGTTCGCGGCCGCGCTGGTCGCCTACTGCAACCTGCCGGTGGGCGCGCCTCTGCCCGAGGGCATGCACGACTGGCCCGCCCTGCGCGCCGCCAACGGCCACCCTGAGCCGTTCGGCGTGCGCCGCTTCCAGATCGGCAACGAATGGGTGGCCTGGCTCCACGCCACCAACAAAGTGCGCGAAAAAATCGGCCTCGGAACCTTTCCCGACGACGAGACCCTCGCCGCCCATGTGACCGAGCGCCTCCTCGCCATGATCGAGGCCATGCGGGCGATTGATCCCGAGATCGAGATCATCATCGACGCCGTCATGTGGGAGGGCGCCCACGAGAACTGGATTCGGCCAATCCTCGCCGACGAGCGTGTCCGCGAGGCGGCCGACTTCGCCACCGTCCACCTCTACCGCCCCTGGGGCGTCGAGAAGTTCCGCAAAGACGGCGAGGCGGTCGCAGGCGACCGGCTCACACCGGAGGAAATCTGGTATGCGGCGGTATCCGCACCGAACATCGACGGAGCGGGGCGCTCGGTCATCAAAAGCAACTCATGGACGCTGGCCCGCGAACTCGGGTGGCCGATCACGATGACGGAATGGAACTGGAACGGCTGGGGCGTCGAACGCCGGGGGGCCACCCTCTGGCCGCGGGCGCTCGGCGTGGCCGGCTTCCTGCACGCCATGCTGCGCGAGAGCGAGCACCTCCACCTCGCCACCCAATCGATGATGGTGGGCAACCACTGGATGATCGCCGGGGTGCGGGTCGATCCCGAAGCGGTCGAGCCCCCCTTCGTCCTGCCCTCCGGACGGATGACCGGGTTCTACGCCGAGCACAGCGGCGACCGCTTCGTACCACTGGAAATCGACGACGCCCCCGTCCGCCCGCAACCGGTATCGATGGGGAGCCTGCGCGCCACGCCGAAGGTCGCTCTGATCGACGCCGTGGCGACGGAAGACGACGACGCGGTTTACCTGCACCTGATCAACCGCGACAAAGACAAGGCCCATCCCGTGACGATGGATCTCGGCGGCCGCGCCTTCGCAGACGAAGCCCTCATCCACCGGATGATCGGCCGGCCGTGGAACCCCCAGCGGGAACGGTTCGTCAGCCCCGGCCAGTTCGAGGAAAGCAACAGGCCCCTGGCCCTGGCGGAAGACGGCCCTCTCTCCCTTGAGCTGCCCGCCGCTTCGGTGACCATCGTGGAACTGCCCAAGGCGGTCGGCGCACCGTCGCCCGCGGGAACGAATCAATGAAGCCGG
>JBKHCX010000139.1:0-7066 GCA_046541615.1 Puniceicoccaceae bacterium
CGTGCATGCGGGCCAGCAGGCCCTCCCGCAGCGCCTGCCCCCGTTCGTCGTTGGCCGCGAGCAGTTCGGCCAGCGCCTCGGCCGAAAGCGGCTGCCACGGGGTCACCTCGGGATAGAGCACCGCGAAGCGGCGGACGATCTCGTCGTCGGGCACCACCCGCTCGGGCGGCACCTCCGCGAAAACGTGGAAATGGTTGTCCATCACCGCGTAGGTGATGACCCGGATGCCGGAGAACTCGGCCACCTGCCAGATCAGCTTCCGCAGGTGCTCCTTCTCCCGCACCCCGAACCATCTCTCCCCGTTCACGGTCCGGCTCATCAGATGGTAAAAGGCCTTAGTCCCTTCACCCAGTTTTAATCGTGGTCTTTTTCTCCTAATCATAAGGAACGCATTATCGCAGATCCAAAAATCGATTGCAAGCCCAATCTCGACCGTTTCAAAAAAAACTCGGGAATCAATTCAAATCTAGACCCGGGATGAATCACGTTCGGGAAGTCAACTTAATTTCTCGTTTTGCTCGTTTTGGGCCGGGTCAAAAATTAGATTTTGAGTCGGTCAAAGAAAATTTTGATCTGTTCTTAAAAATCTGGGAGTCAAGTATATTTTTAACCCGAGAAAATGTTTGATTGGAACGAGTCAACCAATTTTTCGACCCGGGCATCGATTTACGACCCGGGTGTCAACTTATTTCGACCGGGACGCATTTTGATTTGGGTGGGGGAATGGGAAAAAGAATGGTCGAAATTAGGCGCAAGACCGTGCAGGGTTTCGGGTATGAAAAGCGCATACGAACTCGCGATGGAACGTTTGGAGAAGTCCGATCCCTCGGCCGGCGGCAAGCTTTCCGACCAGCAGAAGGAGAAAATCGAGGAGATTTCCCGGAAATACCGCGCGAAGATCGCCGAGCGGGAGGTTTTCCTGCAGGGCAGGATCTCCGTCGCGCGGGCCGCGGGCGACAGGCGCGAGGTCGAGTCCCTCGAACGCGAGCTGCGCGACGAGAAGAGGCGGTTGGAGGACGACCGCGAAGCCGAGAAACAGGGTGTCCGGGAGGGCTGAGGAGTTGCCGCCTATGCCCGTGTTCACCTACGAAGTGCTCGACGATGACGGGAAGGTCGTCGAGATTTACGAGGCCGAGCAGCCCTTCGGGGCCGAGCCGCTCCAAACCCATCCCGTGACCGGCGAACGCATGCGCAAGATCCTGACCGCGCCCCGGCTGAACACCACCTACGCCGATTGGGAGAACAAACTCGATCCGGGCCGCCTCTCCAAGGCGGGATTCACCCAATACCAGCGGGACAAAACGACCGGCCGCTACTTCAAGACGAACGTCGGAAAGGGGCCGGAGGAGCTGGACCCCCGCGCCGGGGAGTGAGCCTCGGCGACGGGCTGCCGGGCCGGATGGAAGAAGTCTGCGTCGCGACCGGCGGAAGAGGGATGGTCGGTTCCCGGCCATCGCGCAACTGCAAGGAGCGGGTTTGCCATTGTTTTGGAAACACTTGCAAGGGCGTGTGCTCCTGACTCGGCGCGGCTCGAGGTGTCCCGCGTAGCCCGGGGGCGAGTGCCGTTGGGGGATCCGTTGGGGGATCCGGTTCCGAATGGGATCGTTTTCACACCGACTTCGTCGGCGTGCTACAGGGATGTTGTACCGTGGTTTTTCTGGAAGGATGCCGTTTTGGGGATGCGGTTTCGAATGGTTCGTTCACACCGACTTCGTCGGCGTGCTACAGCGGGCCGCGTAGCTCGACGGCGAGTGCCGTTGAGAGATGCAATTGCGAATCCAATGTTCACACCGACTTCGTCGGCGTGCTACAGGATGTGCCGGAGGTCGAAGAGGGGAGGCGCGGTTGCGTGCCGCCGGGCTCAATCGGTTGCAAACGGGCAGGCCGAATCACTCATCGGCGCGGTCCTGCTGCCGCGATCCCCACTCCCGGATTTTTTCCAGGAAGAGGGGAAGCTCCCGTCCGACCTTCGCGGGGCCGATGCCCTTGATCCGGAGGGCTTCGTCCACGGTCATGGGGCGCTCCGTGGCGAGATCGGCCAGGGTGCGGTCGTGGAAGACGGTGAAAGCCGGCACTCCTCTTTGCGCGGCGATCTCCCGCCGCAGTTCGCGCAGGGCGGCGAAGAGGTCGGCGTGCTCCGGCGGCAACCCGGCGGCCGCTTCGCCTTTCCGGCTGGTCCGGTTCCGCGCGGCGCCCGTTTGTTTGACGGCCGGAAGGGCGTCCCAGTCGAGATGGCAGGGCTGGCCGTCGAGGAGCACCTCGACCCCGCGCTCGGAAAGCCCGAGCAGCGGGAAGCCGCCGGAACTCTCGGTCTGGACGTAGCGGCGTTTCTCGAGTTCGCGGAAGAGTTCCTGAAGTCTCTTTCTGGGCTGGTCGGCGAGGAGTCCGAAGGTCGAGAGGCTCTCCAGGTAGGGGCCGGTCGGTCCGCCCGGTTCCTTTCCGAGGAGGCAGTCCACGATCTTGCTCTTTCCGAAGCGGGGTTCCCAGGAGCGCGCCCCCGTGCGGGTCGCCATCCGCGCCACTCCGCTCAAGGCCTGGCGGGCGAGGAGCTGCTCCTCCTCGGTCGGCGGCCGCAGGTCCGGATCCTCGCGGGCGTCGCAGCAGTCGCATTTCCCGCAGGCCATCCGGCTTTTCTCGCCGAAGTAATCGAGGATCCACTGCTGGCGGCAGGCGCCGACATGCTCGCAGAAGCGGATGACGGCCTCGAGTTTTTCCTCGTCGCGCCGTCTTTTCGTGCGGAGGGCTTCCGCGTCGATGGACAGTTGGGCGCCGCGCCGGTCGGGGTGGAGGATGCGGGTGCCCCGCCGCCTCCTGCCCGGGATGTCGAAGCGCTCGACCGCCCCGGTCCGGGCGAGGAAGCCGACCGCCGTCGAGACCGCCATCGGATTCTCGCGGCCCGGAAGGGTATCGACGAGATCGTCGACAGGGATCCTGACTTCGTGGCGGGCGTCGGCGAGATCCCGGAGAGTGTCGTAAACCCGACGGATCAGTTTCGGATCGGGATTGGAGCCCTCGATGAAGAATTCCTGGGTGCGCCGGTCGGCGTAGTTGTAGAGGAGTTCGCACTCGGCGGGATCGCCGTCGCGTCCCGCGCGCCCGGCCTCCTGGTAGTAGGCTTCGGGGCTTCCCGGGAGTTCGTAGTGGACGACGAAGCGTACGTCGGCCCGGTCGATGCCCATGCCGAAGGCGTTGGTGGCTACGGCGACGTTGTATTCCCTCGCCATGAAGCGGTTCTGCGCCTCCTCCCGCGCGTTTCCCTCCATGCCTCCGTGGTAGGAAATCACGGAGGCCCCCTCGTCCGCCAGCGCCTTGGATACTTTCTCCACCTTTTTCCGGGTCGCGCAGTAGATGATGCCGGTGCTCCAGCGGCGGACCAGGTTGCGCACGGCCTCCATTTTCTCCCTCTCCCCGGAGACACGGCGGACCCGGAACGCCAGATTCGGGCGGGAGAATCCCGAAACCCGGATCACCGGATCACGCAGCCGGAGCTGGGCAACGATATCGTCCCTGACGACCGGGGTAGCCGTCGCGGTGAAGGCGGCCACCGGCGGGCGGCCGAGGGCTTCGACGGCCTCGCCGAGCCGGAGGTAGTCCGGTCGGAAGTCGTGGCCCCACTGGGACAGGCAGTGGGCCTCGTCCACGGCGAAACGGTCGATCCGCTGCCTGCGGATAGCGTCGAGGAATCCGCCGGCGCGGAACCGTTCGGGGGCGACGTAGAGGAGCCGGCAGCGCCCGGAGGAGAGCAGGCCGAGTGTCTCCGCGCGTTCGGCGGCCGATTGCAGGCTGTGGAAGACGGCGACCGGGGCGCCCCGCTCGCGGAGAACATCGACCTGGTCCTTCATCAGCGCGATGAGGGGCGAGACCACGAGGGTGAGCCCTTCCGAAAGGAGGGCGGGGAGCTGGTAGCAGAGGGATTTCCCCCCGCCGGTCGGGAGTACGACGAGCACGTCCCGCCCGGCGAGCATGTCGCGGATGATTTCCTCCTGCGGCTCCTTGAATCGGGAGAAGCCGAAGATCCGGCGGAGTTCGCTCGCGAGATCGGCTGGCATGGGTCGCTAGAGCGACCACTTCACGCCGCGCATGTCTCCGGTCTTGAGGAATTTCTGGTGCATGGCGAAGGCGCAGTCGAGGGTCTGCGGGGTGTGGCCGTCCTTCACGCTCTCGAAGTAGCCGTGGAGGGCGTCGCGGTATTCCGGATGGGCGCAGTTCTGGACGATCAGCCGCGCCCGCTCGACGGGATCCTTGCCCCGCAGGTCGGCGACGCCCTGCTCGGTGATGATGACCTGGACCGAGTGCTCGCTGTGGTCCATGTGGCTGACGAGGGGGACGATGGTGCTGATCCGGCCCTCTTTCGCCATGGACGGGCAGGTGAAGATGGAGAGGTAGGCGTTGCGGGTGAAGTCACCGGAGCCCCCGATGCCGTTCATGAGGTTGTTGCCCATGACGTGGGTGCTGTTCACGTTGCCGAAGATGTCGGTCTCGATGGCCGTGTTGATCGAGATGATCCCGAGCCGGCGGACGATCTCCGGGTGGTTGGAGATTTCCTGGGGGCGCAGGAGAATGCGGGAGCGGAAGTAGTCGAGGTTCTCGTACACACGGTTGAGGAGATCCGGACTGAGGGTCAGCGAGGTCGCGCTGGCGAAGCGGATGCGGTCCTCCTCCATGAGGTGGATGACGGAGTCCTGGACGACCTCGCTGTACATTTCGAAGGGGGGGATGTCGGGATTGCGGCCCATGGCGCCGAGGACGGCGTTGGCGATGTTGCCGACCCCGCTCTGGATGGGGAGGAACCCCTCCGGGATCGCCCCTCTGCGCAGCTCGCCGGCGAGAAAGTCGGCGACGTTTTCGCCGATTTTGGTGGTGATGGGATCGGGGCTCTTGAAGCCGCCGGATTCGTCGGGAAGCCGGGTGCGGACGACGCCGGCGATCTTGGCGGGATCCACGCGGACGGTCTCGGAACCGATCCGGTCCGAGCACGTGTAAACGGGAATCTCGCGGCGGTTCGGCGGGTCGGCCGGTTCGTGGATGTCGTGGAAGCCGCGGAGGGCTTTCGGGTGGAACTCGTTCAGCTCGACCAGGATCCGGTCGGCGAAGTGGCAGAAGGTGGGCGAGGCGCCGACCGAGGTCGAGAGCACGATGTGCCCGTCCTCGGTCACGTCGCAGGCCTCGACGACGGCGAAGGAGAATTCGCCGAGGAAACCGTAGCGGACGTTCTGCGGCAGCATGGAAAGGTGCATGTCGAAGAAGCGGGCCTTTCCTTCGTTGATCGCCTTGCGGAGGGCCTTGTTGGACTGGTAGGGCGTGCGGAAGGCGATGGCCTCGGCCTCCGCGAGGGTTCCGTCGAGGGAGTCGCCCGTCGATGCGCCGGTGACGACTCCGATCTGGAAGGGGCGCCCCTCCCCGTGTTCGGCTTTGGCGCGCCTGGCGATCGCGGTGGGGATCTCCTTGGCCGCTCCGGCCGGGGTGAATCCGCTGAAACCCACGGTGTCCCCGTGGTGGATGAGGCTCGCGGCCTCTTCTGCCGATAGTTCTTTCAGTGCCATGGTGGTAGGGAAGTATTCCGGTTATCGGTTTCCCGGTTTCCGGTTGGTTGGTTGGTCGGTTGCTTGGTTGGTTGGTTGTTGGAAAAACTTTCGCGGGTTGCTGCTTCGGTTTCTCGGCTGCGGGAATCGTTGAGCGGGGCCAACCGGGAATCGAAAAGGCGGGCTCTCCCCGACTCAGCCGCCGAGGATGCTGAGGAAGAACCCGGCGGCGAGCGCCGAGCCGATCACGCCGGCCACGTTCGGCCCCATCGCGTGCATGAGGAGGAAGTTGCCGGGGTCGGCCTTCTGCCCCTCGACCTGCGAGACCCGCGCGGCCATCGGAACGGCGCTGACACCGGCCGATCCGATGAGGGGGTTGATCTTCTCGCCGCGGATGAAGAGGTTCATGAACTTGGCCATGAGGATGCCGGAGGCGGTGGCGATCACGAAGGCGAGGATGCCCAGGAGCAGGATCTTCAGCGTGGCCGGGTCGAGGAACTCCTTGTAGCCCATCTTCGTGCCGACGGCCACCCCGAGGAAGATGGTAACGATGTTGATGATTTCGTTCTGGCAGGCTTTGACGAGGCGCTCGGTCACCCCGCACTCGCGGAGGAAGTTGCCGAGCATGAGCATGCTGATGAGCGGGGCCGAGCTGGGCACCACGAGGATGCAGAAGACGGTGACGACCAGGGCGAAGATGATCTTCTCCAGTTTGCCGACCGGGCGGAGGCGTCTCATGCGGATCTTCCGCTCGGCCTTGGTGGTCAGCGCGCGCATGACGGGCGGCTGGATGACGGGCACGAGCGCCATGTAGCTGTAGGCGGCCACGGCGACCGCCCCGAGCAGCTCCGGCGCGAGCTTGCTGGAAAGGAAGATGGAGGTGGGGCCGTCGGCCCCGCCGATGATCCCGATCGAGGCCGCCTCGGCCATGGAGAAGCCGAGAAGCACGGCCCCGAAGAAAGTGGCGAAGATGCCGAACTGGGCCGCCGCCCCGAGGAGCAGGGTTTTCGGATTCGCGATCAGGGGGCCGAAGTCCGTCAGCGCTCCGACGCCGAGAAAGATGAGCGGCGGGAACAGCTCGATGTGGATGCCCTGGTAGAAGTAGTGCAGGAGGCCGCCCGCCGTCTCGAGGGCTCCGTCGGCGGCATAGACCGGCTCGGCCAGCAGGCCGGTGCCGGGCAGGTTGACGAGCAGGGCGCCGAAGCCGATCGGAATGAGCAGGAGCGGCTCGAAGCCCTTGGCGATCGCGAGGTAGAAGATGACTCCGATGATCGCCCACATCAGCAGCATCTGCCAGTGGATCTGACCGAAACCGGTCTCGGAGAGGAGTTGGAGGAATGCGTCCATGAAGCGGGGGAGGGCGGGTTTCGCGCGCGGCGGAGAGTTTCAGGAGAGTTTCAGGAGGGCCTGGCCTTCCTCCACCCCGTCCCCCGGTCCGACGAGAATCTTCTCGATGGTTCCGGCCTGCGGCGAGGTCACGAGGGTGTTCATCTTCATGGCCTCGAGGGTCAGGAGCTTGTCGCCCTCCTGGACGGAGTCGCCCT
>JBKHCX010000140.1:0-6926 GCA_046541615.1 Puniceicoccaceae bacterium
CGCCTCTTCCTGGCCCGCCCATTTGCCGGTGTCCGGCCCGCCGGCTGCCTGCTCCGCCGCGGCCGTCTCCCCGTCCCCCGTTCCGGGTTCGTCTCCGGCCGCCTCCGCCGGCTCTTCTTCTTCTTCTTCTTCTTCCTCCGCCGCCGCTTCGGCCTGTGCCAGAGCTTCGAGCCGGGCGATTTCCTCCGCGATGGTGTCCTGGGCCGCGCGCCAGACCTTGATCCGCTCCCGCGCGTCGGCGATCGCGCTGGCTTCGACGGCTCCCGGAAACTCCTCGTCGAGAAGAGCGAGGGTTTCCTCGGCCCGGGCCAGATCCTGCGAACGGGTCTGGGTGGTGAGAAGACCGATCAGCGCCTGCAGCCGGTCCCTCGGCGACTCCTCGGCGGCGGTGGCGAAGTAGATCTCGGCCTGGGCCAGATTGCCGAGCCGGAGATAGAGGTCCCCGACGGAGGCGGCGTACTCCGGGTTGCGGGAGGGTCCGTCGAGCCGCTCCCCGCGGAGATGGGCGCTCAGGGCGGACTGGTGGCGGTTCGCCCCCGCGAGAAGTTCGCCGGAAAAGCGCCAGGCTTCGGCGTCGTCGGGAAACCGCTCGAGGTACTCGTCGATGATGTCGATCGCGCGGGCCTCGTCGCCGCCCGCCGCGAAATTCCGTGCGGCGGGGTAAAGCAGCTCCTCGAAATCCGGGTCGCTCCGGGCCGCCTGCTCGTAGAACAGGCCCGCGAAAAAATCCTCACCCGTCTCCTCGTAGACCGCCGCCATCGCGGCGGGGACGGCGCCGCGCCCGGGGAACTCCTCGTTCAGCTGGTTCAGTTCCTCGAGCGCCCGGTCCGGATCGCCGCGATCGGCCAGCGCGCGGGCGGTTTCCAGCCGCTCCTCCAGACGTGCCTCCGGATCCCCGCACCCGGCGAGCAGGATGAGCACCAGGGTGAGCAGGGCTCCGGGGGATGCGGATCGGAAACAACGTACCATTTCCATGCATCTTGTTGTCTCCGGCGATGTTTGCAAGCATCTCAAGCCGGGTCAGGGATTCCATTCGCGGCCGATCCCGGCGAGAGCGCTCCCGAGGCGGGCCTCTCCCCGGCCGGATACGACGGCGAAGTCCGGGGCCGTTCGCCGCAGGAGGTCTTCGTACATCGCGAACAGCGCGCGCCTCTCGGCAATGGACGGGTTTTCGCGCAAGGGGTCGGGCGTCCACGGCAGGTCCACGTCGAGCAGGAGGGTCCGATCGTAGGTCCGCCGCCGGACCGCCTCCTCGATGCGGGGGTCGGCCCGCCCGTATTTGAACCGGCTCCAGACCCAGATGACCTCGGGGCCGGTGTCGCACACCAGCATCCGCCCGGCCGTTTCCGCCGCCCGGTCCTCCATCTTCTCCTGGCCGGCGAGGATTTCCACCAGATCCGCCTCGCGGTAAGGGCGGCCGAGAGATTCGAGATACGTCCGCGCGTATTCGGGGACCCACGGGCAGTCGAAGCGCCGGGCCAGCGCTTCGGCGAGAGTGCTCTTGCCGGTGGCCTCGGGCCCGGTGATACGGATCCGCCGGGTCATCCGGAGACGGGGGTTGCGGAGCGCGTTTCGCGGTAGTGGCCCAGCCAGAGGAAGAATCCGGCAACCGCCAGGACGGAGTAGAGGGCCATGAGGCCGGCGTAGATCGGCAACTCCCGCTGGGCGTAGAGCCAGACGGAGAAGGCGTCGATCACGATCCAGTAGATCCAGTTCTCCAGAATCTTGCGCGCGGTCATCCATGTGGCGATCAGGCTGAAGACCGTGCTGGCCGCGTCGGCGTAGATCAGCTCGCTCCCGAGATAGTCCAGGCCCTGTGCCGCGGCGACGGTCAGGAGAGCGCCCGCGGCGAGGACCGCGATGTGGAAAAGCGGTCCGCGCGTGGTCACCCGGAGCCGGTCTTCTTTCCGACCCCCGTATTTCCAGTGGAAATACCCGTACACCCCCATCCAGACATAGTAGAGGTACAGGAACGCCTCCGCCAACAGGTTCACCCGGATGAACAGCCACACGCTCAGGAGAGAGCCGGCCACGCCGAACCACCAGCCCGCCTTTTTCTCGAAGGCGATCAGCCCGAGGTAGCCGAGACCGCATCCGGCGATGACGATCTCCATGATCTGGTTAACGGTCAGGTCGAAGGGAAGGTTCATACGGGGAAACGGAAAACGGGTGCGGTCCGGACTTCGACCGGCCGCAAGGGCGTAAGGACGGGCGCTCCGCGCCGGCCGCTCATCCGGCTTCGAGGGGAGGCATCGGCGCCCCGAGGGAAAGGGAGATCAGGCGCAGCAACGTCCACTCCCGGTCGGTCGTTTCCTCGTCCCGCAGGACGAGATCCGCCGCCGCCGAGAGAACCTGCCTGCGGAATCCGAAGCCGGATTTGGCGAGCGCGTCGAGGGCGGGGCCGAGGTTTCCGATCGCCATGGGCTTTTCCGGCAGCGCCACCTTTCCGGAGAGTAGATACTGCTTCGAGACGGCGTCGCGGACGGCGGCCGCCGCCTCCTCGTCGTCCCCGGTTTCGAGGGAGGCGACCAGAAAGAGGAGATCCCCGGCCAGGGGGGCGAGGCGGTCCGTGTCGTGGTTCAGGCGGTGCGAGCGTTTCTTTCCGTGGGCGGGGGAGTCGAACTGCCGCCGGACCACCTCCAGAACAAGCATTTCCCGCAGGGAAAGGGCCTGGTCCTGCCGGGCGAGCCTGTCGAGCGCCGCCTCGAACGAGGAGCGCTCGGCCGCGTCGAAGCGCCGCAGCCCCGGATAGCAGAGTTCCATGAGCCCGTACCGCTCGGAGGCCGAAAGCGGGTCGATCTGCTCCGCCCGTTCCGAGACCAGGGCGGCGGTGTCCGCGCCGGTCAATTCCTCGAGAAGCCGGATCTGGTCCCGCCGTTTCCCGGGGTCGGGATCGAGGATGAGCGCGAAGAGGGCCGCCCCGGCCTCTTTCTTCGTGTCGAGGGGAATGTCGCCCACCTGCCGGCGGATGCGGATGCGCTGCTCGATTCCGCTGCGGATCCCGCCGCTCGAAACGGCTCCGATCGCGGCGATCGCGCTTGCGGCGGTCACCATCCGCCTGCCGCGGTCCGCCGCCGCCGCTTCCGGGCGGGGAGGGGCCCCCTCTTCCGCCGGCGCCGGCTCCTTGCGGGGCGGCAGGAAGGTGCCGTCCCAGCCGGGCAGAACCTTCCGGATGCGTTTGGGGAGGGGCGGGTGCGTCGCGAGCGAGGAGCCGAGCGCGTCGGCGAAAAACATGTGGGCGGTGTCCGAGGAGTGGGCGTGCTCCACCTTCGAGCCCACCCTCCCGTGGCCGAGCCGCCGCAGGGCGTTTCCGATTCCCGCGGGGTTGCGGGTGAACTGCACGGCCGAGGCGTCCGCCAGGTATTCGCGCTGCCGCGAGATGGCCGCCTGGATCAGCCGCCCGAAGAAGACCCCGATGTAGCCGATGACCATGATCGCCAGGCCGACCAGGACGAGGCCGCCCTGGTTCTTCCCGCGGCCGCGCCCCCCGCCCGAGTAGAGGAACATCCGCCCGAGAAAGGCGATGACCAGCAGCCCGAACAGCGGGCCGATCAGCCGGATGTTCAAGCGCATGTCCCCGGACAGAACATGGCTGAACTCGTGGGCGACGACCCCCTGGAGTTCGTCCCGCGACAACTGCCGGATCGCGCCCCGGGTCACCGCGATCGCCGCGTCCTCGACATCGTAGCCGGCCGCGAAGGCGTTGATCCCCTGCTGCCCTTCGAGGATGAAGACATCCGGCATGGGCACGCCCGAGGCGATCGACATCTCTTCGACCACGTTCAGGAGCTTGCGCTCGTCCGGATCGGCGGTCGAGGAATCGATCGGCTCGCCCCCCATGGAGCGGGCCACGCTGGCCCCGCCGCCGCCGAGCGAGCGGATCTTGAAAAACGAAGCCCCGGCGATGATGAGAACGACCCCTCCCGCCACGATGGCGAACAGCCCCGGGTCGAACCAGTTCACCGGCGTCTGGGCGGCCGGCCGGGCCGCCCCTCCGGGCGCCCCGTCGTCGAGGGCGCCGCCGAACCCCGCGACGACGAAGACCGCGTAGATGGCCACGATGATCAGGGCCATCGCCGCGAAATAAAGCGCGATCAGTGTCTTGGTCCGGCTCCGCGCGCGATCCTGCGAGCCGAAGAAATCCATGGTCGGGCCTTCCATCGTTCAGAATGGGGCGCGAGTCGCCCCGGGGGTTCAAAAGGAGACTTTGACGGCCTCGCGTTCCGACTGGTCCTCGATTTCAAAGAGCTGCGCCTCCTGGAACCCGGCCGGACCCGCCACAAGGACGTTGGGAAAGGTCTCCCGGGCGGTGTTGTAGGTCATCACCGCGTCGTTGTAAGCCTGGCGGGCGAAGGCGATCTTGTTCTCCGTCGAGGTCAGCTCTTCCGTCAGCTGCATCATGTTCTGGTTGGCCTTCAGATCGGGGTAGGCTTCGGCGAGGGCGAAGAACCTGCCCATCGCCCCGGTCAGCGCGGCCTCGGCGCCGAGGAGCCCCTTCACCGCCCGCGGATCGTCCGGCGCCGCCGCCGCCTTCTCGCTGGCGCTGGAGGCCGTGTTCCGCGCCTGGATCACGGCTTCGAGGGTTTCCCTCTCGTGCTTGAGGTAGCCCTTGGCGGTCTCGACCAGGTTGGGGATCAGGTCGTAGCGCCGCTTCAGCTGGACGTCGATCTGCGCGAAGGCGTTCTTGAAACGGTTCCGCAACTGGACGAGGCGGTTGTAGATGGTGATCGCGAAGACCGCCAGAAGGACGACCGCGGCGAGAATGACGATGAGGGTGACGGTGAGAGAGGACATGCCGGAGACGGAACCGGATGCCGGCGGAAAGGGCAAGGGAAAAGTGCCCCCGGCCCACGCTCGACTCCTTCGAATCCGGTTGCCGAACCCGGTTGGACGGGCTATGTGGGTCGGATATGGAATGGGAAGTCGTTATCGGGGCGTTGGCTCTTGCTCTATCGGTTTTCGCTCTCGGGCTGGTCCTCTCCCGGCGTTCGTGGCGGTCCATCCGCTCCAATTACCGGGCCCTCGCCGAACGATACGGCCTGGACCTGACCCAGCCGCAGGCAAAGGGGTTCGGCCTCTTCCAGGCCTCGCCCTACCTCTTCGGGGTTTGGGACCGGCGCAAAACCAGCGTGCAGACGGTGACGGCGGGGCTGCGGGATTCGCGCCAGGCGGAGACGGCCATCCACCTCGAGACACACCTTCGCCCGGACTGCATCCTGATGATTCGCTCGAAGCGGGGCCTGAACCGGATCGAACGGAGCGAGTTCAGGAACCTCTCCCGCGTGGGCGGCCCCGGCGGCGAATTCGACAAACGGATTTCGATCGCCTCCAACCGACCCGATTGGGTCGCCGAAAGGATCACCGCTCCGATGTGCCGGCGGATACTGGAGGATCTCGGCCCGACCGCCGGCACGATCCTCCTCGTCAAGGGGCGGCTGACCTACCGCGAGACCGGGCTGCTGGCCGGCGCCCGGGCGCTCGACCGGATCGAACGCATGATGGTCCTCCTCAAATGGCTGGCCGAGTCGCTGGAGGACGGTCCGCGGACGGGGGAAGGCTGAAAGGAGGCTCCCGGTTCGCCCGACCGCGGCCGGGAAGGCGGGGGGATCCGCGGCTACCGCACCTGGAACGCCAGACAGGTCTGGTCGTCCACCCGGGGCGTCCCGCCCGTGAACGAGGCGATCTCACCGAAAAGATGCTCGGGGACGCGGTCGAGCGGTTGATCTCCGCTCCTGCGCACCGCTTCCGTGAGCCGCTCGAGACCGAACTCCTCCCCGGCCTCGTTGAGCGCCTCCTCCAACCCGTCGGTGAAGAAAATCGTGCGGTCCCCCCTCTTGAGCGGGAATTCCGCGATCGCGAAACTGGAATCGGGAAGCAGCCCCAGACCCGGAGAGGCCTCGAGTCGGATGGTTTCCGTATCCTTCCCGGATCGTTGGAGAAAAAAAACCGGGTGGGCGGCGTGACTGACCAGCAGCTTGATCCGCCCCTCCCCGGTTCGCTGGAAAATCCCGTTCACAGCCGTCACAAACCGGTTCGGCATGACCTCCTGAAGCGCCTTGTTCATCCGTGCGAGCACGGCGTGCATCCGGTCGTCCCGCCCCCGGGAAAGCCGGTCGGCGAGGTATTTGACGAGAATGGTGTAGATGCCCGCGGAAACGCCGTGCCCGCAAACATCGCCCAGAAAAAAGCGGCACTCCCGCTCGTCGGGCCGGGGGAAGGTGACCACGTCGCCGCTCACCCCGTGCGAAGGTTCGTAGGCCGTGGCGATCTTGACCAGCCCGCAGCCCCGGATCGGTCCGGGAATCAGAAGCCCCTGGACCATTCGCGCGTTTTCGAGGTCGGCGCGCATCACGTCGTTCTGCTCCTTGAGAAGGCGGTCGTGGCGCTCGAGGGCGTCGTGGGCGAGCTTCTCCCGGGTGACATCCCGGGAGATGCCCAACACGCCGATGGGGTTCTCGTCCCCGTCGAAAATCGGCGCTTTGATGGTCGATGCCCAGGTGACCGTTCCGTCCGGCCAGGTTTCCTTTTCCGCCTCCCGGAACACGGGCGCCCCGGTCCGCAGCACCTCCCGCTCGTCCTCGTGGGCCTGCCGGGCGTGTTCGGCGCTGAAAAAATCGAAATCCGTCTTTCCGATGAGGTCGGAAGCGCTCCGCACCTTGAAATACCGCCCCATGCTCCGGCTGACCATCACAAACCGGCTGGCCGCGTCCTTGAAATAGATTTTGTCGGGGGATCTCTCCAGCAGACTCTCGAAAAGCGAGTGTTCGGAAATGCCCATTTCCTTCAGACGGTCGCCGGATTTGCTCATGCGGACATCCTAGGGCGCCGCCCGTCCGGCGCAAACCGTATTTTCGCGGACGGGCGGGGGCGAGTGTGACCACAAGTGCGTGGAGTGATCAAAGGGGTTTTTCCGATTTTCCAGTTGA
>JBKHCX010000141.1:0-6918 GCA_046541615.1 Puniceicoccaceae bacterium
GGGTTGGCGGCTAGCGGTGGACAGGAGTGTCCACCCTCCGGCGGGTGCGGCGGATTTTCACCTTGTAAAGGCCGTTCTTCGCCGCCAGCTTCGGAAGCTTATCGAACCGCAGCACCGTGCCTTCCGCAACCGACAACGAACCCGGGCCTACCGCCAAACCGAAAAGTATGAAACACTCTCCGCTTCCCGGCCTTCTCGCCCTTTTCCTCGCCGCCCCGCTCGCCGCCGATGAGCCCATCGCCGCCGAAGAGCCTCTCGCCCCGGACGAAACCATTCTCGACGCATGGTCCGTCACCGTGAAGGGCGGGCCGTCTTTCCCGGTCGTCGGCCAGTTCACCGGAAGCGCCGCCGAGCTGCCGTCCACCGCCACGGACGACGACGGGGGGTCGGTCGCGACAGGCGACACGGCCAACCTCGCCGGACTCGACTGGTCGGAGGCCTTCGGCGACTTCCTGACTGTCGCCGTCGAGCTGGACTTCTGGGAGAGCCCGACCCGCAGCCTCTATTTCGGTGTTTCGCACACCCGGGCCTCGGGCGAATCGGCGTTCCTCGGCAGTTTCGACAACCGCCCGGTGAGCGCCTCCTTTTCCGACTACTCCGACACCGGCCTCTACGCGGGCGTCCGCTGGGGCATCGGCCACACGGACTGGATCAAGTCGCTGGTCTCCTTGCAGCTGGGGGCGTCCCTGGTGGATGACCTCGACGCCACGGTGACGAACCTGCCCGACTTCGACCGGATCGCGCTCTACAAGGAGAGCACGGTTTTCAGCGGCGGCGTTTTCGTCTCGGTCATCATAACCCCGCTCGACTTCCTCGAAGTGGGAATCGACGGCGGCTTCATCTACCAGACCGCCCCGAAGGAGAATTCCACCCAGACCGGGCTGCTCGATCTCCAGGGGCTCAACTCGGAAGGCGACCTGGGCATGGTCCCGGTCCGCCTCATGGCCACAATCAAGTTCTGATCCGCGGCGGGCGCCGGGGCGCCGGACCGCGGGACGGGGCGCTCCCTCCGCGCGGCCGCCGGTTGGCGGAAAATCTCCCATGCGTGCCGATTCATCCGAAGTCCTGATCCTCCGCGCTCTTCTCGGAGCGGGTACGGGCTTTCTGTCGGGGGAGGCCCTGGCCGGGCGGCTCGGTATCTCGCGGGTCGCCGTATGGAAACGGATCGAAACCCTGAAGCGGCGGGGGCACGCCATCGAGGCGGTCCGCCGCCGGGGCTACCGGCTGGTCTCTCCGGCGCCGGAGCCGACCGAGGCGGGTATCCTGGCGCGGGTCGGGGAGGGGTTCGGGCTGCGGTCCCTCGTTCTGCGGGCGGATTCCCCGAGCACCAACGACGATGCGGCCCGCCTTCTGGCCGCCGGAGAGGAGGCGCCCTTCGCCTGCCTGACCCGCCGACAGCCCGGCGGCAGGGGCCGCCGGGGGCGCGCCTGGAGCGGCGCGTCCGAGGGCAACCTGTACGCCAGCCTCGCCTTCCGGCCCGATGTCCATCCCCGGGCGCTCCACCTGCTCCCGATCCGCGCCGGACTCCACATCTGCCGCCGCCTTGGCTCCGAGACCGGCCTCCGGCCGGGGCTGAAGTGGCCCAACGACATCCTGCTCGGCGGAAAGAAGATCGCCGGGATGCTCGCCGAGTCCACCCTCGAGACCGACCGCGTGACCGCCCTCGTCTTCGGCGTCGGCCTCAACGTGAACCTCTCGCGCGACGATCTGCCGGAGGATCTCCGCGCGACCGCGACCAGCCTCGCGATTGAAGCGGGCCGTGCGTTTGCGCTCGAGCCGATCGCCGCGG
This sequence comes from Puniceicoccaceae bacterium, assembly GCA_046541615.1. Lineage (GTDB taxonomy): Bacteria > Verrucomicrobiota > Verrucomicrobiia > Opitutales > Puniceicoccaceae > Puniceicoccus. Next base: position 1,790 of record JBKHCX010000141.1, read on the forward strand.
CCGTCCTCGAGGAGGTTCTGCGGGCCGAGCGCGGGTGCCGCCTCGGTCTGGACGAAGACCGGCTGGCCGACGATTGGGCGGAGCTGGCCTGCCACCAGGGGGAAACCGTCGAAATCCGCGGTGGCGACGGTTCCGTCCGCACCGGCACCCTGGCGGGCATCGACCGCGCCGGTTCCCTTCTGCTCCGGGCCGGGGACGGAACGATCCAGTCCTACCGGGCCGGCGACGTGAGCCTGCGCGCGGCACCCCGGCGGCGCGGGTGATTTCCCGTCCGGGCGAAAGGCGGTTCGGGGTGTTCACCGGTGCGGCGCCGATGCCCCGCGGAAGCTACCCCGGCTTCTTCCCGGTCGCCAGCAGGGTGACGAAGCCCGGCTCCTCCTCTTCGCGGGCGACCGGAGTCACCTCCACCGAGCGGAAGCCGGCGTCGCGCAGATAGCGGTACAGGTTGTTTTCCGAGAAACCGAGCCACTTGTCGGCGTAGAGTTCGCGCGCTTTCTCGAACTGATGTTCGGCGAGGTCGAGGATGGCGATACGGCCGCCCGGGGCCAGGATCCGGTAGGCCTCGCCGATGGCCTCGACGGGCCTTTCGGCGTGGTGGAGGGCCTGGCTGAGGATGGCGAGATCCACCGATGCGTCGGGCAGGGGCACCTTCTCGATGTCGCCCAATTTGTAATGCAGGTTGGTGAGCCCGTTCTTCCGGGCCAGCTCGGTCCCGACCTCGACCATCTTCCGCGAGCTGTCGATGCAGTGGACGGTCTCGGCGTTCCGGGCGAGGAGTTGGGCGATCATCCCTTCGCCCGCCCCTAGGTCGGCCACCCGGATCCGGGGGGAGAGCAGGAGGAGGAAATGCCCCAGGGCCTGCCACGAACGGCCCGGGCAGTAGCTGCGCCCGAGCCGGCCGGCGACGATGCTGAAGTAGCGCTCGGCGACCTGCTTGCGGCGCTCGAGAATCCTGTCGAGATTGCGCTGGTCCTCCGCGAAGGAGGGCTCGGCGGCGGCCACCGCCAGGGCGGAGTCAACGAGCCGCCGCACGGGCGCGGAGAGCGCGGGGTTCAGCCCGTAGAAAGTGTGTTTCCCCTCCCGGCGGTCCACCACGAGGTTGCCCTGCCGGAGAAGCCCGAGGTGCGAGGATATCCGCGACTGCCCCATGCCGAGGATTTCCTGCAACTCGGCGACGGAAAGCTCCTCCCGGCCGACGAGAGCCAGAATCCGGGCGCGGGTCGTCTCCGACAACAGGCGGAGAACCTCCCAACCTTCCGCCTTCGCCGCCATCAAACCGGAAAATCCGCCCGCCTCACCAGGGCTGGTCCACCCAGCGGGCGATGGACTCGACGGTCCATTTCTCCTTCGCCCCGTCGATCTCCGTCTCCACCTGGTCGCCGACCTTGCGCGAGAGCAGCTTCTGCCCGAGCGGGGTCAGGTAGGAAAGGATGTCGCGGTCGGGATCGCCATCCCACGCGCCGAGGATCGCGTACCGGCGGGTCTCCCCGGACGATCCCTCGCGCAGCTCCACGACGGAGCCGATGCCGACCGAATCGGTGGAAACCTCGGAGAAATCGGTGATCCGCGCACGGGCGAAGTCGCGGTCGAGGTCGGCTTTCCGGGCGAGGAGGGTGTCCTGGTCCTGGCGGGCCATTTTGTACTCGGCGTTTTCGCGCAGATCCCCGTGCTCCTTGGCCGTTTCGATGGCCTGCTTGTTCTCGGGGATTCTCCGGCCGACCAGATCCTCGTATTCCTTTCTGGCGGCCTCGAAGCTCTCGCGGGAGATCGTCAGGGCCGAGTCCGTCGCGGAGACATCCGTGTCCGGGGCGGCCTCCCGCTCGAGGAGGCTCTGGATGCTCGGATACTTGCGGATGAAGCGGACCAGGAGGGATTTCTTGGTCAGGTCGTCGAACCCCTGGTTGAGGAGAAGGGTCTGGGCGAGGTCCCGGGCGGTCTCGGCGGTGCCCCGGTCGAGCAGGAGGGGGATCAGCTCGGTGTCCTCGCTCAGGGCGTCGGCCAGCGGGATCCGCCGGGCCGAGGCGTTCTGGAGGGACTCGAGGTCGATCGCGTAGAAGACCGCGTTGAGCAAGCGGGGGCTCAGGAGGGCCTCGATCAGGTCCGCGTATTTCTGGGAGTTGCGGTTCTTGATGATCCACAGGAGGATCGGACCCCGCATGGTCTGCTCGTTGAGCCAGCGCTCGAAGCACTCCTTGACCCGCTCCTCCTTCTTGTGCTCGTAGAGGAAGGCGATGCATTCGCTGGTGAACTTGCCCTCGCTGTGCCGGAGCAGCCGGACGATGATGTCCTCCCACTTGTCCGGATAGGTGCGGGTGAGCAGGTCGAGGAAGCGATGGTAGTAGGCCGCGGGCAGATCCGCCGCCAGCCGGTCGAAGTTCTCGGCCGATTCCTCGATGATGGAGAACGAGGTCGGCTCGAGGGTTTCCACATCGATATCCGTCGAATCGTCGCGGGCGAGGTCGTTCCGGACCCAGACGCCGTGCAGCCGGTCGGCCTGCGAAAGAAGCTTGGTGTCCTTGATCGCCTTGGTCAGCGTTTCGAGCACTTTCTCCAGGTGGGCCTTCAGCTCGTCCTTGTCGCGGGAGAGGGCGAAGAGTTTTTCGGCGAGGAGGATCTTCTGCTTCGCCTTCTTCGTGGTGAAGAATTCTTCGAGGATCTCCTCCTCGGCGGTGATCTTTTCCTCGCGGAGGACGTAGGGGTCGGTCTTTTTCGCGGGCACGGCGATGAGCGGCTCGCGGACCAGATCCTTCTTCGTGTCGGTCCACCACTTCTTGCGCTTCCGGTCGTTGGGAATGAGGTAGCCGAGCTGCCGCTCGATCTCGATCGTGGTCGCCTGCCCCTGCGGTCGGCAGGAGAGGATGGCGCGGACGACCCCGACCCGATCCTTCTCGATCATCGTCTCGACCTCTTCCGGATCGGTCCGTTTGCGCACGAGGATATCGTCGGGCGCGAGCACGTCGAGCTTGTCCACGCAGAAGGAGGGATCCATCGGATGCCCGGTCTTGCCTTCCTCGAAGTCGATGATGAGCTTGTTCGCGTCGGCGTCGTAATGCTGGATTTTCCCGAAGCCCCAGCTACGGTGAATGCAATACGCGCCCGGGCGCATCGCCTCCAATTTATCCCGGAAGGCTTCCAATTTCGCGTTTCCGGCAATCAACTGATCGATCGTTTCTGAATCCATAAATGTTTGTGGCAAGCTGCTCTTTTCAATGCTAGTAAAAAAAAAGGATGGTGCGGAAAGAGAGATGAATGACAACAGTTTTTCCCGGAACGGCCAGGACCTCGCCCGGAGGTGGATGGCGCGCTACCTGGCCGCCCCCGCGAAGGTCTCCGATATCCGGGCGCCGGAGGACGGCCCGGCGTCCGATTCCGCCGAAGAGCGGCGGGCCCGGCGGCTCCATTCCGCGGCCATCCGGAACCTCCGCCTCCACCGGCACATCCTCGACGCACTCCTGAAACGCCCGCCGAAACGGGAGGTTCTCGCCGTCCTCCACCTCGCCCTGGCCGAGCTGGATCTCGACGCCCGCGGGAAACAACCGGCGATCATCGACTCCTGGGTGGGGGCGGCCCGGCGCGCGGGCGGCGCTCCGGCGGCCGGCCTGGCCAACGCCGTCCTCCGCAAAGCCGCCGCCCGGCTGGCGCAGGCCCGCTCCGGGAGCGCCGGTCTGTCGCCCGCGCTCCTGCACTCCCACCCCGACTGGCTGGTCGGGCGCTGGCGGCGCGACCGCGGCGAAGCGGAGACCCTGCGCCTGCTCGCCTGGAACCAGGGGGTGCCCGCCACCTTCGCGTCCGTCGCGCCCGGAGCGCCCGTGCCGGCGGGCCTGGCCCCCGCGCGATGGAGGGGGTTCCACCGGCTCGAGGGGGGCATCCCGCCGCCGGTGCGCGCCGCCATCGCCGCCGGGGCTCTGACCATCCGCGACCCGGCCACGCGCATCGCCGTCTCCCTCCTGGCGGCGGAACGGCCGCGCAGCGTTCTCGACCTGTGCGCGAGCCCGGGCGGGAAGAGCCGGGCCCTCCTCTCCGATCCCGCCGGGCCGGGGATACTGACCGCGGCCGACCTGCCCGGGCGGCTCGGTCGGCTGAGCGAAAACCTCGCCCCCTGGAAGGAGAGGGCCGCGGTCGCTCCGGTGGACCTGACCGACCCCGGATCGTTTCCCGCCGGGTGGGCCGGCGCCTTCGACGGGGTCCTCCTCGACGCCCCGTGCAGCAACACCGGCGTGCTCCGGCGCAAGCCCGACGCGAAGTGGCGCCTCCAGCCGTCCGACCTCGAGCGCCTTCCCGCGATGCAGAGCGCCTTCCTCCGGCGGGCGGCGGGATTCGTCCGCCCCGGCGGTGTTCTCGTTTACAGCACGTGCAGCCTCGAGCCGGACGAAAACCGCGCGGTGGCCGACGCCTTTCTCGCCTCGCCCGAAGGCCGCGACTTCCACCTCACCGCGGCCCTGGGCACCCTTCCGACCCGGACCGGCCACGACGGAGCGGGGGCGTTCCGGTTCCGCCGGAGCGGTAAGGCGCCGGCTCCTCCGCCGCTTTGAGCGGAGCCGTCCCCAAAGCCGGCTGTTCGATCCGCCGGGGCAGAGCGACGGCCAGCTCCTCCAGTTTGGCGAGCGTGTCGAATTCGCAGGCCCAGACCACGACCACGTTCCAGCCGAGATCCTCGAGCGCGGCGAGGTTGCTCCGGTCGCGCCGGCGGTTGTTTTCGATTTTGGCGGTCCACCACTCGGTGCGGGTCTTCGGGATGCGGAAATGCCTGCAACCCGGGTGGCCGTGCCAGAAGCAGCCGTGCACGAGGACCACCGTGCGGTGTTTCGGCAGAACGATGTCCGGCCGGCCGGGCAGCTTGCGGTTCCGGGGTCCGTTCACCGTGAAACGGTATCCGAGACGATGGAGCAGGGAACGGATCACCATCTCGGGGCGCGTGTCCCTCCCCTTGATCCGCGACATCACCCAGCTCCGCTTGCGACTGTCGAAAACATCGACCATATCCGCCCAGTAAATGGGAAAGCCGGCCTCATGGCAAACCACCGGATGTTTCACCGGTCATCGGCGTCGCACCCGGATCACGGCGGTGCGTTTCCCGACTCCGTCCGAAATCCGGGAGCGGCCTGAAGGCCGGACACCATACCCGCCCC
>JBKHCX010000142.1:0-6832 GCA_046541615.1 Puniceicoccaceae bacterium
ATCAACCTCGCCCCCTTCAACTGGATGCCGAGCTTCCCCATCGGCAACGCCGAGGCACCCCCCTACACGGACCGCGAGGCTATCGCGGGGCTCAACAGCCGGGAGATGGGGGTGAAAATTGACCATTCAGGGGAGCTTGCCACCTCCATAGAAAAGATCCCCAACAACCCGAACAACTACCTGCTCGACCTCTCCTACCTGCTCAACGAGAGCCTTTGGGACCGCTTCTTCCTCTCCTCCCTGCCCGATGGGGCGTTCGATCTGGTCGATCCGGATCCGCTCCCCAATAGCCGCCTCCGCTTCGATGCCGGGCTGATCGCCGAAGAGGGCGCCGACCTGGATGACGTCCGCGACTTCGACGACGCGGCGGCCTACCTGCGCAACTTCGGCGCGTTCAACGTCAATTCGAGCAGCGTCGAAGCCTGGAAGGCCCTCCTCACCGCCTTCCGCGACCTCGAACTGGAGGCGGAGAGCGGTGGCGCCAACCCGGACGAAACCGTGCCGATCGCCCGCTCCCTCGACCCCATCGAATACCCCGTCGCCTTCACCTTCGCCGAAGCGGATTCCTCGCCCGACGACCCGTCCACCTACGGGGCGGATAGCACGCGGGACTACAAAAGCATCCTCGCCGGCTTCCGCTTCCTCTCCGACCCGGAGATCGAGGCCCTCGCCGAGCGCATCGTGGACGAGGTCCGCCTGCGCGGCCCCTTCTACTCGGTGGCCGATTTCGTCAACCGCCGCCTGGTCGCGCCCGAGGGCTCGGACGATCCCGGCACCCCGTGGCATGGTGCCCGCACCGACTCCGACGGCTTCGGACGGGGCGAAGGGCGGATGACCGATTTCATCAACGAGGCCTACGACCCTTTCCCCGGCCTCTCCGGTTTGAACGGCGCCCTCCAGCGGGCGATCAACGTCTCCGGCGTCAACGGCGGCGTCAACTACCCGTCGGCCAAGGACATGTACAACGACCGCGCCTACGGCGTGGCGATCAAAGAGGACGGCGGCATGGGCGGGATAACTTTTCACGGCAACGGCTACAACACCGCCTACCCCGACGAAAACACCTACCTGCGCCTCGAGCCGGCCCGCCGCCACCACCTCGACGCCGAGCACATCGCGGGCGCGCCCGCCAGCGAGGCCGGGCAACTCCTCCAGGGCGCGCCCGGCTTCATCACCCAGGGGGACCTCCTCGGCATGATCGGCCCCGCCCTGACCGCCCGCGGCGACACCTTTCTCGTGCGCGCCTATGGCGACACCGTCGATCCCGAGACCGGTGCGGTTCTGGCGACGGCGCTTTTGGAAGCCGTCGTCCAGCGGCAGGTCGAGCCCGTCGAAGCCGCCACCGAAGGCGCCGATGGCATCGACGCGAAATGGATTCCCGCCACCTCCGAGGGGCGTAGCTTCAAATTGATCGGCTTCCGCTGGCTGCCCCATCCGGGCGCGCCGTGAGCCGCCGGATTTTTCTATTCAAACCAGAATCGATGGCACATACCCCAATGCCAGGCCGAAGATGGAACACCCCCGCCGTTGCGGTTGCGGCGGTGTTGTTTCTGGGTGTCGGACTGGCCGCCGGGTGGTGGACGGGGCGGGAGGGCGGCCCGCCATCGGCCCCGGGGGTTCGGTCCGGGGAATCGCAGGAGCTGGCCCGCGCGCTCGCGGCCGAAGAACGGGCCAGACGGAAGGCCGAGGCGGAATTGGCTTCGATGCGGAGGACGCTCGATTCGCTCCTCCGCCAGGTGCGGGAGGCGGAGGATGCCGATGCCGCCACCGGTCCCGGGGCGGAGCAGACGGCGACCCTGGCGGGATTTGAATTCACGGCGGAAGGTTTCCAGGAGGCCTTGCGGCTTCGGCGGGACGAACTGGGGCACGAAGTGCCTCTGGCGGAATTCCTCTCCCGGCTTTCGCCGGAGGAGGCGTGGCGGGCGATGGACGAGCTGCGCACCGGGCCGCAGGATCCCTACCGGAGGCAGTTGGCCGAGCGCTTCGTCCGGGCGTGGGCGCAAACGGATCCTTCCGCCGTGCTGGCCTATGCGGAGGAGGTGGGGCGCTGGGATCTCAAACAGCAGGCGATCCAGAACGGCGTCCGCCACCTCGCCAAAACAGACCCCGCCGGCGCGATCGGCTGGCTTGACGAACGCCAGGGCCAGTTGTCGGATCATCTCTACCGGCGCAATCTTTTGCTCGCCATGAGCGGCTATGCCGACACCGATCCGCACGGGGCGCTGGACTACGTCGAAGGCATCGGGAGCGAACGGATCTGGGGCCAGCCCTTGCGGCGGATCGCCTACCAGCATGTGTTCGCGGAAATGGCGGTTGACGGACGCCTGGCCGAGGGCCGCGCCCACCTTGATCTGCTGCCGGAGGGCGAGGCCCGCGCGCAGGCGCGGCTGGCGTTCCTGCGGGCGCTGACGAATGAGGAGCCGGTCGAGGCGTTCGAATTCGCGGGCGATCCGAATATGGAGCGGATGGTCCTGCGGGATTGGGCGGGCCGGGACCCCAAGGCAGCCGCCGCCTTTGTCGAGACGCTCCCGCCCGAACATCCCCGCCTGGACTTGATGCTCGCCGACGTCGTCCGCCAATACGCGCATTACGACATCGATGCCCCGGCGGAGTGGCTGAACCAGTTTCCCCCTTCGCCGCAAACCGATCATGCGGTCGCGGCTTATGCGCTCAGCTCGATGTCCCGCGATGCGGCCGGCGCGATGACTTGGGCGGCCTCCATCACGGAATCCACCGCCCGCGCGAGAACCGTGGAGCAGGTGGCGAGGGCATGGAGAAACCAGGATTCCCGCGGGTTGGAGGCCTTCCTCAGGGAGGACGCGACCTTGACGGCGCAACAGAAACATCAACTGCTGCCGCAGGTCTTCCCGGCGGCGCCGTAGGTGTTTGCAGCCGGCGCATGCGGAACGGGTTTTTCGAGATTTTCGACAGCGAGGGAGCGAGGGAGCGAAGAAAGGTTTTCTATTGCACTTGGGCCGAATGGCTCTATTTTGAAACTGGAGAAAACGTTAGCGAAAGTGCTGCTCTCCCCAGTTGCAGCCACCATCCGTTCGACCCGCTCCATTCATGTCTTACCCCAATCTGATCGCATTGGCCTGCGCGGTGGCCTTGTCGGCCCATGCCGCTGCAGCGGACGACTATGCCTGGCAGCGGGATTACGCCACCGTCCTGCCGACCGGCGAGTTGGAATACGCGCCCGAGCCCTTCACTTACGCGCCCGCCGGCGAGATCCGGTATATCGACTTCGAGGGCGGTGACGACGCCAATTCCGGCACGCGGGAGGCCCCGTGGCAGCGCCACCCCTGGGATCCGGAGGCCAGCGGCAACGCGGCGGCCTATCCGGGGGGACCCACGACCTATGTTTTCAAGCAAGGGGTGGCTTACCGGGGTCGGCTCGAGGTGGGCGACGATGCCGGGCAGCCCGGCGCGCCGATCATCCTGACCCGCGACCCGGACTGGGGCGAGGGCGATGCGGCGATCTACGGCTCGACCCGACTCACCAGCGGCTGGACCCAGGGCGCCCATGCCGAGATGCCCGAGCCGGGGCAGGTCTGGCACATCGACCTCGATTTTCTCCCGCGCCGGCTCTGGTGGATCGACGACGGGGGCGCGGTCGAGCGTCTCCATCTGGCCCGCGAACCGAATTGGGAGGAATCCGATCCGCAGGATGTCACCTCGGAATGGTGGCGCTGGCAACAGCCCGCCTGGTGGTGGAACGACCTGCAGGGGCACACCGTTGACGTCGGGGGCAAGACCTACCACCTGGGAATCGACGAGGTCAACCTGACCCGCCCCGACAAGGACGACTACCTCGACGCCTTCGCCTGGACGAACTGGGGCATCGTCGATGGATCGCCATTCGCCAGCAAGATCACTTACTACGGCCCCGGCAACGAGGACGAGAACACCAGCCAGTTCCACTACAAACAATACGAGGGCGTGAACATCGGAGGGCCCTGGTTCGACGGCATCGCCGAATCCCTGATTAAGAACCACCGCTATTACCTGGAGGACCGCCCGTGGATGCTGGATCAGGCGGGCGAGTTCTGGTTCGAGAAATCGGGTTCGGGCGGGCGGCTCTACGTCTGGCTGGCCGAAGACCGCGATCCCAACACCGCCACCCTCGAAGCGGCCCGCCATCCCAACCTCATCCGGGGAGACCGCTTCGCGCATATCGAGGTCGCCGGGCTGACCTTCCGCTTCAACAATGTTTACTGGGAACTCGACCACGAAGGCTGGTGGAAGGAGACCCAGGTCGCCGCGATCCTCCTGCAGGGAGAGCATCCCGACTATCCCGCGACCCACGACGCCGGCGGGGAAGGGGCCGGGATCGTCGTCCGCCACAACGTTTTCGAGCATGTCAGCGGGGGCGTCTTCCTGCGGGCGGGCCGGGGCAAGGAGATCGACAGCATCTCGATCCGCGACAACCGGTTCCGCCACACCGACCACGAGGCGATCGTGATCGACCAGGAAAACGCCAAGAACGTCGATGACGCCGGGCGGATTTTCCACAGCGAGATTGTGCGCAACGAGTTGTATCGCACCGGCTGGCGCAACAAGCGCGGGGGGCGGGGGCACGCCGTCCGCCAGGATGCCCAGGTCTCGCTCACGGCGGGCAATTTCCTCGACCGCATCGCCGGCTGGGGCATCGCCATCTACGGCGGGAAGCGGGACGGCGAACCCGGCGAGGAGCCCCTCTCCCGCCACCTCGTCTTCCACAACCGGGTGGAGGACGCGCTCCTGAAAACGGCGGACTGGGGCAACATCGAGACCTGGCAGGGCGGGGCCTTCTATGTGTTCAACAATGTCTCCGTCAATCCGGGCGGCATCCTGGCCTCGAAAATCGGCAACTCCGATCCGACCCCCCGCTTCGGCTTCGCCTACTACCTCGACGGGGCGTTCAAAAACTACGTCTTCAACAACATCGCCCGCGGAGCCGACAACACCATCGGCTCGAAATACGCCAACACCTCCGCCCTGCAGGGGATCATCGGGTTCGAGAACACGATTTTCAACAACACCTTTCACAAGTTCATCACCGGTTCCCGGCAACAGGAACCCTCCGCCGGGCGCTACAAATACCTCGCCAACGTCTGGAGCGACATCAGCGACCTCCTCTGGCGGCATTCCAAGCCCGTCGACGCCTCCGATCCCAACGACGGGCACTTCGACCAGGGCACCGACTTCGATCTCCAGCACCTGGCCTACCACAACAACGTGCTCGACGATGTGACCGGTGACATCGGCGTCTTCGAGGAGGACGGGACGGTGTATCCCTCCCTCGACCTCTTCGCCGACGCGTTGGCCGCCTACGATGTCCTGGCCCACGAAACCCCGGCGGTCGAGGCACCGGCGCCGACCCTGGGCGATCCCGACGCCGGGGACATGCGCCCCGCGCCGGGGCACGGCGCCATCGGGCGCTCGGCCCGGGTTTTCGTGCCCTGGGCGCTCCACGCCCCGGTGGGCGAGTGGCACTTCACCCGGAACAACGCCGACCCCGCCGAAATCCACGACGAGCACTGGTATATGCTCGGGTATTACGCCGGCCGTTCGGACTACAAGGACACCCCGCGCTACCCCCTGGCCGGCGTCGGCATCGGCGCGGCCGACTACGTGGACGGGCCGCTGGAGGACTGGACGCAGGGGGCGTTGCGGCTGAGCGGGGGCGCGTATTGCCGACTGTCCCACGCCGAGCTGGTTTCCGACTTCACCGTGGGCGGGGAGGAGCATCCGGGTTCCGCCCGGCGCACGGTCGATGTCGGCAGCGGCAGCTTCCTCATCGAAACTTTCGGACGCCTCGATGACGATGCCGACGGCTGGCTGGTCGGCAAGACCGACGCCGACGGCACCGGCTATTCCCTGTCGGTGGTCGGCGGGCGCCTCGTGCTCGACCTCCTCGACCAGGACGGGGCCTCGCTCTCCGCCGAGGGGCCGCTCCTGCCGCAGAACCAGTGGTTCCACCTCCTCGTGGAGATCGACCGTGCGGGCGGCGAGGCGCGGTTCCACCTCGACGGCGCGTCGGCGGACCCGGTCGCGGGCGTGCCGGCGGGCACGTTGGCCAACGACGGCGACTTCCTCGTCGGCGGAGGGCACGGGCGGCCCGCTCTGTCGTGGACGGTGGATTTCCTCCGGGTCTGCCGGGGGACGCTCGCCGATGCCCGCACCTCCATCGGCGAACTGCGCGCCTGGCAGTTCGACGGCCCGGCGCAGCGCGATTTCAACGGGGAGATCCGGGTGCCCGGTTCCTCGGCGGCGGGCGCCATCGATCGCCCCGTCGCGGGCAATCCCCCGGACGAGAGCGACCGCGACGGTCTCGGCGACCGCTGGGAGGTCGCCTGGCTGGGCGAAGTCACCGCGGCCGGGGGCACGGACGATCCCTATGGCAGCGGACGCAGCCTGGCCGAATCCTACGTTCACGGGCTCGACCCGACCCGCTGGGATTCGCGCGGCAGTGTGCAGGTCGAAATGCTCCGCGAACCCGAGGGCGACTGGCTGCGGGTGGTCTATCGCCGTGCGAAAAACCTGCCCGGTGGCGATTGGGTCATTCAGACCAGCCCGGACCTCGGCACCGGCCCGGACGGCTGGACGCAGCGGCTGCCCGATGGCGTCGAAGTGCTCGAAACGGTGATCGACCCCGATCCGGACGGCGACGGCGCCGCCGAAGTGGTCGAAGTCAAAATCGCGCTCGACCTGGAGGAGACCCGCCTGTTCCTGCGTCTCCTCGCTCCCTCGCCGTGAGCGATTCTCGCGATGCCGGGAAAATCAGAGCCCTGCCGGCCCGGTGCTTTCCCGGAGGATGAGCCGGGGGGTGACGACGACCGGGCGCGACGCC
>JBKHCX010000143.1:0-6797 GCA_046541615.1 Puniceicoccaceae bacterium
CGGGGAAGCAAGGTTCGGTGTCCAGGCTTCAGCCTGCCGCGTCGGGAGTGGTCCCCGCGCCGGGGTCGCACGACTGAAGTCATGCGACTACGTAGTTGGATGACTTCAGTCGTCCAACCCGAAACGGCTGGACGCAAGAGACAGTCCCAACGGCCCCAGGCGACGCGGCGACCGCGCGGACCACGCGCCCCCTTCCACCGTCCCGGCGCAGCAAGAAGCAGCCTGAAGGCCGGACACCACACCCTCCCCCCGGCAAGCAAGGTTCGGTGTCCGGGCTTCAGCCTGCCGCGTCGGGAGTTCTTCTTCCCCCGGTCGCATAAGCCCTAATTTTTACAATAATTTGTCTGGCTAATCGCGGAAAACTGATCGAAAAGCTTTTCCGGTTCAGTCGATTCATACTGTTTCCCGGTCTCCCGCAATCCAAGCCACACGCTCGAAAACATGAAACTATCACAAAAACTCGCGGCGGAATTCGTCGGCACGTTCTGGCTGGTCTTCGGCGGTTGCGGCAGCGCCGTTCTCGCGGCGGCGTTCCCCGATGTGGGGATCGGCCTCCTCGGCGTCGCTTTCGCCTTCGGCCTGACGGTTCTCACCATGGCCTTCGCCATCGGCCATATTTCGGGTTGCCATTTGAATCCGGCGGTATCCTTCGGGCTCCTCCTCGCCGGACGTTTCGATAAATCGGAGTTCGTCCCCTACGTCATCGTTCAGGTCGTAGCGGCGATCGCGGCGGCGGCCACCCTTTCCTTCATCGCGGGCGGGCAGCCCGGTTTCGATCTCCAGGCGAGCGGCCTGGCGGCCAATGGCTACGGCGACCACAGTCCCGGCGGGTACACCCTGCTCAGCGGCCTGGTCATCGAGATCATCATGACCTTCATGTTCCTCTTCATCATCCTGGGCGCCACCGACGAGCGCGCGCCGAAAGGCCTGGCGCCCGTCGCCATCGGGCTGGGGCTGACCTTGGTCCACCTGATCCGCCCCGTTCGGTATCGATCCTCACCATCGGTTCTCACATTGTCTTTCCGCTAATTATCCGCCAAAGTCGGGTTTCATGTCCGACTCCCTTTCCATCAAAGCGAGCGAAGCCGCCCCGCCGAACGCCGATCTGGTTCTCTTCAAAAAGCCCGGCGAATTCGTTCCCCGTCCCTTCGGTCCCTCGGAATTCTCGGGGGAAGAGGAAGCGACCGCGCTGTTTCACGGCGAGGACCGGCGGGAGATCTATGTCGGCCTCGGCGGGCCCGACACGCCGGCCCGGAACTCCTTCCGCAAGGCGGGTGCCATCGCCGTCCGGAAAGCGGCCGCGATCGGGGCCGCCGGCATTGTCATCGATGTCAGCCAGTCGCTTGCGGAGGTGGGCGCCCTGGTCGAGGGGCTCGTCCTGGGCGCCTACGAGTTCACCGAGTTCAAGTCCGCCGATCCGGGAAAGAAGCCGCCGAAAACCACCCTCGTCGGCCCGAAGAAATCGCTGAAGGCGATCCGGGAGACGATCCGCCGCGGCACGGCCCTGGCCGAAGCGGTCAACCACACGCGCGATCTCGGAAACCGCCCCGGAAGCCACGTGACCCCCGACTCCCTCGCCGCATCGGCCCGGGCTCTCGCCAGCGAAGCCGGCCTGCGCTGCCGGGTCTGGAACCGCCCCGCCCTCGAGCGCGAGGGCTTCGGCGGGCTGCTGGCCGTGGGAGGGGGCTCCGCCCGGGAGCCCCGCCTCATCCGCCTCGACTACACCGCCCCGTCCAAGGACGCGCCCACCATCGCCGTCGTCGGCAAGGCGATCACCTTCGATTCCGGGGGGCTCTGCATCAAACCGGCCGAGCACCTCGACGAGATGAAATTCGATAAGATGGGCGGCTGCGTGGTGCTCGGCCTTCTCAAGGCCGCCGCCGCGCTCGACCTTCCCTGCAACCTCGTCGGCATCCTCGCGGCCGCCGAAAACATGACCGGCCCCGGGGCCTACCGCCCGGGGGACGTCGTCCGCACCTACGACGGCCGGACCGTCGAGGTGATCAATACCGACGCCGAGGGGCGGATCGTCCTCGCCGACGCCCTCGGCTACGTCCGGACGAAAATCAAACCGGACCTGGTCATCGATCTCGCCACCCTCACGGGCGCCTGTGTCGTGGCCCTCGGCGAGGAGCGCGCCGGTCTCTTCACCGCGGACTCCCGCCTGGCCGCTCTCGCCGGCGAGTCCGGCGACGAAACCGGCGAGCGCGTGTGGCGCCTGCCGATGGGCGGGGAATTCGAGGAACCGATCCGCAGCAAGATCGCCGACGTCCGCAACCTCGCAACCACGAAGTGGGGCGGAGCCTCGACGGCGGCGACCTTCCTCTCCCGCTGGACGGCGGGCATCCCCCATATCCACCTGGACATCGCGGGTCCGGCCATGGCGGCGGACGCCAAACCGTTCCGCGCTCCGGGGGCGACGGGGTTCGGCGTGCGCCTGGTCTTTGATCTCATGGAACGTTGGTGCCGCCCGCAAGGGGGCGCCGGGAAAAAGGAAACAACATGAACGAGAAAATAGAGTACACATCGGATCCGCCCAGGCGGAAACCGAAGAACGAGAAGGAAAGAGTCCAAAGAAAACGCTGGATCATCGAGCAGATCCGATCCGGCGTTTACCAGACCGACCTGGCCGCCGAACTCGGCGTGACCCGCCAGGCGATCTCCGCCATCTGGAAGGATTACCAGAACAGAGGGGACGCCGTCTTCGAGCGCCGGCGCAGCGGCAAACCGAAGGAAAGCGACACGATGACCCGGGAGGAAATCCTCGAATTCGCCGAATGGCTCAAAAACAACCCGCCCGAATCCATCGGCTTCCCGGAAACCCGCTGGACCTTGCGGGCCGTGAAACGGGCGATCGTGAAAAAGCTGGAGAAGCGCGTCCGCATCGAGATCGCCCACGCCGCCTACCGAACCGCGTTTCCGCTCCCCGAGGGAACCGGCCAGGGCGCCCAACTGCCGCCCCCGACGGATGGATCCGCCCCCGCACCCGCACCCGCGCCCGCCCTGACGGCGGCCCAGATCGCGGAGACCTTCGGGCCGGATTTCAACCCGAATTCCAGCGGCCTGCCGAGCCTCGAGGAGATGGAGAAGATCAACCGCGAAACGGCGCCGGAATTCTCCCCCGGCGAGAGCTACGCCTCCGTGGCCGCGCCCGGCGTGCGCACGGGCAAGCACTCGAAGGGGAAACGCACCCCCCGGCAGAAACCGAAACGGCGGAAGAATCGTTGATCCCGGACTCCCCCCTACCCTTTCCGGGTCAGTTCGAAACCATCCGGCGCGTCCCGGACCTGCCAGCCGGCCGCCTCGATCTCCCCACGCAGGCGGTCGGCGGTCGCGAAATCGCGGGCGGCCCTGGCCTCCCATCGCTCGGAGGCCAGCTTCCGCACCGCCTCCGGTGCCGCGTCCTCCTCTTCCTCCCGCGGCACGCGCCCGGCCGCCCACGCCCGCCAATCGATCCCGAGCACGGCGAGAACCTCCCGGAGCGAGGCCGCCCACCGGGCGGCATCCTGCGGCGCCCCGCCCTTTTCGATCCGCCCCACCTCCTTCATCAAAGCGCCGATGGCGCGGGGAACGTTCAGATCGTTGAGGAGCCCCTCCCACACGGGAAGAAACTCCGGCGAGGCCCGTTCGAGCGCCCCGGCGTGCGCCCCGTCCCTTTCCCCGGTCCCCGCTTCCGGCCCACCGACGGCTTCCATGACCCGCAGGAGCCGCTCCATGGCCAGACGCGCCGCCCGCAACGAATCGAATCCGAAGTTCAGGGTCTTCCGGTAGTGCCCCGACAGGAGCGCCCAGCGCACCTCGGCGGGATGATACCCCTGCTCCACCAGATCATCCAGCGTATAGAGGTTGCCGAGACTCTTGCTCATCTTGCGCCCCTCGACGAGCAGGTGCGCGGAATGAAACCAGTGCCGCACGAACGGCTTGCCGGTCGCGCATTCGCTCTGGGCGATCTCGTTCTCGTGGTGGGGGAAGGTCAGATCCACCCCGCCCCCGTGGACATCGAAGGACTCCCCCAGATAGCCCATGCTCATCGCGCTGCACTCGATGTGCCACCCCGGGCGGCCGGGACCCCACGGACTGTCCCAGTGGTTGTCGCCGTCCTCCGGTTTCCGCGCCTTCCACAGAACGAAGTCCGCCACATCGTCTTTCGAATACTCGTCGTCGGCGTTCCGGCGGCCCCCCGCGTTCTCCCGCTGGGAGCGGCGGTCGATGTGCGCGAGCCGCCCGTAGGCCTCGAACGAGTCCACCCGGAAGTACACCGATCCATCGGCGGCCCGGTAGGCGTGCCCGTTCGCCTCGAGGCGGCGGATCAGGTCGATCTGCTCGGCTATGTGATCCACCGCCGAAGGGGAATGGTGCGGAGGCAGCAGGTTCAGCCGCCGGCAGTCCTCCTCGAAACGCGCCCGCCATCGCGCGGTGAAGTCCCCGAGGGTCTCCCCGCGCGCGGCCGATTCGCGGATGGTCTTGTCGTCCACATCCGTCACGTTGCGAACATGCCGCACGGCCAGCCCCGTCCCCTCGCAAACCCGCCGGAACAGGTCCTGCACGAGAAAAGTCCGGAAATTGCCAATATGGGCCGGACCGTAAACGGTCGGACCGCAGCAGTAGAAACGGACCGATTCGCCGTCCGATGCGTGGATCCGTTCGCGCCCGCCGGTCGCGGTGTTGTGCAGCAGAAAATCCATCATCCCACCGGCGAATCCGCGCCGGCGGCAACCCGCCGGGACGCCCGCTCAACATCCTCCCCCCCGGTTTCCTCGAGGAGAATCTTGTATTCATAGGCGTCCTTCAACGCCTCCCAGCTCGCTTCGATGATGTTGTCCGAGGCACCGACGGTCCCCCAGGAGCGCGACCCGTCGCTCGACTCCACCTGCACGCGGATCTTGGCGTCCGCCCCCTCGTTCGAGTCCAGGATGCGGACCTTGAAATCGACGAGCCGCACCCCGGCCACAAACGGGTACCTCGATTCGAGCGCCTTCCGCAGCGCGTGGTCGAGCGCCCCGACCGGTCCCCGGGCCTCCGCGACGGTGTGGCTCTCGACGCCATCGACCTCGATCTTGACGGTCGCCTCCGAGTACAGCTCCCGGCTGGAAAACGTCTCCTCGGCCACCATCGTCCGGTAGCTCTTCAGCTCGATCCGCTCCGGTCTCCCGTGCAGGAACCGGTCCAGCAGCAGCTTGAACGAGGCGTCCGCCGACTCGTACTCGTACCCCCGGAACTCCAGGCCCTTCAGCTCCTCGAGAAAATCCTTCAGTTCCGGCGACCGGGCCTCGACATCGACCCCCATCTCCCGGGCTTTCATCATGATGCTGCTCCGCCCCGACATGTCGGACACCAACACCCGCGACCGATTTCCGACCAGCGCCGGATCGATGTGCTCGTAGCTCCGGGCGACCTTGGAGGCGGCGTCGGCGTGGATCCCCCCCTTGTGGGCGAAGGCGCTCGCCCCGACGAAAGGCGCCCGGATATCGGGCCGCTGGTTGGCCATGTCGTCGATGAACAGCGAAAGATCGCGGAGCTTCGCGATATTGCCCGAGCAATTCATCCCATACCCCAGCTTCAGCGCCAGATTGGGGATCACGGTGGTCAGGTTCGCGTTGCCGTTGCGCTCGCCGTATCCGTTGATCGTTCCCTGCACCTGGGTCGCCCCGGAGCGCACGCCGGCCAGGGACACGGCCACCCCGAGGCCGCAGTCGTTGTGGCAGTGGACACCGATCCGCCGCTCCGGGAACTCCTCGACCACCCGCGCGACGATCTCCTCCAGCTCGTGGACCTGGGTCCCGCCGTTCGTATCGCAGAGCACCAGAAAAGAAGCCCCGCCCCGGGCCGCCGCGCGGAGCGTGTCCAGGGCGAAATCGGGCCGGTCCTTGTACCCGTCGAAAAAGTGCTCGGCATCGTACACCACCTCGCGCTCCTCCGAACCGAGGAAACGCACCGAATCCTCGATCATGGCCAGATTCTCGGCCCCCGTCGTGCGGAGAACCTTCTCGACGTGGAGCAGCCAGGTTTTTCCGAAAATGGTGACCACCGGGGTGTGCGAATCGAGGAGAAGCCGGAGCTGCGGATCATCGGCCGCGGCCGTGCCGGCCCGCCGGGTCGAGCCGAAGGCCGCCAGCTTCGCGTGCGCGAGCCGCAACCCCCGGGCCGCCTCGAAAAAGGCCAGATCGCGCGGGTTCGAACCGGGCCAGCCCGCCTCGATGTAATCGACCCCGAACTGATCCAGCTTCTCCGCGATCCGGATCTTGCTGTTCACGGAGAAAGAGATCCCCTCCCCCTGACTGCCGTCGCGAAGGGTCGTGTCATAAATACTGATAGTCGGCATGTTTCTGAACGGAAACGCACCAGAATGCCAGACACCGCCGGGGATAGGCAAGTTTCCGTTCGGGGAATCCAAACCCGCAAAAGAAAGCCGCCCCCCCCGGAATCCTCCGGAAGGACGGTCCCGTGGAAAAACCGGATTCCAGTCCTTCAGTTCCCTCCCGGAAAAGATCCCGGAAAAAATCCTTGACCCGTGGAAAACACTCCGCACCCTGCCTTTTCACCCAGTGGGCGGGCCCCCGTCCAGGGGCGGTAGCGTACAAGAATAGGATTTCGCTTTTTCACCCGTAGAGGAACGACGACAGTCGTTTCCACCCCCCGCCCACATCGATGTTGGACGTTCGATGTCCGCTGGTGCGCCATCTCTCCCTCCCCACTGTTCGCCCTCTCCCCCCCAGCCTACAACGTATCCAACGGACTCAATGTCAGGTCCTTCTGGTCTTCCATCACATGTAGATAGATCATCGTGGTCTCCACGC
>JBKHCX010000144.1:0-6794 GCA_046541615.1 Puniceicoccaceae bacterium
CCGCC
Source organism: Puniceicoccaceae bacterium (assembly GCA_046541615.1). Taxonomy (GTDB): domain Bacteria; phylum Verrucomicrobiota; class Verrucomicrobiia; order Opitutales; family Puniceicoccaceae; genus Puniceicoccus. Next base: position 6 of record JBKHCX010000144.1, read on the forward strand.
GCTGCCGCCCGGGTGATCGACCAGGAGCAGGGCAGGCTTCCGATGGCGGAGGTCCTCCGCTGCAAGTGCCGCTACCTGACCCATGGGTACATCATCGGCTGCGCGGAATTCGTGCGGGAGGCCGCCCGGCCCTTGGAGGCTTGCAGGAAACGCCCGATCCGGCCCAAGCCGGTGGAAGGCGCCGGCTGGGACGGGCTGAGCGTTTTCCCCGGAATGCATGGGTAGTCGGCGATTCCAGTGGGGACGGCTTGAATCGCTGGTCCCATTTTCACAAGTCCCCGGCCACCTCTATCCACTCCCACCTTTCTCATTCAGCAAAATCTCTCTCGGAACCTGAACCAGAGTTGTCAATCTTTTGTTGCCTGGTCAGAATTTAACAATGGTTGAGACAATTGATTTATTTCCCGGTCGAAATCTTACAAAGGTTGAATGAGTCAGCCGAAAATTCCCCACGCTTCTGATCACAACCCGGATCGCGCGACCGGGATTTTTCGCATTGAAGCCCTTCCCCATTCCCGGCAACCTTCCCGTTCTATTCCTCTTCATGGCACCTCCCTTTCCACAGCGCCCAGGGCGACTCCGTTGACCAGCACCGCATGGCCCACGAATTCCTCCACGCACACTGGCGCATGCCCTACATCAAGGCACCGGACCGGACCGACGGGGAGCCCCGGAAGAATCCGTTCCTGGAAATCCCGACCGCCGAAGATCCCCGGGCGGCCCTGCTCCTCTACAAGAGCGCCAAGAGCTATCTGGTCATGAACAAATTCCCCTACAACGCCGGACACCTCCTTGCCGTGCCCTACCGCGAGGTCGCGGACATCGAAGACCTCGGCGAGGACGAGCACGCGGATCTCTGCGGGGTGATCCGCAAGGGCAAGAGACTCCTCCGGCTCGCACTGGCGCCGGACGGTTTCAACATCGGCTACAACCTCGGCTCGGCCGCAGGGGCGGGTATTCCCGGGCACCTGCACTGCCACATCGTCCCCCGCTGGTCGGGAGACAACAACTTCATGCCCGTGATCGGCGACACCCGGGTCCTTCCCGAAGCGATGGAGGCCATGTGGGACCGGCTGAATTCCTTCGTGGACCGGATCGCGGATTGAATCGAAAGCGCTTGTGACGACCCTCACCACCAGCGACACGCTCGAATTCGAGTCCCCCCGCCTGCTCAGCCAGATCTACTGCGGGCAGGAGGCGAACCTGGCGGAGGCCGAGGCCGTCCTCGGGGTGACTCTGGTCGCCCGGGACGACTGGCTGAAAATCGAAGGCCCCGAAGAGGGCGTCCGCAAGGCCCGCGAGCTTTTCGAGATCCTCGGCCTGGCCCGGGGTCAGGGACTTAAGATCCGGCGGAACGACTTTGAGAAAACCCTGTCCACCGTCGCGGCGGGCGACGGGGCGGATCTGCGCGATCTCTTCGAACAACCTCTGGTCATCCGCCTGAAACGCAAGAGCATTGTCCCGAAAACAGTCCACCAGAAGCAGTACCTGAACCGCATCCGGAACCACGACGTGGCCTTCGGGATCGGCCCGGCGGGCACCGGCAAGACTTACCTCGCCATGGCGGCCGCCCTCGACGCGTTCCAACGGGGCCAGGCCGAAAAGCTCGTCTTCACCCGCCCGGCGGTCGAGGCCGGCGAAGCCCTCGGCTTCCTGCCCGGCGATCTGCAGGAGAAGATCCTCCCCTATCTGCGCCCGCTCTACGACGCCCTCTACGACATGGTGGGCGTCGAGGAGACGCAGCGCATGATGGAGCGCCAGCAGATCGAGATCGCCCCGCTCGCCTATATGCGCGGGCGCACGCTCTCGCGATCGTTCGTGATCCTCGACGAGGCCCAGAACACCACGCCGGAGCAGATGATGATGTTCCTGACCCGCCTCGGGGACGACTCGAAGATGGTCATCACCGGGGACATCACCCAGGTCGATCTGCCGCGCAGCAAGAAATCCGGGCTGAAACAGGCCGTCGGCATCCTCGCGGGCGTGAAGGGGATCTCGATCTTCGAGTTCGACGCCGTCGATGTCGTCCGCCATCCTCTGGTCCAGCGGATCATCCGCGCCTACGAGGAGAACTCGGGCGCCCCCGACGCGGTCTCCTTCGTCTGATCCCGGCCCGACCGCCGACCCCCGAACCATCGCCGCCATGCGAATTTTCCGCCGCCACAGAAAAGACCGCACCCCGACCCCCCTTCAGCGCAAACGGGAGCAGCGGACGGGGTCCCGGCCCGCCCTCTCCCCGCGGACCGCCTTCTGGTGGTTCGTCGGTTTAGTCGGGTATACCGCTCTTCTCGTCGTACTCTCCTTCGCGGGCCTCAGGCAGAGCGATCCGCAGATCGTACGGGACCAGACGGCCCGGGAGCGCGTGACCGCCGATTTCGCCTTCGACTACGAGAGCGAAGTGCTCACCCAACGCCGTGCCGGTCTGGCACGGGAGCGGATCCCGCCGTTCTACGAAATCCGGCTCGAACCGTTCCAGCGTTTCGCCCGGGAATTGAACGCTCTGGAATTCGACTACTCCCAGTTCGAGGAGAGCCTCTCCGAACTTTCCGAAGAGGAGAAGCGCGAGGAAATCGCAACCTTCGTGCGCGAATCCGCGGAAGAACGCGGTATCGACCTGCCGCTCGAAGCCACCGTTCTCCTGCTCGGCGAGACAACGCCTTCCCAGCGCAACCGGCTGCTCCAGGAGGCCCTCCAGTCCCTCGAGGATATCTACCGGAACGGAATCATCGACGAGGAGGATCCCTACTTCGCGGATGTCGGCAGCTTCAACTTCCTTCCCATCCAGACGGAGGACGGCGAAGTGAAGAGAGTCGAGATCCAGCGGCCCTACGACGCCCGGATTTCGCTCCGCAACGAACTCGCCGATCTCACGAGGGAGGACATCCTCTTCAACGCGCTCTACGAGGTGCTCGGTGCGGGAATCGTCCCGAATCTCGAGTTCAACGCGGAGAAGACCCGCGACCGGCGCGACGCGGCCGCGACCAGGGTCGATCCCGTACGGGTGCAGGTCGAGGAGGGCGCGACCATCATCGAGCCCGGCCAGAACGTCTCCTCGACCGCCTACGAGAAGCTGGTCCGCTACCGCCAGGAACAAAGCACCCGCGCCTCGAGCCGGTTTTTCCTCGATCCGGTTTTCCAACAGCAGACCCTTCTGGCGCTCATGGTGCTGCTCGCGGCGGTCATGGTGTTGCGGCTTGCCTTTCCCGAGCTGGCCGACGACCCCCGGCGCCTCGGCACGATCGCCCTGCTCGTGCTGGTGAACGTGGCCGCCTTCCGGAGCATTCTCCACTTCGGCGGTTCGGATCTCTTCGGGCGGGATCTCCGGATCATGAGCATCGTCCCCTACGCCGCACCAGTCCTGTTCGGTCCGCTCACGGTCGGCATTTTGCTCGGGCCCCTCGTTGGTGCGTTGACCGCCTTCATCGTCGCGGCGATTTTCTCGATCATGCTGGGTGAGAACGTCTTTCTGTTCCTCGCCGGTTTCATCTCCGCTCTGGCGGGGATTTTCCTCGCCCACAATATCCGTCTCCGTACCAACGTGGTCCGGGCCGCCTTTCTCGCCGGTCTCATCCTGGCGGGCTTCATCGTCGCCCACGGAGCCCTGCTCGACGCGGATTTCGCCCAGATCGGCCGCCAGGTGGCCGCGGCCGTCGTCTCGGCCTCGGTGACCGGGGTCGTCATCCTCGGGTTTCTCCCCCTTCTCGAGAAACTTTTCAACTACACGACCGACATCACCCTTCTCGAGTACACGGACTTCAACCACCCGCTGCTCCGGCGGATGCAGGTCGAAGCCCCCGGCTCCTACCACCACAGTCTCATGGTGGCGAGCCTCTCGGAAAACGCCGCCGCCGAAATCGGGGCGAATCCCCTCGCCTGCCGCGCCTGCGCCCTCTTTCACGACATCGGCAAGATGGTGAAACCCGAGTATTTCACCGAGAACCAAAGCTCGGGCCACAACCCCCTCATCGAACAGAAACCGTCGATGAGCGCCGTGATCATCAAGCGCCACGTCAAGGAAGGGGTTGAACTCGCCCGGAAGCACAAACTGCCCCGTATCTTCGTCGATATCATACAACAGCATCACGGCACCACCCTCATCCAGTATTTCTACCGGGAGGCCATCAACCGGCGGGACCGCGTCCAGATCCCCCTTTTCTCTGATCTCAGCGCCGAGAGCGTCGAGGAAAACACCTATCGCTACGACGGGCCCAAACCCCGCTTCATCGAGAGCGCCATCATCTTTTTCGCCGACTCCATTGAGGCGGCCAGCCGATCCCTCCCGAAGGTCAATTCCCAGAGCGTGGGCGAACTGCTCGACCGGATCTTCCAGGACCGCATCGAGGACGGCCAGCTCGACGAATGCCCGCTCACTCTCCAGCAGATGGCCGCGATCAAGAAGAGCTTCAGCCGCACCCTTCTGAACAGCCTCCACTCCCGGATCGCCTACCCCTCCGAGAGCAAGGAGACTCCATCCAAACCCGAAAACGGCAGACCGGCGAGCCCGGCCGATACCGATGACGACTCCCAGGGAGATCCGGATAACCAGCAGGTGTGAGGCTCTCCGCTACGATGGCGAATCCGTCGAAAAATGCCTCCGCGCGCTCGATGCGGATCCGCGGTTCGCGATCCCCCCGGGGGAGCTGTCCGTCGTATTTCTCGGCGACGCGGAAATGGGCGAGCTGCACGGAACCTTCCTCGGCGATCCCTCCCCGACGGATGTCATCACCTTTCCGGGCGATCCCGACTTCGGGGAATCCGGGGAGATCTGTATCGGCGTCGAAAGAGCCCGCGCCGTCCACCATTCCCACGGGCAGGACTTTTCCGCCGAAATCCTTCTCTATCTGGCACACGGCTGGCTTCATCTGGCCGGATATGACGACCGTTCCGAGAACGACCGCCGTAAGATGCGCCTCGCCGAGGCCGAAGCCCTCTCCTTCCTCGGGGACCGGGTCCGCCCACCGGTTTTTTCCATGGCGGATTGAGCCGGACAATTGATGCGCCCGGGGCTCCGCCTTGACCCGGATTCCAATCGAATGCAAACCATATACAGATGCTTCGCAATCTCCGCAATGCTTTCCTGACCGGGATCATCCTCCTGCTCCCGCTGGGGGTCACCTATATCGTCGTCAACTTCATCATCCTGAAGGTGGGCGTTCCCGCCAGCAACGTGTTTTTCTGGTACGTGGACGACACCATAAGGAACCAGGCGGCGGTCAACACGATCCTCAATATCGCCGCCCTTTTCGTGCTGATTATCTTCATAATCGGGCTCGGCTTCTTTTCGCGGTACGTCTTCGGGCGGATCATCATTTCCTCGCTGGAGCGGATTCTCGACCGCCTTCCCTTCGTCAACACCGTTTACCGGACGGTCAAACAAATCGTCGACACCTTCAGCCAGCAGCAAAAGGCGGTATTCCAGGAAGTCGTGCTCATCGAATATCCGCGTAAGGATTCGTGGGTTCTCGGCTTCCTCACCAGCATCAGCAAGGGCGAGGTTCAGGCGAAGACGGGGCGGCACCTCGCCAACATATTCGTGCCCACCACCCCGAATCCGACCAGCGGCTTCCTCCTCATGATCCCTTCCGAGGACATCATCCCCCTCGAAATGACCGTCGCCGACGGGATGAAACTGATCATCTCCGGGGGAGCCGTCTCCCCGAATTTCTTACCCCGGGATAGAACCGAGGAGAAGCGCGTCCGCGAGCCGGGCCCCACACGGATCGGCGAAACCGCGGAATCGTGAAGCCGCGCGAGGCGGAAGGGCATCCGGGAGGCTCCGCACCTTGTCCGGGAACGAAAGACCGCCGTCGATCCGTCCCCTCTTCTCGTCGGAATCGGATGCCCGGGGGATCAGGCAAATCAACCCTGGCCCGCAAACCGCGGAAATATCCCCGTTCCGGCGCTTCTCCCGGCAGGCGGCCGATCCGGTCCTCCTCGCTGAACACCCGCGCAAGATTCATCGTCAAAAAAAAACCGTTGCCTCCCTCCGGAGCACTGGAAAACTCCAATAAATGATCCAACCCGCCGACGCGCCTTTCCCCGAGCGCATGGACAAGGCCGTCCTGCGCGAACTTCCTCTCCTGGCTTTCTCCGGCACCATCGAACTCATTGACGACGCTCTTCTCGACGAGGCCCTCGCGGATCTGCGGCGTATCCGGGTTCTCGGATTCGACACCGAGTCAAAGCCCACGTTCCGCCGCCAGGACGAAGTCCGCCCGCCGGCCCTTCTCCAGCTGGCGACCGGAAAGCGGGCCTGGCTGTTCCCGCTCCGTAAAATCACCCGTCACGCCGACCTGTTCACAATCCTCGCCGACCCGGAAATCCGCAAGGTCGGGGTCGCCCCCCACGACGACATCAAGGGGCTCAACCGGATCAGCTCTTTCACGGCCGCCGGCTTCGTCGATCTCGGTGTCATCGCCACTCAGAAGGGGATCATCACCACCGGGCTCCGGAACCTCGCCGGCATGTTTCTCCACGGGCGCATCTCAAAAGCGGCACAGGTGTCGAACTGGGAACAGAATCCCCTGACGTCCAAACAGATCGCCTACGCCGCGACCGACGCGTGGGTCTCGCTGCGGATCTACGAGGAGCTGAACCGGCGGAAAGGGCGGGCCGTTCCCGCCGAACAGGGCCAAGGGGAGCCGACCACCAGCGCCGGACGACCTTGAGACGGAACCGCCGGATCGCTATCGAAAACGGGTGGCTGAGACTCTCGCTCCGCATCGGCGTTTTTCATTGAAACACATCCGCGCGACAACTCTTCCCGACCGTCATCCCGCCCCAGTCGGC
>JBKHCX010000145.1:0-6693 GCA_046541615.1 Puniceicoccaceae bacterium
GTCTTTTGGCTTAGATTGGCAGTGGTGGTGTTTTTAACATAAACACAGTGCCCGTCTTCTGTGTGAAAGGCGGTGACAACTCGGTCGTGAGAAGAGAGCAGACTCCTGACACTGTTCCAGGTATAGTTCAGTCCCGCCTCAGAGAGTCTGCGTAGTATGGGGCAGACGAAGTGATAAGCCAAGACCGAGAGGAAGATGTGGGCAGTTTAGCTTGTCTTCAATCGCATCGCCCAAGTCTTTCCACCGTTCTTTCGGTAGATCCAGCGTGCCCATATTCAAAACCACTTCCTGCCGCGGCCCTCGTTCGGTGCGCACCGATTCAAGCAATTGATGCTGCTCGTAGCTCTGGGATTTGCGCGTTTTTACTTTCCGGCGGATAAACATGGTCGCAGATTCTCATATTTCCGGCCGAAAGAAAGAGGCGAAATTGGTGTTGTTGCATCTTCCGTCCCTGCATTGGCGCTACATCGGCGGGTTTTTGGATTTATCAACGCCTTACGAAACAAATCGGCTGAATCCACTGAGAAAATCGTCAGAGAATACGTTTTATAGAGCAATTATGTCGAATGGCGGTGAAGCCTGGACACCGAACCTTGCCTCCCGGTTGCCGGCCCCCCGGGTGTCCGGTCTTCAGGCTGCTCCCCCGCCGGACCGGAGGGGTGGCGGCGACCACTCCCGCGCGGGGGCGGTCGGACTGTCGGGCGCCCGGAACTCCAGAAGCCTCCAGTATTTTCCGAGGTTCACCCGGGTTATGCGGACGGGCTCGCTGCCGGCCAGTTCCACGAAACGGTCGAGGGAAAAATCCGGCCGGAAGCCGAGCTTTTTGGAAAAGCGGGCCAGTCCGGATTCGACCCTCCGCAGGATCGACTTGCCCGAGGCGAAATGGTTGACCACCAGAACCGGCGCCCCGGGGCGCGTCACCCGGAACATCTCGCGGATCATCCTCGCCGGATCGGGCACGACCGACGCGACATACATGGCGACGGATCCCTCGAAGTAGTCGTCCGGAAAATCCAGATCCTGGGCGTCCATCTCCATGAGCGCCCGGACATGCGGATACTTCGGGCCGAGATAACGGCGCCGGGCGATCCCGAGCATCTCGGTGCTCACATCCACTCCCGTGACTTCGACACCCGGATCGTAGAACGGCAGGGACAAACCGGTCCCGACCCCGATCTCGAGAATGCGGTCGCCGGGCTTCTGGCGGAAGCGGGCCACCGCCTCCCGCCTCCCCTCGTCCACGATCCGGCCGAACAAATAGTTGTAAACCGGGGCGTAGAACCGGTATGCCTTGCGCACGCTTCCTAAATCCATTCCTTCGAAGAGGAAAGTCTTTCGGTGTCCGTTGGCAACCGTGGAATTGAAATGGTCGCGGCTCTTCCCGGCGGGGGTGGGAACAATTCCGATTGCGCCCCCGTCCCGGCATCCCCTACTCTGGGCCCGATGATTCCAGAGACCCGGAAAAGCGCGTTGAGGAAACTGTTGGACGACCGCAGTCCGGCGGTCCGCTCGGCCGTGCTCCGTGAACTGCGGGAGCAAAACGAGGCGGGCGTCGCCTTTCTCAAGGAACTGGCGCGGGAACCGGGATCGCGCCTCTGCGGACATGCCCGGACCCTCCTGGTCGAGCTGGGGGCCGACGACCCGGAGGCCGATTTCCGCGCTTTCATCCGGTCGTTCCGCTACGAACTCGAAACCGGCTGCTTCCTCCTCGAACGCACGGTGCGCCCCGAGATCGAATGGACGGGAGTCGCGCGGTTTCTCGACGGAATGGCCGAGCGCTGCCTCGAGTTCATCGACCCGGAATCGGACGTGTTTGAAAAGTGCAAGCAGATCAACCGGGTGTTTTTCCACGAATACCGCTTCCGCGGCGATCTCGACCATTTCCACGATCCGGAAAACAACTTCCTCGGCTCGGTGATCGCCCGGCGACGCGGCATTCCCATCTCCCTCAGCGTCCTCTATCTGCTCGTGGCCGAGCGGTGCGGCGTTCCCCTCGATCCCATCGGGGCGCCCGGGCGCTTCCTCCTCGCGAGCTTCGACGACCGCCGCCCGTTCTATCTCGATTCCTTCGACCGGGGGCGTTTCCGGAGCGAGGAGGAGGTCCGGCAGATGCTCCTGTCCCACAATCTCGAAGAGGGCGCGGAGTATCTCCTGCCCTCGCCCATCGGGGAGGTGCTCTGCCGCTTCTGCCGCAACCTCGTGCACCAGCACACGATCCGCAACGAGTTGTACCAGGCCCGGCTCTTCGCCGGGTTCATCCGCGAGTTCGAAGCGGCCTATGAGCGGGAGACCACCTGAACCGGTCCGCGATCTGCGGGCGCTCCGCTCGCTCGAGCCCGCGGGAGTCCGCCTGGCCGTGGCGGGCTGGCCGGTCCGCCACTCGCTCAGCCCGCCGATGCACCGGGCCGCGCTCGAATCCCTCTCCGCCCTCGATCCCGCGTTCGCCGGATGGACCTACGGGGCCTACGAACTCCGGCCGGAGGAACTCCCCGAGGCGGTCGCCCTTTTCCGGGAGCGCGGCTTCCGGGGTGTGAATCTTACGGTTCCGCACAAGGTCGAAGTCCTTCCCCTCGTCGATGTCGTCGATCCGGTCGCCGAGAGGATGGCGGCGGTCAACACCCTCTTGTTCGACGGAGGGTGCCTCCGCGGCTTCAACTCCGACGGCTACGGGCTCGAACGGGCCGTCGAAGAAGCCTTCGGGGCCGGCCTGCGCGGGCGTCCGGTTCTCCTCCTGGGCGCCGGCGGGGCCGCCCGGGCCGCCGCCGTCCAGTGCGTCGAATCCGGCGCCTCCCGCCTGTGGATCGCCAACCGCACCGTCGGCAAAGCGGAAACGATCGCCGCCCGGATCCGGGAGGACGCCCCGGCGGGCGCCGGCCGGGGCCGGACGCCCGTTACGGCCCTCCCCGCGGAGCAGGCCCCGGCGACCGTCCCCCCGGGGACCCTGGTCATCAACGCCACCTCGCTCGGCCTCGCCCGCGCCGACCCCCTGCCGGTCGAAGTGGAGGCCCTGCCCGCCGGCTGCCGCCTCTTCGACATGATCTACAATCCCTCCGAGACCCCGTTCCTCGCCGCGGGCCGCCAGCGCGGCTGTCCCACGGCAAACGGTCTCGGCATGTTGGTCCACCAGGGGGTCCGCTCCCTCGAAATCTGGACGGGCCGCCGGGTGGACGCCCGGATCATGAGGGAGGCCTGCGGGAAGGCGCTCGGCCTCGCCCGGACGGATCGCGGCGGCTGAGGGACCGCCGCCCGCGCGACCGAAACCCGCTCCGCTACGGCCTTCCGGTCAGAACCAGGAGCGCGAGGGCGGCGGCGATTGCGATCGCCAGCAGAATCAGGGCGCGGCGTTCGGGAGGCGTCGATTGGAACATGGCCGGAGCCGGCTCACTTGCGGCTGGTCGAATAAACGCGCGGGACCCGCTTGGTCACGCTGCAGAAGACCTCCCACGGTATCGAATCCGTCCACCGGCTGAAATCGGTGACGGTGATCTCGTTTTCTCCATCGCTCCCGATCAGGACCGCCGTATCCCCCACGGCCGGATCGGGAACCTCGGTCACATCGACGATGGTCTGGTCCATGGTGACCCGGCCGAGAATCGGGCACCTGCGGCCGCCCACGAGCACGTGCCCCCGGTTGCTGGCGGCCGTGGGCAGGCCGTCGCCGTATCCGGCGGTGAGCACGGCCGTCCGCGTCTCCCTTTCGGTGGTGAAGGTCCGCCCGTAGCTGACCGGGACGCCGGCCGGGAGCGTTTTGACGAGACCGACCCGCGTGAAGAATCGGAAGACCGGCTCGATCGCCACGGAGCGGACGAGGGAGTTCGCGTAGGGGGAAACCCCGAACTGGAGCAGGCCGATCCGGACGGCGTTGAACGGGCCGTCGCGGTCGAAGGTTTCCGCGCCGGCGCTGTTGTCGGCGTGGACCAGGAAATCGGCGGGCAGCGGTCCGGCCGCCTGGATCATTTCGAGGAAGCGCCGGCGCTGGGTGCGGGTGAATTCGGGCGAGCCGACCGGATCCGAGTAGTGGGTGTAGATTCCGCGGAAACGCACCCGCCGGGCCGACGCCATGGCCGCGAGCACCTCGCCGGCCCGGGTGTGCCACACCCCCATCCGCCCCATCCCGGTGTCGATGTTGACGTGTACATCGACCGGGCCGCCGAATCGGGCGGCGGCTCGGTCGAAGCGGGCGACCTCCTCCGGCGAGGAAACGGTCGCGATCAGGCCGAGGCGCACCAGGGCCTCCTCCTCCTCGGGCAGCACGGGGCCCAGGACGAGGATCGGCCAGCCGCGGGCGATCTCCCGGAGGCGGCTGCCCTCCTCCACATTGGCCACCGCGAAGGCGTCCGCATCGGTCTGCATCAGGCGGGAGACGGTCTGGTGGAAGCCGTGGCCGTACGCGTCGGCCTTGACCACGGCGACATAGCGGACGCCCGGCGGCAGGCTGTCGCGGATGCGGAAGAGATTCCGCTCCAGAGCCCCGAGGTCGATCTCGGCCCAGCATCGGTAGTGGCGGAAGGAGTTCATCGCGCCGAGGGAACCCATTCCCGGTAGGTCGTCGTGCCGGTCTCGATGGGCTCCACCCGCCCGGTCGCGCGGAGGAATCCCGGAGAGTCGAGGAAGGCGGCCAGACCCGCGAACGGGGGCAAATCCACCGGGGTGAAACCGGCGGGCCGCGCGACGCCGGGCCGGTCCCCCAGGCAGAACCCGGGCAGACCGCCCGCCGCGGGCTCGCCCTCGACGACGGTCAGGTCGCCTTCGTCCGGCGGGCGTTCCCCGACCCGGAGCACGTTCCACGCCCCTTTCCGCCACGGGCTCGCCAGGACGAAGGCGCCGGGACCGCGCGCGGCCATCAGGTGGCGCGCGGTCCAGACCATGCCGGAAAACCGCAGGCGGAGAACCCCGCCGGCCGCCCCTCCGAGCGCGTCCCAGGTCTCCAGCGTCATCGCCAGGGAGCGGAGCCCGAGCAGGGATCCCGGCCCGCCGCTGTAGATCCACGCCGACAGCCCCCCGGGCCGCACCCCGGCGGCCCCGAGGGCGCGCCCCAGGACCGCCGCGAGCGCCTCCACCGCGTTCCCCGCCTCCCCGGCCCGCGCGATCCAGGCCCCGTCGCGGACGACGCCCGCGTCGATCCGTCCCGACTCCGCGGCGACGACGAGCCGGATGCCGTCCTCGACCGGAGCCGTCATTGATACTCGCGTCTCAGATTGGTGGCGAGGATGCCCAGTTCCTCCCGATACTTCGCCACCGTCCGGCGCGCGATCCGGAAGCCCTTTTCCTTGAGGATCTCGACAATCGCCTGGTCGCTGTACGGCTTCGCCGGGTCTTCGTTCTCGACGAGCTGCTGGATCGTGTCCTTCACGCTGCGGCTCGAGACCGACTCCCCCTTCTCCGTCCGGTAGCCGGCCGTGAAAAAATACTTGAGCGGAAAAATGCCGTGCGGCGTGTCGATGTACTTGTTGGCGATGGCCCGGCTGACCGTTGTCTCGTGCACCTCGATGATGTCGGCGACCCGGCTCATGGTCAGCGGCTTGAGCCGGGACACGCCCGACTCGAAAAACTCCCGCTGCAGATCGACCAACTGCCGGGCGATCCGTTCGACCGTCTGCTGGCGCTGCTCGATCGAATTCATCAAAAACCGTCCCGAACGGATCTTCTCCCGCAGATAATCGCGGTCCTTCTGGGGGAGCCTCCCCTGCGCGATCAGTTCCTTGTAGAGGCGGCTGATCCGCAGGCGCGGAATGTAGTCGTTGTTGAGAACCACCTGCCACCTGCCCTCCTCGTCGCAGAAGACCTTCACGTCGGGGACGATCACCCGGTTGTTGTCCTCGGCGAAACGGCGCCCCGGCGACGGATCGAGGGTGCCGATCTCCTCCAGCGCCCGGTGGATCGTCTCGGTATCGACACCGAACTTCCGGGCCAGCTCGGGGATGCGGCGCCGCAGGAGCAGGGGGTAGTGGTCGCGGAGAATGCGGGCGGCAAGGCTCTTCTCCTTGCCCGAAAACTCCAGTTGCACGAGCAAACACTCCCGGCGGTCCACCGCGCCGATCCCGACGGGATCGAGGGAGAGCAGCAGCTCGCGCATCGCCTTCACCTTGGTCAGGGGCAGGTCCGCCGACAAAGCGATGTTCCCGACCTCGTCGTTCAGGAAGCCGTCCCGGTCCAGACTACCGATGAGATACTCCAGGGCCTTCCGGTCCCCCCCGTCCATGTCGGCCAGATCCGCCTGCGAGAAGAGGTGCTCCTGGAGAGAGACCTCGCCGACAAACGAATCGAAGAAGTGCTTCCGCCGCTCCTCGTCGTCGGAAGTCGTGGTGCGCGGGGCCGAATCGCCCCCGATCGAGTCGCGCCAGCTCTCGTCGAGCCGGTTCAGGATCTCAAAGTCCTCCTTCTCGAAATCCATCTCCCCGTCCGGCTCGCCGTCGTCGCCGTTGTCGGAAACCGGTTCGTCGAGGCTCACGCCCTCCATGGGCAGCTCTTCGAGCGTGGGGTTGATCTGCAGCTCCTCCAGGATCGAAGAGCGCAGCTCCATGGTCGGCGCCTGCAGGATCTTCAGCGACTGGCGCAACTGCGGCGCCAGAACCATGGATTGGCTCTGTTTCTGAATCTGCTGGAAACCCTGGGTGGACACGGTATGGTTCTTGCTAGCGATTTTTGCGCCCGAGGCAAACCGAATTCCGATTCGGCCTCCGGAAACGGGGG
>JBKHCX010000146.1:0-6431 GCA_046541615.1 Puniceicoccaceae bacterium
GAGCCCTCCGAGGCTTCCGTCCCGGCCGCCCCGTCCGAGGTTTCCGCTCCGGCCGCCCCGGCCGAGGCTTCGGCCCCGGCCGCTCCGGCCGAGGCTTCGGAGTCCGCGGCTTCCGCCGAAGACGCCGCATCGTCCGCTTCCCCGGTCTCCGACGCCGCGGGCGCTCTTTCCTCGGCGGGCAAAGCCGCCGCCGGCGGGGACGACCCGGCGGCGAAGCTGAAAGAGGCCGCCGGGTTTTCGAAAACGCTGACGGGAGCGTGGGACTCGATGAAGGGGATGGATTTTTCCGAAAAGGCCGCTTTCGTGAAGAAGGGGATGGACCTCGTCTCGAAGGCGAAGGATCACATCGGCATGTTGAAGAATCTCGCTCCGCTGCTCTCCGGCGACATGGGCAAGCAACTGATGAGCCAGGTGGGCGGTCTTTCCGGCAACCTCGGCGATCTGAGCGGTCTGTTCGGCAAGGCCGGCTCCATCGGCGCCGGGGACTGGGGCTCCTACAAGGATCAGATCGGTTCGGCGATCAAGGGCCTTTCGGGCGGCTTTTCCGGGCTGGGCTCGCTGTAGCGTCGGCCCGCGTCCGGCGATCCTTCCCGTTGCCCCCGGTCCGGGTGGGGTGCGCACCCGCCGGTGGTCAGAGTCCGGAGGCGGATTCCGTGTAGGCCGGTTTGATCCTCAAACGGTAGAAGGGGGAGGCGGTGATCTCCCCGCCAATGGTGAGCCGGACGCGTTTACCCCCGGAACCGTCCGCGGAGGTATGTGAGGAGGCAGCGGTGTCGGAGGTGTTCAGCGGTGCCTCGCGCCAGGTCTTCAAATCAATGGAATGCTCCAGGCGGACGGCCGACAGCGGAATGCTTTCCCGCAGGGGGAATGACAGCACCGTGGCCGTATCCGTCCGCGATTCAATGCGGATCTGGGAGTCTCTCTCCGGTCCGAACGCGAAATCGAGGAGATCGGCCCGGCCGTTGCCGTTCCGATCCCGCTCCATGGCGTCGGCTGGTGGTTCTTCGCCGTCATATACCTCGTTCAGCCAGTTGGCGAATTCGCCTGACGGAAACGCATCCGGGTTCGTGGGAGACCCGCTTTTGGTTTGGGAAATTTCGATGGTCCGGGTCATCGATACCGTGTCGTCGAAAGCCATGTCTCCGAATACGACGGTGATATCGATACTCCCTTCATAGGGCAGCGGGGTGTTGCCGTAGCAGAACACCCGGAGATTGGTGTCGGTTTTCGATTCGCCGGGGGCGATAGGGCCTAGTTCGAAATTGGCGCCCGTCACCGTTCTCAGGCCGATTGTGACCCCGTCGACTTCCTCGGGGGTCGCAGCCAGAAAACTCCGCACGATTGTCGCGGTCGCTTCCGAGGTGTTGTCGATGGTGTAGCGCAGCCCGATGGTCTCCCCCGGACTGAAAATGCCGTCTCCGTTATTGTGCGGGGAAATCGACGGGTCGTCGGACAACTCGAAGTCGCCGAGGGTAAGGCGGGGAACCGCGGGCACGGGCTCGGGCTCGGGCTGGGGATTGGGCCCGGAGCCGACCGCCTGGGTGAAAGAGAAGGTTTGTTCCTCCCACTTCCTGGTATCGGCCGGCATGTACCGCAACGTGATTTCGAAGCTGCCGGTGAAGGGAACGTAGGTGTTCTGGTAGCAGAAAAGTCTCAGGTTTGAGTCGGTTTTGGTTTGCCCCGGGGAGAGATTGCCGAGCGCCAGATTGCCCGATGTCATCGAATCGAATCCTCGCGGAAGGTTGTTTTCGATGCTCGGATGGGCTTCGATGTCGCTGCTCATCACCAACAGCGTCGATGGCGAGGTGTTGCGGACGGTGTAGGTGATCCCGATGGTTTCGCCCGCTTCGAAAACGCCGTTCCCGTTGTTGTTCGGACTGTGGGCCCGATCATCGGTCCAGACCATCGAAAGCAGCTCGAGTGCCGATCCGCTTCCGGTGCCCTCGTCGGGCGCTCCGAGGAGCTTGCGGACGTTGAGGCGTCCGCCGGTGGCGACTTGCCCGCTCAGCGAAGCGACGGGATCGACCGACCCGAGGAGGCGGCTCTTGGCATCTTGTGCGCCCAGGCTCGGTTCAGAAGCGAAAAGAAGGGCGAGAGCGCCGGCGACCTGGGGCGCTGCCATGGATGTTCCGCTGCTTTCCTCGTATTCGTCTCCGGGAACCGTGCTGAGGATGTCCACCCCGGGGGCCGCCAGATCGACCGACGAGGCACCGAAATTCGAAAATTCGGCGAGATCGTCGTTCTGGTCTGTGGCCGCGACCGCGATCACGTTCGGGATGTCGAAGTTTGCCGGATACTCGGAAGAGGTGTCGTTGTTCGAAGCGGCGTTTCCGGCTGCGGCCACGAACAGGATTCCGGCGCTGTTTGCTTCCTCAATCGCGGATTCGAGGATGCTGTTGAACCCGCCCCCGCCCCAGGAGTTGTTCGTCAGGTCGGCCCCATTCGCCGTTGCGTAGCGGACGGCCTCGATGGCGTCCGTAACGCTGCCGAATTCACCTTCGAAGGAGGGATCGAAGTCAAGAAATTTCAAGGAGATGAGGGAGACGTTCCAATTGACTCCGGCCACGCCCTTGCCGTTGTTGCCGACGGCTCCCACAGTGCCCGCGACATGGGTGCCATGGGTTTCGTTTGCCGGATCCGAGGGGGAGGGGTCCCCGTCGTCGTTCGCGAAGTCATAGCCGTGGATGTCGTCGATGTAGCCGTTATCGTCATCATCCACGCCCGGGAGTCCGTTCGCTTCGGCATTGTTCGTCCACAGGTTGTCGGAAATATCCTCGTGGGTGAGCGAAACTCCGCTGTCGATCACGCCGACGACGACGGAACTCGAACCAGTGGAAAGATTCCACGCCTGTTCGGCCTGGATTTTTTCGAGACCCCAAAGAGTTCCGAAATCCGGGTCGTTCGGAGTCGCGCTCGGAAAGATCACCCCGTCGCGATCGGTGGTCACGCCGTCGCCGAACCGCTTGCGAACGCTCTGGATCATGGTGTCGATGGCGTCCACGCTCTCGTCACGGGTGCCGAGGACGAAGATGGAGGAGTTCGGAAGACGCTTGCGTATGTGGAAGGGAGAAGCCTCGACCCAATCCTGGAAGGTTTCGACCTTCGCGTCCTGCGGGAGTTCGACCAAGGCCTGGTCGCCGATGAAAAGATGGCTGGAGAACACGGTCTCCACTCCCCGGTCGTCCTCCCCGACCTCCTGTTCCAGCAGAACCAGCGGCATGCGCTTGCTGGGGGTGCGGTAGAGCTGGCGGCGGATGGTCCGGTCCTTCCCGCCGGGTGCGGAGGCTTTCCCCCTGTCGATGAGATCGGACTTGGAGACTACTTTCGCGATGGGATCGGGGAGCGTCGGCAGCGTTCGCGCCTTGATTTCGGCGGAAAGGTCCGCAGCCGGGGTGTCGGGCCGGCGAGGGGGTTCCCGCCCGCTCGATGCGCCACCGGCGGCGGAATCAGATGCGGAACTTTGCGAGGTCGCACCGTCCCCGGTTTCCGTGGAGCGGTCGTCGGTCGATGTGAATGGGTCGGGGGCGGGCGAATCACCGGAATGATCCGGACGATTGATGAGGAACAGGGTGGCGCCCAGCAACAGCGCTGCGGTTAGGAGAAAGAGGGAGCGTTTCACGACCGGAGACATAGTGTCCACCTTACCATAGAGCAATCCTTTTTCTGGGACTTTTTCGAAGCGGGGTGTAACGCTTTATGTAGGGCCTCGAGCTCTTGACTCGGCGGAGCTCGAAGAGCGAAGACGGTTGCCGCGATGGCCGCGAATCCACTGGAAAACCGGAAAAAAAACCTTTGATCACTCCACGCACTTGTGGCCACACCCGGCGCTTGAGCCAGGAAATTTCCCGATTGCGGAAACCGCGTTTTTGGGTTTTTCTCGTTCCATGGATCGTCGCCGCTTTTGCCAGGTTGTGGGTGCCGGGGTTGTCTCCGGTTCGCTCTGGCCGTTGCGCGCTTTGGCGGAGCCCGCCGCCTACACGATCCGGAAAGGGGACACCCTTTCCGGCATCGCGGTCTCCCACGGCACCTCGGTCGATGCCCTCCGGCGGGAAAACAGGCTCGTCGGCGACCTGATCCGGCCCGGACAGGTCCTGCGGATTCCGGTGCCGGGGGGTGGGCCGGATCCCCTCGAACGGGTGAGGGCGCTTTCGGATCCGAAGAGGGGCGGTCTGCGGACCTGGCGCTACATCGTGTTCCACCACTCCGGTGTTTCGACCGGAAACGCGGCCATCTACGACAACTACCACCGCAACACCATGCGGATGCGGAACGGCCTGGCCTACCACTTCGTGATCGGAAACGGATCGAAGTCGGGCGACGGCGAGATCGAGATCGGGTCCCGGTGGGACCGTCAGCTCAACGGCGGACATGTGCGCCGCGACGATGTCAACAACCAGGGCATCGGTATCTGCCTGGTCGGGAATTTCGAGAACGACCGGCCGAGCCCCCGCCAGATCGCCTCGCTCGACGCGCTGACCGCCTACTTGCGCGACCTCGTTCCGAACCGGCTGAAGTTCGCCACCCACCGCGAAGTGGACGGCCCCACCCACACGGTTTGCCCGGGCCGGAATTTCCCCGTCGCCAGGATGCACCGGATGTTCCCCGATCAGTGGTGAGGGGCGGGCGCCGGGGATCCTTCCCTCCGGATCCGTACCCCCGGCAACAGCGCAACAACGACGGCCGGGCAGGGTTCGAGCGCCGCGAGTTTCCCGGGAGGAAGAATTCGACAAAACGCCCGTCTTGCGATTGTTACGGCGGATGATTCTCCAACGCCATGAAACCGCCGACGGGCTCCTCGTCGTCCGCAACTCCGAGCCGTCCGACATCCCCGGGTGGATCGCCGTGTGCCGCAAGGTTTATCCGGGCTTCGCGGCCGCCGGATTCATGTGGACCGCGGAACAGTTGGCCAACCACCAGGCGGTGTTCCCCGACGGGCAGATCCTGGCCGAACTGGACGGACGGATCGTCGGGGCGGTCGCCTCGCTCATGGTGGACATGGGGACCGACCCCTACCGCCAGCACACCTACGCCGGCATCACCGACGGCGGCTACTTCCACAACCACGATCCGCGCGGGGACACCCTCTACGGGGCGGAGGTGTTCGTCGATCCCGACGTGCAGGGCAGGGGCATCGGCGCCATGCTCTACCAGGCCCGGCGGGATCTCTGCCAGAAGCTGAACCTCCGCCGCATCCTCGGCGGGGGCCGGATTTCCGGCTACGCGAAGGTGGCGGGCGAGCTGACCTTCGAGGAGTACGTCCGCGAGGTGGAGAACGGCGTCCGCCAGGATCCCGTCCTCAGTTTCCAGATGCGGGAGGGCTTCGTCGTCCGGGGCATTCTGCGCAACTACATGGACGATCCCGGCTCGGGCAACGCGGCCACCCTCATCGAGTGGCTGAATCCCGACTTCAAACCCGTCTCGGGGGAGGGGGGCAAGATGCGGGTCTCCTGCGTGCAATACCAGGTGCGGTCCGTCGAGAATTTCGACGATTTCGCGGGCCAGGTCGAGTATTTCGTCGAGACGGCCGCCGACTACCGCTCGGATCTGGTCGTCTTCCCCGAGTTCTTCTCGGTCCAGCTTCTTTCCCAGAAAGGTCTGCGCAAGCTGCCCTCTCTGGAGGGAATCCGCAGGCTGGCGGAGCTGGAGAAACCTTTCCTGGAGTTGATGTCCGCCCTGGCCAAGGACTACGGGCTCCACATCGTGGCGGGCAGCCATCCCATGGAGCGCGAAGGCAGGCTCTACAACATGAGTCCCGTCGTCTATCCCGACGGCACCTACGATTTGCAGCCGAAAGTCCACATCACCCCGGCCGAGAAACGCTACTGGGGCATCACCGGCGGATCGAACCTGCGGGTGTTCCAGACGAACAAGGCCCGGATCGGCATCCTCGTCTGCTACGATTCGGAGTTCCCCGAGGCGGCCCGCTACCTCGCCGACCAGGGGGCCGAGGTGCTCATCGTCCCCTACTGCACGGACGACCGCCAGGCCTACCTCCGGGTGCGCTACTGCAGCCAGGCCCGGGCGATCGAGAACCAGGTGTACGTGGTGACCAGCGGGATCATCGGCAACCTCCCCTCCGTCCCCGCGATGGACATCCACTACGGACAGGCGGCCGTCTTCTCGCCCTCCGACTTCGAGTTCGCCCGCGACGGCATCCAGGCCCAGGCCGACGGAAACGTCGAGATGCTCCTGGTCACCGATCTCGACATCGGCGACCTCTACCGCTCGCGCGCCTCCGGGAGCGTCACCCCGCGCCTCGACCGCCGCCTCGACCTCTTCGAATTCCGGTCGCGGATGGGCCTCGGAACCGGGGACCAGTGAGGAAGGACCTCCGGCCTCGGCGGGGCCGGCTACAGAAGACGCCGATTCGCGGAATCAATGCCGGAAAACGATCCAACCCTGTAGCCGGGGTCGCCGACCCCGGACGGGCC
>JBKHCX010000147.1:0-6396 GCA_046541615.1 Puniceicoccaceae bacterium
GGCGGCTAGCGGTGGACAGGAGCGTCCACCCTCCCGCGGGTGCGGCGGTGCCGCGGCAGGGGGGGGGCTCTTCCAACGGGCCATCAGCCCACGCCGACCCGGCCGAGAATGCCGCGCACAAACGAACCGCGCTTGCGCGATCCTTCGGCGGCTTTTCCGCTGGAGGAACTCGGGCGGCCCCGTACGACGCATCGGGCCAGCGAGCGTTTTTCGTCGTCGAAAATCGGTCGGAATACTTCGGCGGCCCCTTCGCTTTCCTGGCGGACCAAGCGGGCGGGTTCGGGAAAGAGCGCGCGGAATTCGAGCCCGATCATATCGAGACGCCTGCGAAGCTGTTCGAAAGCCTGCCGGTCATCTTCGGCGACATGCGGCGACCCGCCGTCGTAGAATTTGACCAACGCAGCCCGGAACCGTTCCGGGATTTTATCCAGAACATTCTCCATCGCCTTCCAGGGCTTGATCCCGCGCTCACCGGGGACCACGGGTAGAAACTTGGAGAGGAGCTGCTGGCTTTCGGTCGAAACGGCGTTCACGAGATCGCGCAGATCCCCGCTGAGAAATTGTTTTTCGGAGAGGAATATCCCGTAGCGCAGCACCTTCTCCAAATCATCGGCCTCGGCGCCCTCGCAAAGCTCCAGGGTCTCCTCGTCCAGGGCCAGAAAGTCGATACGCAGGTCGGGGCGGACGCCGAGTTTCTCCAGGGTCCGGAAGAAGAAGTCGTTGGTCTGCGAGGTGATCCTCTCGCTCTGCACCATGTCCTTCGCGCCCTCTTCGGTCCGGACGACCCGCGAGACCAGATCGATCAGAAGATCGATTTCCTTCGGCTTGAAACCGGCTTCTTTCACCAGTTCTTCGTAGGACTGGTCGAAGTAGGAGCTGATCGGGGCCGGGCGGCGCTTCCCGGGCCACGGTTTTCCCATGATCTCGATGTAAAGAGGCCCGATCGGGAGGGTGAGAATATCCATGCTCGGGATCTTCATGCGCAACAGATCCCAGTCCCGTTCGGTGTGGCGCGGCCGGTACTTCCGGAAGTACTGGCGCTGCTTCACGGTCAGTTCCCGTTCTTTCATCCTACGGCCACCTCCTGGGGCTCGGTGGCCGACGGATCATCCGCCACCTTCGGGACCTGTCTCTGGGGCAGTTCCTGGCCGTCGATCTCGGCGGCGAGCGCCCTGAAGTCGTTCGCGATGCCGGCCTGGGTCTCCTGTCCCGCCACCAGATTGACCGGTATGCCGAGGGAGACCGCCCGCCGCACAATCGTCGCATCCCGCACCCTGCTCTGGAAGACCCGTGCGTCGGGAGCGACGAAACGCTGGCGCACGAACTGCTTGAGCCGCATCTGCATGCGCATGACGGCAACACTGATATCGACGTTCGACTTGATCGCGTTGAAAATGATCCCCCGGACATAGGCCGGGCTGCCCATCTCTTTCCTGCGGAAGCCGGACGAGCGCTTGTGAAAGAGCATCAGCTTCTCGACCATCAGGGTGAAGCCGATGAGGCTGAGCGCGTCCGGGTTGGAAGGGACGATCATTTCGTTCGACGCGAACACTCCGAGCTGGGTGGCCCGCAGGAAATTCGGCGGGCAGTCGAAGAGGATGTAATCATACCGATCCTCGATTTCCTTCAACTGCCGGTAAAAGAGAAGAAAATGGGGATTGTAGGGGTCGGGGACGTACTCGTTCTCGAGATCGATGAAATTGAAGCTGGTCGGGAGAAGGTCCAGCCCCGGCAGAATGCACCGCCCCGACTGGTCCTTGACGACATCCTTGATGACGATGTCCGACAGCCGTTGCTCGCCCGGAACAAAGATCGAATAAATCATGTCGCGGTTCGACATGTTGATCCGGTTCCATTTCTCCAGCCGCATCAGCCAGATGCTGCTGTTCGACTGGGTGTCGAGATCGGCGATCAGAACCCGCTTTCCGGCCTCGGCCAAGGCTGCCCCGATATTGACGGTCAGAGAGGTTTTGCCCACCCCTCCCTTGTAATTCAGAAATGCTATTTTTCGGCTCATCAAATCATCCTACCATTTGAAATCGTCGATGGTCGGGATGGACGCGGAAAAGCTGACCCCGCTGGAGTCAGCCGGAATATCGTCCCTGACCAGCGAATTGGCGGTCTCCTCCTCGGCTTGCTTCTGAATCTCCATGTCTATGGCCTCCTCGAGAACCCGCTCGGCCCAGAATCCGTTCTCCAGCTCCCAATCGGTGGGGATGTAGCCGTAGTCGTGGAGAATATCCAGGATCAGGTTCGAATCGCCACCGGCGCTGAGGCCGCAGAGCAGCCCTTTCTCGCGGTGGGCCTCGATCACCCGCCTCGTGATGGGCCAGGGGAGAATCTCTTCGTACGAGGCGTGGATGGGGAATTGAGCGGCCCAGCGGTCCCATTGTTCGATCGTTACGGCCAGGAGGCTCATCGCCGAGGTTTCCAAATAGTAAACGCGGTTGCGGGTCACCCGGCGAACGATCGCGATCACGCTGGAATCCGACCCCCCCACTTCGAGCCAGTCGCCCGGGCGCAATCTCTCGCGCGGATCCCGCGTCTTCGAGAAATCCTCCGGAACCTCGATCATCTGCTCCCGCGCGTTGAAGCAGAAGAAGGACTCGGTCTCCCCATCCTCCTCGATCCGGAGCTGGCCGCGCCGGATCAATTCATCATGGAAATTCGACGCATCCTCTCGCGAGTCTGCCCAATAATATTTCGTGATTGAGGTGGTTACTCGAAACTTTCTCATAATCGAATTGTTGTTTTGAGGGTTAACGCGGGGGTAACGGACGATAGGAAGTATGGTCCCGTTTCAAACCGATGATCAATCGAAATCCTTTGGTAGAAACCATTTTACGATCTTTTCGAAGGGGCTGGAAGTCAAGACTCTTTTTCTTCGTCAACCACCTCCACTCCCGGAAGGTGGGCGAGCATATCCTCCGCCGAGTGAAAACGGTTTCCGGGAAGAGGTTCGGTGGCCCTCAGGAACCAGCTTCCCCAGCTTTCCTGTATCTCCTCTTCGAGGTCGTAGAAAAAGTTGGCGTCCGCCCGCAGGTATCCGGTGAAGAGGTGCCAGGCCAGAAAACCGACCGAATACAAGTCGCTCTCCACCGAATAATCCGCACCCATCGAACACTCGGGCGCCGCGAAAAGAGCCGATTCGATCACCGCCCCCGCCCTCGGGGTGAAACCGGGAATATCCACCACATCCAGGCCCGCCTCGGGGGAGCCGAAGTGCGCCGGGGATCCGAGCAGGGGGGACAGCCCCGAGTCCGCCACCTCCAGGCAGAACTGTTCGTCGATGAAGCAGTGCGCGGGTTTCAGGGCGCCGTGGACGATCCCTCGTTTGTGCAGGACGCACAGCGCCAGCAGCACCTGGAAGATCATCCGCCGCACTTCCTTCTCCGAGAATCCGCCCTCGCCGCGGCTCTTCCGCTCGCGGATCACGCGGGAGAGCGGCACCCAGTCGGACCGGCGGAACGCCACCCAGTTGAAAAACTCGTCGGACTGCCCGTCGAGGTACTCCAGGACGTGGAGATTGCGGATGTCGCGGCCCTTCTCCATCAGATCGGCGATCCGCCCTGTCATACGGTCGGCCGGATTGCGCTGCGGGGACAGCAAACGCACCACGGTGTCCTCGGTGCCGGACGCGCCTACGGCCAGATAGGACTCCCCATGGGCGCCGGATCCGAGGAATTCCATGACCGTGAAGTCTCCGACCTCCATCCCCGGTTGGAGGCAACCGGCGGCGCCACCCATCAAATCATCCATACCTCGATCCCGCGGCGGTCGGCATCAGCGTCATGGCCGCACCGATCAACTCCGGCGCCCCTCTTCTTCCTTCCCCTCTCCGGCACCCCCGGATTCACCGTTGCTGGAATCCTCCGCCTCCTCCTCGGCGAACGGCCGCATCTCCGGAAAGGCCTCCTCTTCCGGATTGAACGCCTCCATCTCTTCGAAGGACTCCTCTTCTTCCCCGCCTTCCTGAACGGCGGCACCCGTCCACGGGTCAAGCCGGACATTCCCCTGGCGGCCCGGTTCCGTGGCCAGAACGCCCTCGCCGAAGACAGGCGCCTCCTCTTCCCCCTCCGCCTGCGGGTCCCGGGAAATAATGACGGGACGCTCCTTCGAAGCCGACCGGGAACGCGAAGGACCCTTGCGCGAGCGCTTGGGCTTCTTCGCTCGCGGCACCTTCACCACCACTTCGTCGATGCCCTCCGTCTCTTCCAATATGACCGCGCGCCTCAGGTCGCCCTTCTTCTCGAACCGGCGGATCTGCTCCTGTTTTTTCAGTTTCCGCCCGGCCTCGGGGAGACCAAAGCACAGCGGGATCGCGCAGTACGAGGCCAGCAACATCCATCCCGCCGTATTCCATTGCTGCAGGACGAGCGCGGGCCCCGCCATGGCGGCGACGATTCCCGC
Source organism: Puniceicoccaceae bacterium (assembly GCA_046541615.1). Lineage (GTDB taxonomy): Bacteria > Verrucomicrobiota > Verrucomicrobiia > Opitutales > Puniceicoccaceae > Puniceicoccus. The sequence goes on from JBKHCX010000147.1 coordinate 4,411, forward strand.
GATAAAGGACCGGGCGCCCCGGATCCCGCTCTCCACAAAGGTCAGGCATCCGACCAATCCGAAAAGCCAGCCGACCGAGAACAAGCCGATACCGATCGCCAAGGGAACCACCGCCCCGATCGCGATGAAAACCAACCCGGCGGCACCCACATAGGGCGCTATCCGGAAGAGTATCGATATTTCCTCCGGTTGATCCCTTCGTACCAGCCAGAATCCGAATCCGCCGAGGTAAACCGCGAGGCCCGCCGCCAGCAAAAGCACGGAACGTCCGGCTGCCGCATCGACCGGCGGAAAGACAAAGAAAAGGAGGAGCGCAAGCACGGCCAGGGAAGAGAACGCGAGCGCCTGTTCGGCGGGGGAACACTTCGGCCGCGGACTCCTTCTCCCCAGGTAAAGCCCGCCGGCAACCGCGACGGGAACGAGAAAAAGAGCCGCGGGGGGGAGAACGGGATGGGGCGGCGCGGACTCCGCCTCGCGGACCTGCCGCGCCTGCGGCTTCCGGACGGATTCCGCTCCGTCCGCGACCGGCCCTTCCTCCGGTGCGGCAGCGGGCCGCGCCTGCGGCCGATCGACCGCAGCGGGTTCGATCTCTTCGGCCGGCGGCGGGGCCTCCGGCCGTTCCGGGTCCGCCGTGCGCCGGGGGGCCGCCGCGGCCTCGGGTTTCTGCTCAGCGGCGCGCCGGGCGACCGCCGGCGCCTCCGGTCTCTCCTCCGCAGCGCGTTCGGCGACCTTGGCGACGGGCGGGATAACCGGTTCCCCCGCACCGATCTTCAAACCATCCAAATACGAATCGGCCCCGCTCTCGTTGCCGAACGTAATCTTCCCGAACCGGTCCACACGATTCGCGAAGCGGAGATCGGAGCCGGCCGCCTCCCCGTTCAGCCAAATGCTCCACGTCTGCGGCGAAGCCCCGTAATCCAGTTTTGTCACGATCCGCTGCCACTCGTTCAAATCCACGGGTTCCGTCGGCGCATCCTGCCAAACGCCCCCGTTGTTGACCCGGAGCCGCCCCCCCGGGGTGAAGTAAAAAGCGGCGCTCGTATCCTCGCGGATCCCGGGTTCGCCACTCATCGGGCGGACCTTGATCCGCATGTCCACCCAGGAGACCTCTTCCGCCTCCTCCGGGGACCATTCCCTGATCACGTTCCCGCTGTTGAAGCCCAGCGCGCGGCCCTCGGAACCGGAGACCTCCCGGACGATGCCCGACGCCCCCTCGTCCAGGCGCCACCCGCTCAAACGATCGGCACGGGTATCCCCTTCGACATTGTCAAAGTCCTCCTCCAGGAGCACCTTGCCATCCGGCGCTCCCGCGGCCGCCGCCACCGTCGGATGGACTAGTGCGTTCCAGGCCGGCGGCGCGGCGCACACAGGCGCGCCTGCGAAAAGCGGAATGAGAAGCAGCCCCCGCCACCGGCGAAGGGACCGGGCCCGGTTTGGCCGCCTACGGGGTGTGGAGAGGAGCGGAGAACGGATGGGTTTGCAAAGCATCATCGGGAGTCAAGGAATCATTGGAGATACGATAAGATAAAGGGCTTTACGAAACGTTACCAAGGATGAAAACCACCCGAAGCCCTCCCACGCTCCGGCAGGGGCCGCCGCCTCGAAAATCAATCATCCAAGTCATTGACAATACGGAACTTAGTGTTGATTTCGGTAAAATCGTAAAAATCGCCCGCCTCCTCCTCTTCTTCCTCCTCCTCGTCCGCCCCCTCGTTTCTGGCGAAGACGAAAACTGTCTTTTTCTTCGAAACGACCAGGCGCGGTCGCACGATCGTCCTGTTTTCCTCGCCCCGGGGATCCCGGGAGGGCTCGCTGTCGGTTTCGGAATCAGGCATGGAAGGAGGGGCTGGGAACGATTGCCGCGGATCGGCCGTGCCGGGCCGAAGTCATGGCGAAGGGTCGCGGCTGCAATTCGAAGAGGTTCTCATGCATTCGGATTTTGATATTCGCCAACGGTCGGCAGGGCAGGGTACTCAGGAACACCCG
>JBKHCX010000148.1:0-6389 GCA_046541615.1 Puniceicoccaceae bacterium
GCCGCGGGCGGCCCTTGCCGGAGGGTGGACACTCCTGTCCACCGCTTGCCCGCCAGCCAAATCCGAATTCCACTCCAACGCCGCGGGACAGGAGTGTCCCGCCCCCCCTGCCGCGGGCGGCCCTTGCCGGAGGGTGGACACTCCTGTCCACCGCTTGCCCGCCAACCCGTTCCGAATTCCACTCCAACGCCGCGGGACAGGAGTGTCCCGCCCCCCCCTGCCGCGGCACCGCCGCACCCGCCGGAGGGTGGACACTCCTGTCCACCCCTGCCCGCCAACCAAATCCGAATTCAACCCGACGCCGCGGGACAGGAGTGTCCCGCCCCCCCCTGCCGCGGCACCGCCGCACCTGCCGGAGGGTGGACACTCCTGTCCACCGCGTCGCCGGTAGCTCGATGGCGAACGCCATTGAGACCGGACCAGACCCCGAATTCAGCCACAAATTCCGACTTTTCCATGGAAAACCCGTCCCAGCCTGTCCATCGTGGCCTAATGCCACGAAGACCGAAACGCTGCGGACGGCCGTCCGGCCCCGACCCGGAATCCCCGGTAGGGCCGCCTGCTCGCGCACGCGCCGCCGGGTTGGGGTGGTGGCCTTTCGGTCGGCCATCTCATGTAGGGCCGCGTGCTTGCGCGCGCGCCGCAGGGGTTCGGTTTCGAGCAGCGAGCCTCGGCCTCGCGGAGTGGCCGGGTTGCTTCAGCGCCCGGTTTTCGCATGGGAGGGAAAGTCTCCGGACCGACGCGGCGATCCGGCGCGCGCGGGACATGGCCCTCGCCCGGAGGTGGGAGCTGAAGCAACCCACCCACGGTGTCCGGCCTTCGCGCGACCGTCTTCGCGTTCCCTCCTTCGCAGAAGGCTTTCCTGCACGCCACAAAGCCGTACCGGGCAAGCCGGGCTACGCCGTTCAAGAGCGCGGGGCCCTGCGATCGACGGGAACCGGGCGTGAATCGGGCCCAGGCATGTGTGTAGGGCCTTGCGCGGTGGTTACGGCCCCGCCACGTTCCTCCATCCCGGCATGAGCGGCTCCTTTCCAGAGGTGCTCGGGGTCACGCTCCCCGTGTTCCTGCTCGTCGGGCTGGGCGTGTTCCTCCGGCGCTCGGGCTTCCTGCCGGAATCGGGCGAGAGTTCGCTCATGCGGGTGATCGTCACGGTCTTCTATCCGGCCCTCATCCTCGAGGTGGTCGGCCCGGCGCGGGTGGTCGAAAATCCCGGCATCGTGGCTCTCTCGGCCACCGTCGGCTTCCTCTCGATCGTGGTCGGCTTCGCGGTCGCCTGGTGGGTGGCCCCGGGCTTCCGGCTCGCCGTCGGTTCCGGGAGGCGCACCTTCGCCTTCTCGAACGGGGTGTACAACTTCGGCTATCTGCCGATCCCCCTGGTGATCGCCTTCTTCGGCTCGACGGACGGCACCCTCGCGATCCTCTTCATCCACAACGTCGGGGTGGATCTGGCTTTCTGGTCGGTGGGGGTGCTCATCCTGCAGGGCACCTTCAACCGGGCCGGTTTCCGCCGGGTGGTCAATCCGCCCCTCGTCGCCCTCGTCGCCGCCCTGGTCCTCAACTACACCGGACTCTACGCCTGGCTGCCGGACTTCGTCCGCGCCTTCCTCGCCTACCTGGCGGACATCGCCGTGCCCCTGGGCATCATCCTGGCCGGCTGCTCGATCGGGGGGCTCCTGCGGGCCGACGCCTTCCGCACGGGCTGGGAGATCGTCCGCGGGGCCTGTCTCCTCCGCCTCGGGCTGCTCCCCCTCGTCTTCCTCGGGGCGGCCCTGGTCTTTCCCTTTCCCACGGAACTCCAGCGGGTGATCGCGATCCAGGCGGCCATGCCGGCCGGTCTCTTCCCGGTGGTCGTCACCCGTTTCTACGGCGGCCGCGCCGACATCGCCGTCCGCGTGGCGGTCGGCACCCTGGTCCTCTCCGTCCTGACCACCCCCCTCTGGATCCGGTTCGGGGCCTTCCTGCTCGGAGAAAAGTGACGAAATTGTCACACGGAAACGGGCGAAGACGATTGGCGAAACGGACGAGCATCGTATTTGCTGGCGGGAGCATATGGCTCCGTTCCGAACCACCAACATCCGGCCCCCCCGGCCGCCGCTTCCGGCTGCCTCCGGCAGGGAGGGCGGCTTCGCGCTCATCGTCAGCCTGAGCCTCATGGCGGTGGTGATGCTGGCGGTGGTGCTGCTGGCCGGCCAGGTGCGGCTGGGGATCGCCGGGAGCAGTTCGGAGACGGACCGGATCCGGGTGCAGGAGTCCGCCAGGCTGGCCTTCGCCATGGCCTTGGGGGAACTGCAGCGGACGGCGGGCCCGGATCGGCGTGTCACCGCGCGCGCGGAGATCGCCTTTTCGGATGAGGAGTTGGTCGAATCCAGGCGTTTCCAAACGGGTGTGTGGGACAGTGGGAACGAATCGGAAGTGCCGGTTGGTTGGCTTGTTTCCGGTGGGGTGGACCCGACGTCCCCGGTCGGAGATGACGATGTTTTCGTTCTCGACGAGGGTGATGTGTCCGGCCTTCCGGCTTCTGACCGGGTGCACGCGCCCTTTGTTTCCATTTCTCCCGAACAGCGGATCGCCTGGTGGGTTGGCGACGAGGGAGTGAAAGCGCCGCTGAAACGGGTTGGAGATGAATCCCGGTTTCCCCTGGGCGCGGATTTCAGCAACCGCTTCGTGCGTTCCATCAACATGATGGGAGGTGCCTTCCGGAGCGGTTTCGAAGTCCTGGCCAGGGAGATGCTTCCCGGTGATGGAGAGACGGACTTCGATCAGCTCACACAAGGAGACGCCGCCCGGCGGATGATGGGTGCGGAGGATGTTCTGAAGATTCTCCCCGCGGGTTCTGAATTCGAACCGGGCCAGTTTGCCTCGCTGACGACCGTTTCCGCAGGGGTGCTTTCCAATACTCTGGAGGGCGGTCTCCGTCTCAATCTCGATCCGTTTTTGGAGAGTCCGGAAACCGGCGAGACCGATCCTTTTCTGAACGGCGATCTGATTCCGTACCTTGACGTGGATTCCAACTACACGACTTTCCGGGACCCGAACGGTATCATGGGCTCCATGACCGGGCTCGATTCCAGGGACAACTCGTCGGTCGGATGGGATCGTCCGGGCGAAAACCAGATGCCGGAAGCTCCGACCGACGGCTTCCGCGCCTATCATCACCTGTCTCCCGTCCTCACGGAAGCCGCCATCTATTTCAGCGTATTTCAGCGGGTCGGGAATCCGGCGATCCGCTTCTACATGGACGTGGAATTGTGGAATCCCTATCCGTTTCCGCTTCTTCTCTCAACCGGTGACACCCGGGCGCTGACGGTGCTCGTCGAGGGTTTGCCCGAGATCCGGATCACGCAATATGACAGTGATGATGAATATGTCAGCGATTCCGGTTGGGTGGCCATAGACGATGTTCCGCTATCGTCCGGAGTGCGGGAAACGGGCTCCTGGTTGCAGATCGACACTTATGGTGAGGGACCGTGGCCGCGAAATCAGCCCGCTTTTCTAATGCCCGGGGAAACCTATCGTCTGGAGGATCCCGATCCACGGCACCAGCCGCAGGGTCTTTGGAAGAACATGGGAAACGTCAATCCCTCCGACGTCGAGAACACGGATAAGATCCTGGTCGAGGGCCGTGCGCCAGGCGGTGCCGATGTGGGGCGGATGTCCCTCAAGCTTGTTCGGGGCAATTCGCAAGGATCGGGAGCGAATCGGCGTCTCGCGGACGCCCCCCCTCTGTTCGAAGTGCTCAATATCCCCTACGAGGGCGATCCGGCTCTCTTCCGGTGGGGGCCGACCCGCGCGGACGGGCAGATATCCTCCCGGCCTCGTCGGTTCGGAACAAAAAAGTACATTTTCGGTTCGGGAACAGGCGAAGCTGTCGAAGTCAGGGAATCCTACATCTTCGCCCTTCATTTCGGCATCGCCTCCGAGGATGCCGCGGATCTTTCCACCTTCTTCGAGAATTTCGATTTCCGTTACCCGAGGCTCGATTTTCAAGGGCAGCTTGAGACACCGGAGGGGAGCGTTCCCATGGCCGATTTCATCCGCACGGCCGGCGCCGATCCTGTCAATGGAAGCCCGATGAACCCGCGGCTGGTCGAGAGCCAGATCGACAACGTCTTTCCGCTGGGTTCCACCGAGGTTTTCAAAGATGGCGAAGTGCGGGAACAGGATCCGGAGCCCTCCGGTTCGGTGACGCGCTACGCCGATGTCCGGATGCTCGACGCTCCTCCGCTCACCCCCCCGAACTCGCTCGCCGGTTTCCGGCATGCTTTCTTTGTCGGTGAGGATCCTCTCAGCTTAACCGGTCCGAACGGGGGGGCGCTGAACGAAGCTTTCGACCGTTGTTTCCTCTCAACGGTGCCGGAATCCGGATGGGCGCCCGACGACGGCGTTCTTCTTCCCAACCCCTGGCTCCGGCCCATCGATTCGTCCAGTTCGGTGGGGGAGTTGCGGGCGGCGGACGCGGCGGAGCGTTTCCGCCTCGAAGGTGCCTTCAACCTGAATTCCACTTCGGTGGGGGCGTGGCGAGCCATGCTCTCGCAGAGGACCGCCGACGACGAGCTGGTTTTCCGCACGCACGATCTGAACCGGGTGGAAACCATGGAACTGGACAACTTCTTCTCCCGTTCGCCCTTCGGGGCCCTGCACCTTACCCCCGGTCTGACCGAGGATGAAATCAGCGGACTGGGCACGCTTGATCGAAAACGCGAACAACTCCGGCACTCCTACCGGACCCTCTCGGACGAGCAGATCCACCATCTTTCCCATCACATCACCCGCCTGCTTCGGGAGCGCGGCCACCCCTTCCGCTCTCTCTCCTCATTCATGAACAGCGGCCTCCTGGACGAGGCCATAGAAGCCGTGGGTCCGGCGGTTCCCGAAGAAGGCCTGGCGGCGGTCGATCCGATCAACGAGACTCGCGAAGGATATGAACCCACGTTTCTCCGACAGTCCGATATCATCTCCCTGCTGGCTCCCGTGCAATCCGTCCGGTCCGATACTTTCACCATCCGGGTGGCCGCCGAGACCACCGATGCCTTCACAGGCGGAAAGATGGTCGCCCGTCTGGTGGGAACCGTTCAACGCCTTCCCGATCCCGCCATCGAGGGCGGGGATCCGATGGGGGATCATGATGCTCGTTTCGGGCGCCGTTTCGTCGTAACCAATATCCAATGGTTGAAAAATTGAAATTCTTTCTTGTTTCTCTCTGTCTGACCGTCGCATCGCTCCCCGGTTTCGCCCGGGAGCGGTCGGAAGCCGGGGACGAAGAGGAACCTTTCCGGGCTTCCTTCCGCACCTATTCGCAAGGGGGCATGGACTTCTCCGGCCTGTACTATTTTGAGGCAGAGGGCGAACCGGCCCCTGTCGAGGTGCGGATCGGGGAACAGTCCGACCTCCACGACTACGAGGGTGAGCCGGATCTCGTCTTCTACCGGCGGAGGGAGGTGGCGACCGGGGAAGGCGAGACCGAATACGCCTACGATCCGGTGGCTTCGTTGCCCTTGAAGGAGCGGGGTGGGGAGATTCTCATTTTCATCACGCCCCGGCGGAACGACCCCTCCGGCCGGGAGTTCAATCTGGCGGCGATGCCTTCGATTTACGAAGCCATTCCCGGCGGCCATGTCGCTTTTTTCAACGGCACGGGTGCTTCCCTTTTGGGATTGCTTGGTTCGAAACGCATCAGTCTTAAACCCGGAATCAACGAGCCCATATCCTCCTCGGGATTCGACGACGGAAACCACGTGATGCTGGGTCTCTCCGTCAAGTACCGCGATTCACTCGAAGTGGTCCTGCAGAGCAACGTCCGTTTCGCTCCGAACCGGCGAACCCTCATCGTCCTGATGCCTCCGGCCCGGAAAGACTCGCTGAATATCGTCGCGTTCCGGATCACCGAGGGAGCCTGAAATTGGCTTGTAAGTTATTATCAGTAAGACTCCTGCAAATGAAACGGTTTTGTAACAATAGAGGGCTTGAAAACCGGCCGATAATCGTGCTCCTCTTCGACGGCGGTCTCCACTTTTCCTCTTCCATCCATCCGAAAGCTTCCACCACCAGACGATGAAACCATTCCTGACGAACCTCACGCGGCCGCTGCGCCGCCTTCGCGGCCGCGGCGCATTCGCCCTCCTCGCCGTCTCGGCCCTCGCCCTCGGCGGCGCATCCCCGTCCGTCTCCGCCCAAGAGACGGCGGCGAAGGTCGCGTCCAGCAATGAGACAATCGAAGGTTCCGACCGGGAAGACGGACCATCGGGGTCACCCTGGTTTCACAACGCCCAAGTCCCTGGACGATTCGAGAGTTACGCCATCTCGAGCTACTCGTTCACCGCCGAAGACTTCGGTTTCTCCTTGGTCGAGGGAATCTCCGCCATGGAGATCTCGTTCATGCAGTCCAACGC
>JBKHCX010000149.1:0-6316 GCA_046541615.1 Puniceicoccaceae bacterium
CGTATCCTCCCTTTCACTTTCCTTTGCCACGGCAGCGGGCGTATTCGCCCAGGGCACCACGGTGGTGGTCGGCGGGCCGCCGCCCGAGCCCTCCGAGCCGGTCAACATCCTGTTCGTCAACATCGACGACATGAACGACTGGACGGGGATGATGGAACGCAATCCGTAGATCCAGACGCCGCAGATGGAGCGTCTGGCCGACATGGGCGATTACCAAAAAGCGTCCTGGGTGATCGACCAATTGAACAATCATCCGGCGGACGGGGAGCCCTTCTTCATGGCCATCGGTTTCCGCCTGCCGCACGTCCCGTGGTATATCCCGCAAAAGTGGGCGGACCTCTATCCCACCAACGAGGCGCTCTGGAAGGAGCCCTACATCCGCTACGACGCGGCAGACGACAGCCAGCAGGAACTCTACAACGTGGCGGACGACCCCTACGAGGTGACCAACCTCGCCTTCGACCCGGCCCACGAGGCCAAGCGCGCCGAGCTGGAGGCGCTCACCGTCCCGCGCCCGTGGATGAACCTGACGGTGGACATCACCGGCGAGGGCACGGTTGTTCAGGATCCCCCCGGCCCGACGTATGAAAAAGGCGATGTGGTCACCCTGACGGCGCAGCCCGCCCCCGGCTGGCGCTTCGACCGCTGGGACAAGAATGCCAGCGGCGCCGATCCGGAAATCACCGTCGAAATGAAGCCCTGGCACAAAACCGTGGAAGCCTATTTTGTCGAGGAGTAAGGGGATGTCTCAAGGAGCGGCTGCTTTAGACATAAGCTGCCGACGGTACGTGAAGGGCAGCTGCCTTCGACTGCGCTGGGCAGCTGCCTTCGACTGCGCTCAGACCAGGAAAGCAGCCCGTCCTTGTGGGGGCGGGGGCTGGAGAGCCCCCGCTCCGTGTGAGGTTTTTTTTGCCTACCGGGCGGTGGCGGTGGAGATGGCGAAGATGGCCGGGGCGCCGAGTTGCCGGGCGTTTTTGTCGCCTCCTTCGGGGAGGCGGATGTCGATGGTCTCGATCTCCTTGGCGGGCTCGGGGTTGTTCCACTGCATGGAATAAACCGTGAGGTAGCCTTCGTCGGCGGAGGCGGCGGCCTGCCAGGCCACGCGGGAGGCGGCGTTGGATTCCGGGCGGGCTTCGTCGATCCACGGGCCGATCTCGCGGCGGTAGCGCACGGGGATGACGGCCTCGCTGCCGTCGGCGTAGTGGACGACGTATTCGAGGACGGTCGGGTAGTCCATGGTGACGAGGTCGGCGGTTTCCCCGCGGGCAATGGCTTTCTCGATCTGCTGATCCACGCGATCCGCCTGGCGACCGGGATGGTAGGTGTGGAGGAAGAAGAGGGCGTCGGCCCGGCGGTTGACCGGCACGTTCCCGACCTGTTCGGTGTCCACGGGGCTTCCGTCACCGGCGAGGGCGAGGACGGTCGGGGTGTCGGCGGCGAAGAAGTCGTTGATTTCGAAAACGACGCCGTCGAGGGTCTGGCGTCCGCCGGGCAGACCGGCCAGATCTTCGTTGCGGAGTTTGCCGCCGGCGTTGAACCAGCGGTTTTTCCCGTCGGAATCGACCTTCGCGCGCGGGTAGATGTTGAAGGCGGACTCGGGCAGGGTCACGGGCGCGAACTCGAGGGACTGGTCGCCTACGACCACCGAGGCGCCGCCGGCGAAGGATGCGCCGAGGTTGGCGAGGAGGGCCTTGGTCAGGCTGCGCTTCTTGGCCATGTTGAGCGGGTTTTCCTCCACCGGCAGGTAGTTGACGTTGACGAGGAGGGTGCCGCCTTCGCCGTCCGGATAGCTGACGATGGCGGCGGGGTCGGTGATGGGCTGGACTTTTTCGAGGAACTCATCCGTGCGTTGGGCGGGCATGCGGATGGTGCTGATGCCGATGACATCGCGGTTCTTCTCGTTGATCTCGTATTCGGTGATCCGGAAGGTCACCTTGTCGGTGCGGCGGGGCTCGAAGTTGAAGGTCTGCGGGGCGGTGCCGGGGGCGGCCTCGAATTCGAGCACTTCGCCGCCGTCGTGGAAGTCGAGGCTGAAGGTCTCCACGGTGGAGAAGCCGGTGTCGAAGGCGATCTCGAAGGTGTCGAGGGTCTCTTCGCGCGGTAGGTCGAAAACCATCCGTGGCTCCATTCCCTGGTCTCCCTCGAAGTAGCTGAGGTAGCGCCAGAATTCGTCGCCGCTGAGGCCGTTGGCCACGTTGCGCGGGTGGGGCATGTCGTTGGCCATGCGCCGGGGCTCGGAGCCGTTGATGGTGGCGAAGGGCACCACGTCGCGGTAGTCCACGATGTAGCTGTAGCCCTCGTGGGAGCGGAATTCGGTGCCTTTCCACCAGTCGATCTTTTTGCCGGTGGTCATGACCACGTCGTTCATGTTGACGCCGGTGGCGACGGGCTCGCGGGGAAGGACGACGGCCATGGCCTCGCGGGTGCCGGGCCGCATCAGGTGTTCGACGCCGACCAGTTGGTTGAAGGCTTCCCGTCCCTCGGGCGTCACGTCGTAGAGCACCAGCCAGCCGCCGTTTTCGCGGAAGGTATTTACGGTGTCGAGGTGGCCAGTCAGTTCCGCGAGGGTTTCGGGGGAGCCCTTGGCGATGACGACCCCGCCGGGGGTTTCGCGCATCGCGGCCAGCGGATCGGGGTTCTGCGGGGCCTTCAGGCCGGCTTCATTGAGCATCTTGGCCATATAGCTGTCCTCCGGCAGGCTCACGACCGCCTCGCGGCGGAGCGGTTCGTAGTCGAAGGCGTGGTTGATCAGTTGGTCGGTCAACCGGCGCGCGGTCGGATCGCGGTCGAGCTTGGTCAGGGCGAGGGTCTGGTTGAGTAGGAAGAGGCCGTTGTTGTCGGTCTTTGCCTCGAGCAGGGGCGAGAAGGCGAGGGCGGGGCCGGCCTGGAGAACCGGGAAGGCTCCCGCGTCCGGTTTGAGGTAGGCCCGGGTGTAATTCAGGTGCCCGTCCGCCCAGGTAAAGAAGTCTTCGGCGGTGAGCCCTTCGAGGGCGGGGTGGCTGGCGTTCTGCAGGTGGACGATGCGTCCGCCTTGCCCGGTCACTTCCATGGGTGCGGGGAGGGCGCGTCCGCGGAGGGGTGTTTCCGTCTGCTCGAAGACGACGATGCGGGTGCCGGAGTTGGCGAGGAGTTGCCAGGCGGGATTGTCGTTGTCGGCCTGGCTGATCGCGTCGCGCCCGACGAGGAAGACATGGGGTCCTTCGGGCACTTCGGTGACGGAGGCCACTTCCTGGTAGGGGAGGCCTCTCTGGTCGAGCCGCTGTTTGAGTTCGCCGGAGGGATCCATCACATAGGTGTCGCGCTTGGTTTCGGGGGCGGGCACGCCGTCCCACTCGAGCAGGCGGATGGGCTTTTCATCGCGGAAATGTTCCTTGTCGCCTTCGGAAACGGTGAGGATGAATTGTCCGTCCACGATGCCGGAAACTTCCGGCACGTCGAATGTGACCTCCCAGTAGCTGCGCCCGCCGGGGGCGAGGTCGAAGTCTTTGGAGCCGGATGCGGCGGTCTCGCCGTCCACGACGAGTTCCCACGCGCCGGTGAGGTTCCGGGCCTCGCTGGTTTGGTTGATGATGCGCAGCGTGCGCTCGACGGCCTGCCCGCCGCCGAAGGAGCTGTTCCACTCGCGGGCGAGCAGGATGATGGGCGACCAGGCGATCTGGTGGTCGGTGGTCAGGTCGCCGTCGAAGATCGCCCAGGCGCTGGAGACATCGTTGAAGCGGTAACCCTCGTTCATCATGCGGGCGATGAGGGAGCGCACCGGGTAGGTGTCGCTGTCGCTGCGGTAAACGACCTCGCCGCCGATTTCGGCCAGCTTGTCGACCGACCAGCCGCGCCCGTAGAAGATTTCGCCATGGTGAATCGGCTGATCGCGAACCATGCTGGTTTGGGTGCGGGCGTCGAAGCCCTCATACCAGTGTTCGGCGGTGTAGAAGGAATCGGGGAAGTCGGAAGCGGTCACGCCGTAGCCATCCTCGGTGTAATGGCCGCCGTTGACGGGGAGGTAGCCCAACTCGCGGGCGGGCTCGACCCAGGGGCCGCTGCCTTTCCAGCGCTCGGGATCGGTCAGGGCGTTGCCTCCGTCGATCATGACCGGGCGGGTGGGATCGAGGTCCATCAGCTGTCCGCCGACGTAACGGATGGCGGGGCTGTAGAGATCCATCTGACCGGCGTTGGCGGCGGAGACGAAGGCGACCTCGTTCTCCATCGTCCAGATCAGAATGGAGGCGTGGTTGCGGTAGCCGCGCACCCAGGCCTTCTGCTGGTCGAGGACATTCTGGAAGAGGCGCAGGTTGTAGCTCTCGCCGGTTTTCAGGTCGTCGTTGGAGGTGAGGCCGCGGGCGTAGTTGAAGACCTGCCCGTCGAAGGCACCGGTGTCGCGCACCACGATGCCGTTTTCATCGAAGGTATCGAGGATTTCGCGCTTGGTCATGCCGCCCCAGCCACGCTGCATCTTGCCCCAGAAACGCTTGCTGTTGCGTCCGCTTTCGGGGGCGGTTTCGACCAGCGTTTGCGGGTTTTTCAACTGGGATTTCTTGAGATCGTTCCAGAATTGCCAGGGGACGCCGTTGACCGTGAAGAGGACGCCGTCCTCCCAGCCCCATTCCCGGAAGCCGAAGCGGGTCCACTTGGTATCGACAAGCTTGCCGTCGCGGAGGACCTCGGTCTTGAGCATGTAGAGGTTGGGGTCGTCCGGCCACCAGAGGGTGGGGTTCTCCCAGTCGAAGGAAAAATCGGCGGTGTTGCGCTGCCCGGCCTTGGCGGTCATGGTTTGCTCCGGGAACTCCTTTTCCGCCGCGGCGGTTTTCCAGGCGCCGTCGCGATCCCAGGGGACCACGGAGTGGCGGAGGCCGACCGTGATGTCGCGGTTTCCGGGATTGTCCAGGGTGACTTCGAGTCCGAGTTGCTGATCGCTAAGGGAGGGCTTGGCGAATACGTCTTCGACGTAGGGTTTGCCGCCGGAGACGACGACTTTGACGTAGTCGGTGATGCCGGCGGCATCGCCGTCGGACTTCGGGGCGGAGACGGGGAAATCCACGGCAGGGCCGAGGGCGGATTTATTGAGGGCATCGCCGGGCATGCCGAAGACCCCGCGCAGGCCCACGCCATATTGCTCGACGGCGTTGGCACGGTTGCGGTTGATCGCGTAGTATCGGCTTTTGACGGCGACGGCGATTTCGTTGGTCTCGCCGGGCTTGACGTGGTTGGTGATGTCCAGCTCCCAGGGGGCGTCGTGGTTCTTGTTCCAGGCCACGAATTCTCCGTTCACGAAGACGCTGGCGATCATGTTGAACTGTTCGAAATCGAGGGAGACGCCGCGCCCGGCGGCTTCGGCGGGCAGGTCGATCCGCGTGCGGTAGATGACGCGATGGGCGTAGTCGAAGAGGGCGGGCTTGCCATGGTGGGCGTTCCGGCCGCCCGCGTAACCGGCCGGGTAGTCGTCTTTGTCGATGTAAGGCAGCGGGACGGCGACGGCATACCAGGGCAGGGCGTCGAGGTCGCCGGGGAGGGTTTCCACGCCCAGCCATTGGGTTTCGACGGGAATGTCGTTCTCGTCCCAGCGACGGTCGTCGCCATGCTCGTCCCAACGGGCGATTTGCCAGTAGCCTTCGAGGGGGGTCTCGGCGCGTTCGCCGGTCGGGGCGACGGCGACCGGGTAAACCTGTGCGGCGGCCGCCTTGTCGGCCTCCCCGCGATGGTCTTCGCCGGGCTTGAATTTGCCGTTGGGTTGGAAGGGCTCCTTGCTGAAGACGAGGGCGTCGATCATCAGCAGGCTGCGGGCTGGTTTCTCACGGCCCTTGCCGTCGGTCTTGGTCGCGGGGAGGTGGCGGAACTCGAGGCTGTGCTCGCCTGCGGCCAGATCGACATTGTCGATCCAGAGCCAGCCGATCTGGTTCCAGAGGCTGAGTTCGACCAGGTCGATGGTGGCCTCGTTGCGATCCACGGTGCGCCACTCGCCGCCGTCGAGACGCCACTCGAAGGGCGAGCGGGCGAACTCATAGCCGATCCGCGCCCAGAATTCGTAAGTGCCGCCTTCTTCGACCGTGAAGTCGTAGCTGTGGAGGAAGCCCTCGTCCGGCCACTTTTCCTTCACCTCGTTGGGTTTAAGGGCGAAGGAGAGGAGGGCTCCGCCCGATTGCAAGCGGGGCTGCGCGAGCGGCCCGAGCCGGTAGCCGCCCTCTTCGGGCGTGAGGTTGGCGGAGGCGGTCGCTTCGCCCTCGATCCAGATCAAGGGCTCGGCGGCATGCGTGGTCAGAACGGGGATCGCCGCGAAGAGGGCGATCGCGGATTTGCGAATCAGGGTGTGGATGGGATTCAT
>JBKHCX010000150.1:0-6272 GCA_046541615.1 Puniceicoccaceae bacterium
CTCCCGCGCGCCAACGGCGCAATACCAGCGTAGCCCGGGGCATCGCCCCGGGGTGCTCCCGCCGCCGTGAGCGCAGGCTGAAGGCCTGCCCCACCAGTGGCCGCGGGGCGGCGATCGGTGGCAGGCCTTCAGCCTGCGGATGGGATTTACGTTCTTTGCCGTGGCCAAGCCCGCGCGAATCGTCTTGTACCGAAAGTGTGGAAGACACTCGCATGCAATCCAGGCGCGCCGGTTCCGGCTCAGGCGCGGCGCCGCCTCGAACGGAACCGCGGAGCCGGACCCGTCCTCCGGCGGGGCGGACTCTCGCGCGCGTCCGATCCATCCGTTGATCCGTGGACCTGGAACTCGAGCAGATTCGACCCCTCTACCTCGACGCGGAAACGATCCGGCGGTCCGAGGTCTGGGAGCGGCGGATCGTTCTGGAAGAGGGGAGCGGGGTGGTGGCCTGCGGCCCCTCCGGACGGGGGAAGTCCACCTTCCTCCGGATCCTTTTCGGCCTGGAGCGGCGCTTCACGGGCGTCCTGCGGATCGGGGGCGGGGATCCCGGCGGCGCGCCCTTCCGCCGGTGGCCGGCTCTGCGCGCCGGGCGGCTGGCCTTCGTGCCGCAGTCGTTCGAGCTGTTCGAGGACGAGGACGGCTGGACCAACCTCGCCCGCCCCCCCGTCCGGATGCCGGGGGTGTCCGACGAGGCGATCGCCGCCTGGGCCGGCCGCATCGGCATCGGCCACCTTCTCGACCGCTGCCCCGAAACATGGTCGCAGGGCCAGCGCCAGCGTTTCTGCGTCCTGCGGGCGCTCTCCACGCCGTTCCGTTGGCTGTTCCTCGACGAACCGGTCAGCCACCTCGACCCCGACAGCTCGGCCCGCACGATGGATCTCGTCCGCGAGGTCTGCGCGGCGCGCGGGGCCGGCTGGATTCTCGCCAGCCAGACCGCCGGGCGGACCTCGCCGGAGGACCGCGTTCTGCGCCTATGAAGTCCGCCCGGAAACGAGGAAGCCGGGGAGGCGTGCATCTGCCCGCCACACCCGGGCGGCGGGGCTGGTTCTCCCGTCTCGGCCTGCCCATCGCCTCCCTCATCGGCTGGTTTCTGGCGCTCGGCGCGTTCCAGGGCTACCTCGACTTCCGCGGGCTCCTGCGGGCCGACAACGAATGGTTCCGCGACGGGCTTGTTTTCGTGAATCCCACCGTGCGCCCCTCGGACAGCGTCGGCCTGACCCGGGTCGCCATCCGCCCGGCGACGCTGGAGGCGATCCGCGCCGCGCCCGGCGTGTCCGTGGCCGAGCCGGTCCTGCGCAACCGCTACCCCCTGGCCATCCGGGTCGGAGGGGGGCCGGTTCCCTCGCTGACGAGCGAGATCTTCGTCGAGGCCCTCGGCCCGGGCGTCCTCGCGGACCAGGCGCCGGATTGGGGGTGGGCGCCGGATGATCCGGCGGTGCCCGTCCTGGTTCCGAGGCAGTTTCTCAACCTCTACAACTTCGGGTTCGCCCCCGGCAAGGGGCTGCCTCCGGTGTCCGAAGCGACGGCCGCGCGGGTTCCTTTCTCGCTGGTGGCCTTTCCCGGCGGAGAGGATCCGCCCGAATCCTTCCCCGGCAAGATCGTGGGCTTCAGCGGCCGCATCGAATCGATCCTGGTGCCCGTTTCCTTTCTGGAGTGGACGAACCGGCGCTACGCCGACCCGGAGCGCCGGTCGGAATTCGGGCGGGTCGCGGTTGTCGCCAGGGACAGCCGCTCACCGGAATTCCTGAGCCTCCTCGCCGAACACCGCCTCGAGGTCGGCGGGGACCGGGCGGGAGCGGGCCGCCTGCGGATGCTGCTGGATCTGGTCCTCGCGGCACTGGGCACGGCCGGGGGCGTCATTCTGGTGCTGACCCTGCTGTTGCTCCGGGTCGAGGCGGAGGAGCTGCTGAGCGGGAACCGGGACCGCATCCGCAAGCTGTATTTCCTCGGTCATCCGCCCTCCGCTCTCCTGCCCCCTCTCCTGCGCGCGCAGGCGGTTCTCGCACTGCCTCCCGCGGTGCTCGGCCTGGGCCTGGTCTGGCTGGTCCGCCTGGCGGTCGCCCGATCCCTGGAGGAGGGCGGACTGTCGCTGTCCTCCGCGCCCGCCGCGGCGACCGTGCTTTTCTGGACGGTGCTCGTCCTGTCGGCCGCCGGATGGCTGACTCTGCGGCTGCGCGACCGCCTCCGCAATCTGTACGAGTAATCCGAATTTTTCCGAGATTTCTCTTGCAATCCGGTCCGGGGATCGGTTTGGTAACGGGTTTCCATTGCAGGGTGGAGCAGCCCGGTAGCTCGTCAGGCTCATAACCTGAAGGTCCCTGGTTCGAATCCAGGCCCTGCACCCAATGAAGGCCGCTTTCCGCGAGGAAGCGGCCTTCGCCATTTCATGGGGAAACCCGCCCTCCGGTAGCTGGCTGGCTTTCCCTGTCCGCCATGGCCCGGAAAGCGAAGGTGGAGGCCTGCCGTTCCGGATCCGCCGGGGTCGCGCGACTGAAGTCATGCGACCACACCTGGCAGGCTTTCGCCCGCCGCCCGTCGATCCGCCGGGGTCGCGCGACTGAAGTCATGCGACTACTTTCTTCGACCACGGCGGCGGTGCCCGGCGCCCGCTCGGGGAAAATTGGGCTGGCCACGGGCGGGGTGGCTGCGGTAGAGGGTGGGCATGTCAGTCAAATTCCTACATACGCGCATCCGGGTGGGCGACCTGGAGAAATCCATCGAGTTTTATTCAAAGACCTGCGGTTTCGAGGTTTTCAAGCGGAACGACAAGTCTCCCTCCGGCAACCAGATCGTTCACCTCCGGCTGCCGGGCAACGAGCACATGCTCGAGTTGACCTACTCGCCGGACTTCAAGGTGGAGTTCCCCGAGGATCTGATGCACATCTGCATCGGGGTCGAAGATATCGTCGCCCACTGCGACCGCCTGGAGAAACTGGGGGTGGAGGTCTGGCCCGGCGATTGGCGGGAGAAGTTTACCTCGGGCGGCAACAAGATGGCCTTCATCACCGATCCGGACGGTTACGAGGTCGAGATCCTCGAGCGTTGAAGACGGACTCCGAGGAGTCGGCCGATCCCTCCGCGACCGCCCTGCCGCCTTCCCTGCGCCTGCTCTATCCGTTCCGGCCCCGGCGGGTCCGGGTCGGGACGGGGCGTCTTTCCGTGGTGGACGAGGGCGACGGGCCCGCGGTGGTCATGGTCCACGGCAATCCGTCCTGGTCCTTCCTGTTCCGGGATCTGGTTCTCGATCTGCGCGGAGGCTTCCGCTGCATCGCCCCCGATCACCAGGGGTGCGGGTTTTCCGATCCGCAGCCCCGGCGCTTGCGCATGGCCGACCACTCGGCGAATCTGGGCCGGGTGCTCGACGAGGCGGGGGTGGGCGAGTATCTGCTGGTCGCCCACGACTGGGGCGGCGCGATCGGCGCCCACCGGGCCGGGTTGGAGCCCGACCGGGTGCGGGGGATGGTCTTCCTCAACACGGCCGCCTTCCCCCTCCGGCGGATGCCCTGGCAGATCCGTCTGGCGCGGGCGCCTCTTCTCGGGCGGATCCTCATGGAGCGTTTCAACGCGTTCGCCCGGGGCGCGGCGCGCCAGGGGGTCGTCCGGCCGCTCCCGCCCGCGGTGGAAGAGGGGTTTCTCCTCCCCTGGGCTCTGCCGGGCTCGCGGCGGGCGGTCTCTTCCTTCGTCGCCGACATCCCCATGAGCCCGAGGCACCCCACCGCCCGCACGCTCGCGGAGGCGGAGGCGAACCTGGCCAAGCTCCGCGGCAAGCCGTGCCTTCTCGCCTGGGGCATGCGGGACTTCTGCTTCGACGCGGCTTTCCTCGACGAATGGATCCGCCGGTTCCCCGACGCCGAGGTGGAGCGTTACGAAGAGGCGGGCCACTACGTTTTCGAGGACGCCGGCGCGCCGCTTCGCGAACGGATCGCCGGGTTCGCGGGCAGCGTCTGGCGGTAGCGGGCGATCCCATCCTTCGGAACCCCCTTCGTCCGCCGTGCGGCGCCACCATGCGCGCCGGGATCGGTGGCAGCATCGGAAGGACGACCGGGACGGGTCGGCGGTCACGGAGAGGGTCCATCCCCGCGCCTTCGGCCGTTCGCGCCGCCGCCGCGCGGGGAAGCGCTCGCCGCGGACGGACGAAAGCCGGGAACGTCTTGAAGGATCCGCCTTTTTGGAAACGATGAGGAGCATGAAGGGTAAGCGAAAACTGTTGATCCTCGGTTGCGGATACGTGGGCGGAGCCGTAGCGGAGTCCCGCCTTGCCGCGGGCTGGGAGGTATGGGGGGTCTCCCGCAATCCGGAGGTGCTCGGGCGCCTGGGCGCGCGGGCCGGGTTTCATCCGGTCGTCGCCGAGGTGGATGGCTCCGGCTGGCATGAGGCCGTCCCCGGGGATGCCGATGCCGTTCTCAACTGCGTGAGTGCGGCCGGCGGGGGTGTCGATGGCTACCGGAAGTCCTACCTCGGGGGGAACCGCTCCCTGGTGGAATGGGCGCGGCGGGCGCAGCCGGAGCGGATCCTGTACACCAGCTCGACCACGGTCTATCCGTTTACAGACGGCCGCGAGGTCTTCGAGGAGGACGCGGGGGGCGACCTCTCGGAAACCGGCCGGGTCATTCTCGAATCGGAGCGGATTCTCCTCGACGACCCGGCGGCGGGCCCCCGCACGACGGTGCTGCGCCTCGCCGGCATCTACGGGCCGGGACGGCACCACCTGCTCGATTCGCTGCGGAATGGCGTGGAGACCCTGCCCGGACGCGGGGATTTCTTCCTGAACCTGATCCATCTCGACGACATCGTCTCGGCGTTCGAACGGGTCATCGATTGCCCCGCGGCCGCCGGGCGTGTGTACAACGTCTCCGACGGGCATCCGCCGACGAAACAGGAACTGGTCGCGTGGCTCGCGCGCCGGTTGGGACGCCCGGTGCCGGAATTCGATCCCGAAGCGGCCGGCCGCCGCCTGCGGGTCAACGCCGCCGGCGACCCCCCGAACCGCCGGATCCGCATCGACCGCATCCACGCCGAGACCGGATGGGTGCCCGCCTGCGCGAACTTCGAATCCGGCTACGAACGGATATTGGACGGCGGGTGGCCGAATTTTTTCCGAAGCGCCTCCTGAACGTTGGGCGGCACCAGCCGGGTCTCCCGACCGGTGTACCGGGCCACCTGCTTGATCAGCTTCGAGCTGGTGTAGAAGAATTTCTCGTTGGGCATCAGGAAAATCGTCTCGATCGACTCGTCGAGATTCCGGTTCATCTGCGCCATCTGGAACTCGTACTCGAAATCGGAGATCGCCCGCAGCCCGCGGATGAGCGAATGGGCGCCGACCTTCTTCGCGAATTCCACCACGAGACCCTCCAGGATGCGGACCTCGATCCGGGCGGAATCCACGTTCTCCCGGATCAGGCGCACGCGCTCTTCGATGGGGAAGAGGGGAGTCTTGGGGTCGTTCTCGGCGACCGATACGATCACCTTGTCGAAAAAAATCGAGGCACGATGGAGCACGTCAAGATGCCCGTTGGTGATCGGATCGAACGTCCCCGGATAGAGTGCGATTTTCATCCGGGCAGGGTAGGCGGGCCGCACGATGCGACGCGAGGAGAAATTCGCGAAGTCGCTGGCGCGAGGAGTGGGATTGGCGCTTCGCTCGTGTCGTCGCTTCGCTCCTCGGTACGAACCTTCGGTTCGAATCAGGGAAATGAACTTTCGCTTCGCGAAGTCGCTGGCGCGAGGAGTGGGATTGGCGCTTCGCTCGTGTCGTCGCTTCGCTCCTCGGTACGAACCTTCGGTTCGAATCGGCAAAATGAGCTTTCGCTTCGCGAAGTCGCTGGCGCGAGGAGTGGGATTCGAACCCACGACCGTCGGTTTAGAAGACCGATGCTCTATCCTGCTGAGCTATCCTCGCCCGGTCCGGCGGAAGGGAGGCCCGGGGCTCCGCCTGTGAAAGATGGTGTCGCGCGAATCGGAGGAATCTCCGATACGGAAGAAGATATGCCCGGGAATTCCGTCCGTCGCAAGAATCAAGTGGCCGGCCCCCGGACCGGTCCACGCATCGCCGATGAAAAATTGAGTCGAATCGTCTGGCTTGTCCCGGCTCAAGAGAGAATCGGGAAGACTCCGTAGTTGGATGACTTCAGTCGTCCAACCCGGAACGCCCTGCCGGGAAGAGATCTCCCCGACGGCTCCGGGCGACGCGGCGAGCGTGCGGACAATGCGATGCCTTCCACCGGCCCGGCGCAGGGGAGCAGCCTGAAGGCTGGACACCATACCCGCCCCACGGA
>JBKHCX010000151.1:0-6172 GCA_046541615.1 Puniceicoccaceae bacterium
TTTTCGTGGGTGTCCCGGAATTTTCCTTGAACCGGGGATTCTGAGTTTTCATTCGCCGCAAAAACTCCGCAACTTTCGAACCACCTCCCGACAAGACGTCCTCGGGGTGGGAACCTGCCGTAAAAACCTCCAGAAAGTCACAGCAAGACTGTAGTCCCGGTACTCGACGTGGTCGTTGGATATCAGAGATCGATCCGCAGCCCGTCGTAGGCCAGCTCGACGCCATCCGGCAGGGCGGCGCCAACCGTTTCGTGATCCACCGAGCAGGTCATGTGGGTGAGGAGGGTGCGTTGTCCGCCGATGGCGGCGGCCGCCTCGACCGCCTGGTCGATCGTCATGTGGGAGGGGTGCGGCTTCTGGCGGAGCCCGTCGAGGACGACGATCTCGGCGCCGGCGGCGAGGTCGCGGGCCTCGGCGGGCACGCGGGAGCAGTCGGTGAAATAGGCGAAGCGCCGGTCCTCCTCCTCGAAGACGAGCCCGAGCACCTCGATCGCGCCGTGGGGAAGGGGCGTGGAGCGGACCCGGCCACCGGGCACCTCGAGCACGGACGGCATGGTCCGCAGGGCGAAGGCCGGATAGCCCGGCACCACCGCCTTGTCCCGGATCGCGTAGGGAAAAATCGCCCGGACCCGGGCGAGCCCTTCCTCGGTGCCGTACACGGGCAGGGCCTCCCCGCCCCGGAAGTCGCAGAAACGACGGAGATCGTCCATCCCCAGGACATGGTCCGCGTGCCCGTGGGTGAGGATGAAGCAATCGACGGCGGGAATCTCGTATTCGATGCACTGCAGCCGGAATTCCTGGGCGGCGTCCACCTGTATCCGGGTCCCCCCCATCCGCACGTGGACGGACGAGCGCGTGCGCCAGTTCCGCCGATCCGACAGATCGCACAAACCCTCGGGCTGGCCGATCATGGGTACTCCCTGGGAGGTTCCCGTGCCTAGAAAAATGATCTCCATCGCGGGAGGGTATTAAGAGTCTCTCTCCCGCGATGACCAGTGATTTCGATTGGTGATTCATGGTTGCACAACCGGGGGGGCGGTTGTTTTTATCAGGCTTTCCATCAAACACTCCGCATGAAAGAGCCCGAATCCAGTTCCGCCCCCGAACCCGTCGCGCCACCGCCCGAAGGCGAACGCCACCACCCGGACGGCGCGCTCGACGATCCCCTCCACGCGTGGTGGCAGAAGAACCGGCGCTCGATCATCGCCGGCGCCGCCCTGGCCGTGCTCCTGACCGCGGTGGTTTTCGGTTTCCGCGTGTATCGCTCCTCGCAGGAGGAAGCGGTGCAGGCGGCCTACAACGAGGCCGTCGCAAACGAATCCCTCGCCGGTTTCGCGACCGAATACGCCGGCCATCCCCTCGCCGGAATCGCGGCCCTGCAGACGGCCCACGACGCCTTCGACGGAGCCGACTGGCAAACGGCTCTGACCTTCTACACGAGCGCCACCGAATCCCTCGCCCGGAGCCCCCTGGGTGGCAAAGCCCGCCTCGGCCTCGGCGCGAGCCATGTGAAGCTCGGCCAGGCCGGGGAGGCCCGGCGCGTGCTCGAAGCCCTCGCCGATGACGGGGACGCCTTTCCGCCCGCCCGCGCGGAGGCCGCCTATCTGCTCGCTCTGATGGCGCTGGCCGACGGAGACACCGGTGCCTTCGACCGCTGGACCGGCGAACTCGAAACCCTCGACACCATGGGGGTCTGGCAGGACAAACTGGCCTACTACCGGGACCGCGTGGCCATACCGGTCGCCCCGGCCGCCTCCGACTCCCCCGGGCCGGACGAAACCACCGGGAGCGGACCAACGGAGAGCCCGGACCGGACGGATGCGTCTCCGGACGAGCCGGCGGTCGAATGACAGGCCGCGCGGAGAGTTCCCCGCCCCGACGATCCGACGACGAACCGGTTTTCCTGCTGACGGACAACGGCTCGGTGCGCCCCGCTTCGGCGCTCGCCCTGCGCGAAGCGGCCGCCGACCTCGCCCGCCGCACCGGAGAAACGGTCGAGGCGGTCTCCCTCGCCCACTGCGACCGCATCGATCCCGCCGACCTCGGCGGCACCCCCGCCCCCACCCTGCTCGACCGGCTGACCGGCCCGGAGCAGCATTCCCGCCGCCCGTTCGTGGTCCTGCCCTTCTTCCTCGGCAACCGGGGGGCGATCGTCCGCATGGTCGAAGCCCGGATCGAGAAGGCGCGCTCGATAAGACCGGCGGTTTCGGTGCGCCTCGCGCCGTTCCTGTTCGAGGAGGACGGCCCGGAGCAGGAGGTCCTCGCCCTCGCCGCGGCGGACCGGATCCGCGACCGGATCGCGGAGGGTTCGCTTGCGCGGCCGGTCGTCGTGCTCGTGGATCACGGAAGTCCGGTTCCGGTGGCCGCCCGTGTCCGCAATTTCGTGGCGGGGCAGGTCCAGGCGATCCTGCGGGACGAGGTCCACTGCGTCATACCCGCCTCCATGGAGCGCCGCGCGGGCGGGCGCTACGCCTTCAGCGATCCGCTTCTCGAAGAGGTGCTCCGGCGGCCGGCCCTGCGGGAGCGCCCCGTGGTTCTGAGCCTTTTTTTTCTCCTGCCCGGCCGTCACGCGGGAGAGGGGGGCGACGTGGCCGCCATCCGGGACGAGGCCGTCGCCGAGGCCGGCCCCCCGACGCTCCGTATCTCGACCACAGGACTGCTCGGGGACCATCCCCTCGTCCGGGAAGCGCTGTGTCGGCGGATCCGGAGGGAATCGGCGCCGGTCTTGACTTCCCGGAAAGGCTTTTCGAAGATTGCCCGAGCATGTTTACCGTAAAAAGCGAAATCCGCCGATGAGTTCCGAACGAATCGATCCTCGAACCATCGCCGAACTGCGCGCGTGCGCTGAAGCTCTCGAGGATCGCAAATGCAAGGACTTGCGCATTCTCGATGTGCGCGGGAAATCCTCGGTCACCGATTTCCTCGTCATCTGTTCGGGAACCTCGGCCCCCCACCTGCGCGCGCTCTGCGCCGCGGCGGAGAAGGCGGTCCGGAGCAAGCCGGGCAAGCTCTCCCGGCACAGCCAGGAGTTCGAAAGCGGCTGGGTCGTGACCGACGGGATCGATTTCGTGATCCACATCTTCACCGAGGAGATGCGGGATCATTTCCGGCTGGAGGCCCTCTGGAAGGACGCCCGCACCATCGACCCGGCCCACTGGAACGCGGTCGCCTGATCGCCCGGGTCCGGCCCACCGCGAATGAAGACGCTGACCGATCCGCTTTTCCGCAGGGTTCGCGCGCACGCCGAGTCGAGGATCCGCTTTTCGGGCGACCTCCCATCCCGCGCGGACCGGACGGAGGCCTACCGCACCTTCTTCTCCCTGGAGCAGAAGATGCTGGAGCGCTACCACCGGAAGGGGGATTCGGGCCTGCGCGTCGCCAAAGCCTGCGCGATCGTGATCGACGTACTCCTGTGCGAGATTTTCGACGCGGCGGGCGAAGTGCTCCGCCCGGGGTTCCCGGGTCTCGCGGAGAAGATCGCGCTGGTCGCCCTCGGCGGCTACGGGCGGGGCGAGATGTGCCCTTACAGCGATGTGGACGTCCTCCTGCTCTACCCCGACGGGAAGGAAACCGCGCGCCTGGCCCAGTTCCAGAAAGCCTTCGCCGAGGAGATGCTCTACCCTCTCTGGGATCTGGGCCTGAAGGTCGGCCACGCGAGCCGGACCGTCCGCCAGGCCCTCGAGGAGGCGGAAGCCGAGCCCAAATCGAAGAACGCCCTTCTCGAAAGCCGCTTCATCTGCGGCGACCCGGCGCTCCTCAGGCGCTTCCTCCGCAAGTTCCGGCCCCTCTACCACAACCGGAATCCCGAGGACTACATCGTCCGGCAGATCGAGCTGCAACGGGAAAGGCGGAAGAAATACGGGGACTCCATCTACATGCAGGAGCCCGACATCAAGAACGGCGTCGGAGGTCTGCGGGACTTCCAGAACGCCCTCTGGATGGACAGAATCAAGTTCGACGGCGGCCACCTGGAATCCCTCTGCCGCCACGGCGTGCTTTCGGAAGACCGCTCCGCCCAGTTCCTCGATGCGTACGATTTTCTTCTCCGGGTCCGCAACGAACTGCACTTTCTCGCCCGGCGGGCCACCGACCTCCTCTCCCTGGACCGCCAGCCGGTCATCGCGGAGAACCTCGGCTACCGGCAGGAGGACCCGTTTGTCCGCGTCGAGGCCTTCATGCGCGATTACTACGCCGCCGCCAAGACGATCCTCCGCACGGCCCACCTCGTCGAGGAACGCATCGTCCGGAGGAACATGCCGATCCGCTCCGACCGGTTCTGCCTCCGCGAGGCGATCGAGGCCCGGCGCCACCAACCCGTCCGCCAGATCGACGGATTCACCCTGGCCAACGGGGTTCTCTCCGCCGCGAAACCCTCCGTATTCGAAGAGGATCCGGTGCGGCTTCTGCGGGTTTTCCGCCTCGCCCAGCAACACCGGGCCTGCCTCCACATCGACCTCGAGGAGCGGATCGAGGAATCCCGGCACCTGCTTGTGGTGACCGACCCCTGGCCCGAGCCCCTGCGCAAGTGCTTCCGCGCGATCCTCCAGGAGGCCGGGCACGTCTTTCCCATTCTCGAAAGAATGCACGCCCTCGGAGTCCTCGGCCACCTCATTCCCGAATTCGGGCGGCTGACCTGCCTCGTCCAGCACGAGTTCTACCACCGCTACACGGCCGACATCCACACCCTCGACACCATCCGCCATCTCGACGAAATCTTCCAGCGGACGGACCCTCCCTTCCCCTCATACCTCGCCGCCATCCGCCGGACCGATTTCCCCACCCTGCTCTACCTTATCCTGCTGCTGCACGACATCGGCAAGGCCGACGGAATCCGGGGCCACGACCACCGGGGCGCCGTCCTCGCCAAGCCCGTTCTCAACCGCATGGGCATCGCCGCACCCCAGCAACGTCAAATTCTGTTTATAATCGAAAACCATCTCGAAATGGCACGATTCTCGCAGAGGTTCGATCTCAATGACCCCGCCACCATACAGTCGTTCGCCGATATCACCGGGCAGGAGAGCCAGCTCTGCTACCTCTACGCGCACACCTACTGCGACGCCCGCGGCACCGCCGAAAGCCTCTGGAACAGCTACAAGCAATCCCTCCACGAGGCCCTCTACCGGCGCACGCTCCGGGTCCTGGCCGACGGCCGCGATCCCGAGGAAGAAGAAAGGAGGCGCCGCCGGATGATCGAGAAGGATCTGTTCGACCGCCCGATCGCCAGGGATCTCTCCCGGGACGAGCTGGAGGCGCACTTCAACCTCCTCCCCGACCGGTATTTCGCCCACAATTCGATCGACGAGGTCGAGACCCACCTGCGGATGATCCACCAACTGCTGGCCCGGATCCAAACCGCCGATTCCGTCGGAGCCCTCGCGCCGGTGATCGACTGGCAGAACAACCGCGAGCAGGGGCTCACGGTCGTCAACGTCGTGACCTGGGACCGCGCCGGTCTGTTCTACAAACTGGCCGGCGCCCTCAGCGTGTGCGGGCTGAACATTCTCAGCACCAAGGCGATCACCCGCACGGACCACATCGCCATCGACACCTTCTACGTGACCGGGCCGTCCGGCGGGGCCGTCGAAGACGACAAGGTGGAGAAGCGGTTCGAGGCGAGCGTCCGCGAGGCATTGGTCGAAGGCAGGGATCTTCTCGAAGCCATCGAGCGGGAGGCGCAAAGGCAGGAATCGAACCTCTTCGGCAAAGGCGCCGGCCACCTGCCGATCCGGATCGAGCCCGTCGTCAACGTGTATCACGAACTGTCCCTCAAACGGACCATCATCGAGGTGCAGGCCCCCGACTCGCTCGGCCTCCTCTACCGTCTTTCCAAGATCATCACCGCCCACGACTTCGACATCACCTTCGCGAGAATCGCCACCGAAAACGGCGTCGCGAACGACACCTTCTACATCGAAGGCATCGAGCGGGACGGCGTGATCGAGAACGAGAATCTACTCCAACTGCGGCAGGCCCTCTCCGAAGCCGTCTCCCCCTCCCCGGCCGCCTCCGCCGCGTCGGATTCCTGAAAGCCGGCCCGGAGACCGCACCCGGACAAGGGGAAGCGGGACACTCCTGTCCCGCAATTGCCCGATGCAAGCGCCGCCATTGTTGTGTGAGCGCACTCCGCCGGGCGCCTCCCGTAGTCGCATGACTTCAGTCGTGCGACCCC
>JBKHCX010000152.1:0-6146 GCA_046541615.1 Puniceicoccaceae bacterium
GTTCCCGGCACCCTCGCCGCGTCGCCGGCGGCCGCCGGGAGCGCCTTTTCCGCCAATCGTTCCGGAAACGGCTGGCGGAGGAGGAGGGATTCGAACCCCCGGTACCGTTTCCGGCACACCTGATTTCGAGTCAGGCCCATTCGACCACTCTGGCACTCCTCCGTTGGTCAAGGTCCATCGAAGCTCCCGGGGGCGCCCCGAGTCAAGGGCAAAGGAGTTGCTATTTCTGCCCCTGCCCCATCTGGAAGGCCGGCTTGCCGTCGAAGTAGTAGAGCCCCTCGGTCTTGATGAACTCCACTCCGGCCTTGGTGACCCGGCCGAGAAGGGCGACCACTTCCGCGTGGGGCAGCGGACCGCCGTTTTCCGGATCCTCGATCATGAAACGGCAGCGCCAGTGGTCGCAGAGGAGGGTCTGCTCGTATCCGTCGGGCCAGACCGCCATGCCTCGGCTGGAAATCATGCGGAGCTTGAGGCTTTCGCCGTCGCATTTGCGCAGGATGGCCGCGATCTCATCGGTCTTGCCCTTGAACTCGCAGAAGACGTCCACGCCGATCAGCTCGCGAACGACCACGGGCCGCTCGTAGGAGGGGTTCGTTTCGATCGAAGCCTTCTCCTTGTCGTAGGATACGGCGGCGAGCGTCTCCGGCTTCTGGCCGACACGCGCGGCCACGGCCTGGGCGAACTCCTTCGTGCCGACCTTCTCCTTGCTGACGTCCTCCTTGAAAATGTCGTAGGTGTGGATGCCCTCCTCGATCGTCTTCAGCCAGGCGTTGTGCGCCCGCTCGGCGGCCTCGACCTGGCCGATGTGGACGAGCATGAGAATGGCGCCGAGGAAAAGTCCCGACGGGTTGGCCAGGTTCTGACCCGCCCGGCGGGGGGCGGAGCCGTGGATCGCCTCGAACATCGCGTGCTCGGGACCGATGTTGGCCGATCCGGCGAGACCGACGGAGCCGGCGATCTGCGCGGCGACGTCGCTGAGGATGTCGCCGTAGAGGTTCGGCAGGACCACGACGTCGAAATTCTCCGGAGTGTCCGCGAGCTTCGCCGCGCCGATGTCCACGATCCAGTGCTCGTTCTCGATGTCCGGATACTCCGGAGCGATCTCCTCGAACACCTTGTGGAAGAGACCGTCGGTGATCTTCATGATGTTGTCCTTCGTGAAGCAGGTGACCTTCTTGCGCTTGTTCGCCTTGGCGTATTCGAAGGCGTAGCGGACGATGCGCTCGCACCCCGGGCGGGTGATCAGCTTCAGGCATTGGGTGACGTCAACCGTCTGCTGGTGTTCGATGCCGGCGTAGAGGTCCTCCTCGTTCTCGCGGACGACGACCACGTCCATCTCCGGATGCTTGGTCCGCACGAAGGGGTGGTAGGAAACGCACGGGCGGATGTTCGCGTACAGGCCGAGGGCCTTGCGCGTGGTGACGTTCAGGCTTTTGTAACCGCCGCCCTGGGGGGTCGTGATCGGGGCTTTGAGAAAAACCTTCGTCCGCAGGATGGAGTCGAACGCGTCCGGCGCCATGCCCGAAGTGTTCCCGGCGAGGTACTCCTTTTCGCCGATGGAGATTTCCTCGATGTCCAGTTCCGCGCCCGCCTCCTGGAGGATGTGGAGCGTGGCGTCCATGATCTCGGGTCCGATTCCGTCGCCTTTGGCGACCGTGATACTCGTGCGTTCACTCATGATGTCTGATGTTCGTTGGTTGGCTTGTGAAAGTGGTGTGAGGGGCAGAGGATTGCCCCCAACCGTGCCGTTGTAAAGAGCGGAAAAAACGCGGCGATGGCGGCGGCGGATGCGGCCGCCGGCCGGAAAACCACCTACCCCCCCACGAAGGCGGGGGGCCAGTTCGCGAGAAGGACAAGGCCCCAGGTCAGGACGGCGGCGACCAGACTGAGAAAAACCGCCGCACTGCCGATGTCCTTCGCCCGCTTCGCGAACGGATGCAGGTCGAAGGAGATGTAGTCCACGCAGCATTCGACGGCCGTGTTGAGAAGCTCGGTGATCAGCACGAAAAAAACCGCGCCGATCAGGAGGACCTTGTCCACGACCGGAATCGAAAGCAGGAGGGCCAGCGGAACGAGCACCGCGGCGGCCATGCATTCCTGCCGGAACGCCGCCTCGTGCTTGAGGGCGGCGCCGAGGCCCTCGGCCGAATGCCCGGCCGCCAGCCAGAGCCGGCGCACACCACCCGTTCGAAAGGGTTTCACGCCGTCCGCCTCGCGGCGGGCTTCCATCGCGCGGGGAAACAGAGGACCTCCGGACGGGGGGGACTGTCCGTCGTCCGGCATCGGATCAGGAACCGAACTCCTCCTCGACGAACTCCCGGATCCGCCCGAGGCCCTTCTCGATCACCTCGTCGGAAGTGGCGTAGCTGAGCCGGATGCCCGTCCCGCTCCCGAAGCCTTCGCCGGCGACAACGGCGACCATCTTCCGGTTCAGGAGTTCCTCCGCGAACACCGACGGCGCCATTCCGAGGCCGCGGATGTCCGGGAAGAGATAGAAGGCGCCCGTCGAGCGGAAACAGTCCACACCGGGGATCGCGTGCAGCCCTGCGAGCAGCTTGAGACGCCGCCGGTCGAACACCGCCAGCATCTCGGAAACCTCGTGCATCGCCTGCTTCCAGTTCCTCATCGCGGCAAGCGCTCCGTATTGCGCGAAGGTCGTGGCATTGGAGGTCGTCTGGCTCTGCAGGCTCGCGACGGCTTTGGCGATCGGCGGGTCGGCGATCAAGGTGCCGAGGCGCCATCCCGTCATCGAAAAGGTTTTGCTGAAGCCGCCGACCGTAATCACGTTCCTGGCGGCCTCCGCGGAAACCGACGCGGGCGAGAGGTGTTCGCTCCCGTCGTAGAGGAGGTGTTCGTAGATTTCGTCGGACAGGATCAGAATGCCGTGCTCGACGCAGATCGCCACGAGAGCGCGGATCAGATCGGGCGGATAAACCGCCCCCGTGGGGTTCGAGGGACTGTTCAGGATGAGGAGCTTGGTTTTCTCGGTAAGGGCCCCCCGCAACGCGTCCGGATCCAACTGGAAGCCGTTCGAAGACTCGGTGGAGAGGACTTTCGGAACGGCGCCCGCCAGGCGGACCATCTCCGGGTAGCTCACCCAGTAGGGAGCGGGAACCAGCACTTCGTCGCCCGGATTGCAGACCGCCTGCATGGCGAGGTAGCAACTATACTTTCCGCCGGGGCTGACAACGACCTGGGAGGGATCGCAGGAGGCGAATCCGTTGTCGCGAACCTGCTTTTCCGCCAGAGCCTCCCGGAGTTCCGGCAGCCCGGGGGTCGGCGCGTACTTGGTCTTCCCCTCGTGGATCGCCTGGATGCAGGCTTCCTTGATGAATTCCGGCGTGTCGAAATCGGGCTCGCCGGCGCCGAAGCCGCAGACATCGCGGCCCTCGGCCCGCATCGCCTTGGCGCGCGCATCGACCGCCAGAGTCGGGGAAGGCCGGATCGCGGCCGCGCGCGAAGACAGAAATCTCGGTGAACCATCCATGGGCATGAGGAAGCAGGACTTTCCAGGGAAGACAAGCACGAGCGGACTCGACCGCGAAGAAAAATCCGCAGTCGCGCCGCTGGTGGCGCGGCCGGCGGGCGGCGCGCCCTCCCGGGGAACCCGTCAACCCGGATATGCGGAAGCCTACGGCTTGCGGGCGGCCTTCTTCGCCGACTTCTTCACCGCAGCCTTCTTCGTCACCTTCTTGGCTGCCTTCCCGGTGGCTTTCTTGGCCGCTTTCGTGGCGGCCTTCTTCGCGGTCTTCCCGGCCGCTTTCGTGGCGGTCTTCTTCGCGGTCTTTTTGGCGGTCTTTTTGGCGGTCTTCCCGGCCGCTTTCTTGGCGGTCTTCTTCACCGTCTTCGCGGCCGCCTTCTTCGCGGTCTTGCGGGCGGCGGCTTTTTTGACCGGGGCCTTCTTCACTGCCTTTTTGGCGGCTTTACCCGCGGTCTTCTTGACCGGAGCTTTTTTGACCGCCTTCTTCACAGTCTTCTTCTCTGTTGGTTTCTTGGGCATGTCTGTGCTGTTCGTTGTCTGGACCACTTCTCGAAGTGGCTTTTCGGAGAGCGCACCAAGAGCGGCGCGCAGGACTTCTCCAAAACTGGCATCGTGGGCCTTCGCGGTCTTCTTGATTCGCTCGCGCAGATCGGGCTCCATCCTGACCGAGATCTGGCGGTTCTCCGAACCCTCCGGCTCGAACCGCGAAAAGTCGTAGATCTTCAACGCCGCCCGGATGACCTGGCTGATGCTGGCGGCGCCGGAACCGGCGGCCAGCCCGACGAGTTTGGAATAGGACCCGCGGTCAATTTCGAAGGTGAGTGGAGAGGCGTATCGGGCTGGCATAACGTGAATTTTCCAATGCTTATAGAACTTCCGTAAACGCCCAGTCAATACTGATTTAGAGGGGATCGGATTCGAAGTCATTCGCAACCGGCGATGGACGCGGATCTCCGCGAACCGGCGCGCCGCCTCGTTCGGACATCCCGACCGCCCCCGCTCGGCGACCGGTTCGGCCGCAAAGGGCGCACGCCCCGAAAGCCCTGTACAAAGGCCTTCCGGGGCGGTTCCCGCCTCGATCAGTCGGCCCCGGAAAGGCCTTCCGGACGGAAGACCGATCGTGGTAATGAAATTTCAACGACAGCATCCACGACCGTCAGTTCGGTCCGGTCCCTCGATTTTTCGTCGAAAGCCTCGAGCCTTTGCACGATCCATGTTTCGGAAACTTTCTTAAAGCTCCGCGCTTCGAGCGTTCGCCGGACCTCGTTCCCCGGGCCGAGGTATTCGACGCGGATCGGAGCGTCGAAACGGGTGTCCAAAGCCACCCGGATCCGGTCGATGCCCGCCCCGGCCAGGGCGGTTTCCCACGCCGGCGGCGGGCCGAACCGGAACCAGTGCGCGGGACTGCCCGAGACCCGTTCGGAGCCATCGTAGGAGAAATCCTTCCAGTCGAGGTAGGGCGCGGTCAGATCGAAGGCGGTGATGTCCATGCCCGGGACGAGCGGGCGGAGAAAATCCTCCCTCGCCAGGGGCGCCGCCTTTTCTTCCTCCGCGTCCCAGGCCCACCCGGCGGGATCCGGTCCGGCCCGGAAGAGAAAGCGCCGGACGGCGGCGGAGTCCGCCCCCCCGCTCCAGTCCACCCGCAGATACAGGACCGGCCCCTCCCAACCGGTGCGGATTCCGACGTCGCGCACGGTCTTCCGCCCGGTTCGCGGATAGTAGGCGAGTCTCGATTCGAGGATGGAATCCGGTCCGCCGCGGGATGCGCGGAACTCTTCGATCACCTCCGCCGCTTCGGCGTCCCCGATGGGACGCACGTCCGGCACCGTCCGCCCGAAGTCGCGTCCGCCCGGCACGGCGGGAGACGGGACGGGGATCGCGGCAAGAACCAGGAACAGGCCGAGCAGCCTTCCGAGGCGGCCCGCAAGCCGTTTCCGGCCCGTGGATAAAAACGGGGCCGGGGGAACGCGCCCCCGCTCAGGAACCGCCGGAAGGCTGGGGAGCATCGAGGTCCTCAAGCTGCAGGGGCGAGGAGTCTTCGTCCGAGGGGACGGAGTCCGCGTCCGCGGGACTTTCGGCCTCTCCGGCCTCGCCCGGAGCGTCGGCCTCTTCCTCCTCGCCGGGAGCGTCGGCCTCTTCCCCACCGGCGGGAGCGCCTCCGCTCATCGGTTGATCGCCCTCCAGATTCGTGATCGACGGACCGTCGTCCCCGCCGCCGGCGCCGCCGAAGCTGGACAAGGTGCCCAGGTAGAGGCCGAAGGAAAGGACGAAAAACGCGATGATCGCATAGATGGTCCCGCGGGTGAGGACATTGCCCGCTTCTCCGCCGAACGCCTGCTCGGCGGCGCCCCCGCCCAAAGCGGCCCCCATTCCGGAGTTGGAACTGGGCTTTTGCATGAGCACGAGCAACGTGACGAACAGGCAGACCAACACGAGGACCACCGAAAACAAAGCGATAAGGAAAGTAGCCATGATTCAGAGAAACGGAAAAGGATGTGCGCGGACGCTCGGTCTTTCAACCCTGAATTTCGCGGCCGACGGGGCGCCGGCGCGACGGTCGTTTCCGCCAGGCCGTTCCGGGTTGGACGACTGAAGTCATCCAACCACGTGCCCGATGAAAGTAGTCGCATGACTTCAGTCGTGCGACCCGGGCGGCGCTTCGGCC
>JBKHCX010000153.1:0-6052 GCA_046541615.1 Puniceicoccaceae bacterium
AGTGGAATTCGGAACGGGTTGGCGGGCAGGGGTGGACAGGAGTGTCCACCCTCCGGCACCGCCCGGTCGGGGAGGCGGAATCCACAACGCCCCCCTTTTCGAAATTCCGTGCTATTGGGGTTGACCCGCGCGGAGAAGCACATCCATAACATACAGCTTTTTCCGACCACCTTCTTTGATGAAACCTGTAAGAATCGTCTCAGCGGCCGGCATCCTCGCCGCCGCATCCGCCGCCTCCGCGGCGGAGGAGGAGAAGGTCTCGCCCTACGCGTACGAGATTTTCGAGGTCTTCGGGATCCCCATCACCAACTCCATGGTGACCAGCTGGGTGATTTCGCTGATTCTGATCGTGGCGGTCCGGCTCATGGTCGGGAAAATCTCGCTCGTCCCCTCCAAGGGGCAGGTTGTGGTCGAGACGATCGTCATCGGGGTGCGGGATCTGATCGAGCCCATCGTCGGCAAGCGGATGGTCGGACCGACGTTCTGGCTGCTCGGCGGATTGTTCACCTTCATCCTCATTTCGAACTGGAGCGGACTCCTGCCCGGTGTCGGAACGCTCGGCCACGACACGATGAAGGTGCAATTCGAGTCGGTGGAGCAGCAGGCCGTTTTCAATTCACTGCCGGAGGGATCGGAGGAGCGGCGCGAGATGCTGTCCGACCTGCGGAAAGAGGGCCGGGTGCAGGACCACTTCAACTACTTCATCCGCCCCGCGAACGCCGATCTGAACATGACCTTCGCCCTTGCGGCGGTCTCCATGATCGCCTGGCTGTATTTCATCTTCGCCTATGTCGGGCCGAGGGGGGTCGTCAAGGATCTCTTCGGAAACAAGGCGACCAAGGACGAGATGCCCATGCCGATCTACTACCTTCTCAGCCTGATCTTCATCGCCGTGGGTTTCATCGAGATCATTTCGATCCTCTTCCGGCCGGTTTCCCTCTCCTTCCGCCTCTTCGGCAACATGTTCGGGGGGGAGAACCTCCTCACCAGCATGCATGGCATTTTCGCGGTCATCCTCCCCGTGCCTTTCTATTTCCTCGAAGTGCTCATCGGATTCGTCCAGGCGCTCGTTTTCACCCTACTGGTCGCCGTTTACATCGGACTGATCTGCAACCACGGAGACGAGGAGCACGAGCACTAGACCCCTTTCCACCTTTCTCCGGCGGGACCGGTGCCAGGGGCAACCAATCCCCACCGAGTGCCGGGCGTCGGGAAAAACGCTGAGAAACAACAACCAAACCAAGATACCATGATCGAACTATTCGCACAAATCACCGGAGACATCGGAGCCGGACTGACCGCCGCCCTCGGGTGCACCACCGCCGCCCTCGGCGTGGCCATGATCGGCACCAAGGCCGTCGAATCCGTCGGGCGCAACCCCGGGGCCTCGACGAAGATCCTCGTCCAAAGCATCATCGGGATGGCGCTCGCCGAGGCGGTCGCCTTCTACTCGCTGTTCCTCTACCAAGGCTGATCCGGCCGCCGTCCGGTAGCACCGCATTCGACGGCCGGGCGGCGGCGATCCGCCGCCCGCCGTCTCTTTTCCTCCCATGCTCTCCCAGTTCCTGACGCACCTCACCCTGGCGGCCGCACCGGCCGCCGACGGCACCGAAGGCCCGGTCCAGACCCTCGTGCACAAATTCGGGCTCGATACGGGGTTTTTCATCGGGCAGATGATCAACTTCCTGATCGTCGCGCTCCTTCTCTACTTCCTGGCGTTCCGCCCGATCCTGAAGACGGTGGCCGAACGCCAGAAGAAAATCGACGACGGTCTCCGCTATTCGGAGGAGATGAAGGCCAAGCTGGCCGACGCCGAGAAAAGCCACGAGGAAACCCTCCGCAAGGCGTCGATCGAAGCGCAGGAGATCCTGAAGGAGGCGAAGGCGCAGGCCTCCGAACTCATCGAGACCAAATCGGCCGAGGCCCGCGCGAAGGCCGAGGACATCATCCGCCGGGGCGAGGAGGCGCTCGCCGCCGAGCGCAGGAAGATGCTCGACGAGGTCCGGGGGGAGGTCTCCCGCCTGGTGGTCGAGACGACCCGCAGGGTGCTCGACCGCGAACTCTCCGATTCCGAGAAGTCCTCTTTCAGCGACCGGGCCGCCCGGGAGTTGGCGGACTCCCTCCGCTAGGGCGACACCCCGGTCATGGGCAGGAAGAACCCCCGAGCGAGAAAACTGGCCGTCCGGCTGCTGTCGATCTGCCGCGACGACAGCGGCCGTTTGTCGGAGACCCGCGTGCGCGAGGTGCTGGAGACCCTCCGCGCGAAGCCGCCCGCGGACTATCGGGCGGTTCTCCACTATCTCGCCTTCCTCGCGGAGCGGGAGCTGGCCGCCACCACCGCGCGGGTCCGCTCCGGCGGCGACCTCTCGCCCGAAAGCCTCGGGCGGATCGGGGAGACCTTCTCCGCCCGCTACGGCCGCCCCCTGGCCGTCGATCACCGCCGCGATCCCTCGCTCATCGCGGGCACGCGCGTCCAGGTCGGCGACGACGTTTACGAGATTTCCATCCCCTCCCGCCTCGCCGGCATCGGCGCGTCCTCCCGGTAGGCCGATTTTCCAACCATTCCAGCAATCCATACCATGAGCAGCATCGTCGAACAGATCGAACAAGAGATTTCGAACCTCGGAACCTCGACCCGCGAAAGCAACGTCGGGAACGTACTCTCCATCGCCGACGGGGTCGCCCGGATCAGCGGACTCTCGAAGGTGATGTACAACGAGATGATCGAGTTCCCCGGCGGCGTGTACGGCATCGCCCTCAACCTCGAGGAGGACGAGGTCGGGGCGGTCGTCATGGGCGACCCGGCGAACATCCGCGAGGGCGACCCGGTCCAGACCACCGGCCGGCTCCTCTCCGTGCCGGTGGGCAAGGCGCTCCTGGGCCGGGTGGTGGACGCCCTCGGCCAGCCGGTGGACGGCAAGGGGGTGATCGAGAACGAGGACACCTTCCCCGTGGAGAAGATCGCCCCGGGCATCATCGCCCGCAAGTCGGTGGACCAGCCCCTGCAGACCGGCATCATGGCGATCGACTCGATGATCCCGATCGGGCGGGGCCAGCGCGAGCTGATCATCGGCGACCGGCAGACCGGCAAGACGACCATCGCCATCGACACGATCATCAACCAGGCCAACATCAACCGCCAGGGCCTGCGCTCCGGCGATCCGGATTTCCGCCCCGTCTATTCGATCTACGTGGTCGTCGGGCAGAAGAACTCGAACGTCGCGCGGACGATCAACGTCCTCGAAAAGGCGGGCGCCCTCGAGTACACCATCGTCGTCTCGGCCCCGGCCGCCGACAACCCGGCCAACCTCTACCTCGCCCCCTTCTCCGGCGCGGCCATGGGCGAGTACTTCATGCAGAACGGCATGGACGCGCTCATCGTTTACGACGACCTCTCGAAGCACGCGGTCGCCTACCGGCAGATCTCCCTCGTGCTCAAGCGCCCCTCCGGCCGCGAGGCCTATCCGGGCGACGTCTTCTACCTCCACAGCCGGCTCCTCGAGCGCTCGGCCCGGCTCGGCCCGGATTACGGCGACGGCTCGCTGACGGCGCTTCCGATCATCGAGACCCAGGCCGGCGACGTGTCGGCCTACATCCCCACGAACGTGATCTCGATCACCGACGGGCAGATCTTCCTGGAGACGGACCTGTTCAACCAGGGCATCCGGCCGGCCATCTCGGTCGGGCTCTCGGTCTCCCGCGTCGGCTCCGCCGCCCAGATCAAGGCGGCCAAGCAGGTCGCCGGCAGGGTCAAGCTCGAGCTGGCCCAATACCGCGAACTGGCCGCCTTCGCCCAGTTCGGCTCGGACCTCGACGCCAAGACCAAGGGGCAGCTCGACCGCGGGGCGCGCGTGGTCGAGGTCTTCAAGCAGCCGGCCTTCTCGCCCAAGCCGGTCGAGGTCCAGGTGGCGGTGCTCTGGGCGGTCCAGAACGCGTTTTTCGACGACATCGAGGTCGGCAAGGTCCAGGAGGCCACGGCCGCCCTCGAGGAGTTCCTCTCCAACCGGAAGTCCGACCTCCTCGGGCGCATCCGCACCGAAGCGAAGCTGACCGACGAGATCACCGCCGACCTCAGGGCCTCGGTCGAAGACTGGAAAGGCACCTTCGCCTGATTTCCCCGAACACCGCCCGCCGACCTACACCTTCCGCAGCAGCGATCCATGGCCAACACCCGCGACATCCGCAACCGGATCAAGAGTGTCAAGAACACCGCCCAGATCACCCGGGCGATGCAGCTCGTCGCGGCCTCGAAGATGAAAAAGGCGCAGGCGCTCGCCATGCGCGGAAAGGACTACTCGAACCGCCTCCTCGCCGTGCTCGCGAACCTCTGCTGCCGCATCGACGAGGACGAGCAGCCCTCGCACCCCTTCCTCGAGCAGCGCGAGGTCCGCCGCCGCGGCATCCTGCTCGTGACCTCCGACCGCGGACTCTGCGGGCCGCTCAATTCCAACCTTTTCCGCAGGATCGCGGCCATCCCGTCCGACCCGCCGGTCCGGTGGTTCAACATCGGGCGCAAGGGCCGCCAGTTCCTGACCCGCACCCGGCGCGACCTCGCCGCCGATTTCACCGTGAGCGACGAGGCGGCCTACCCGGAGGTCCGTCCCATCGTCGAGGCGATGGTCAAGCAGTTCTGCGCGGGGGAGATCGACTCCATCGAGGTCCTCTTCCCGAAGTTCGTGAACACCCTCAACCAGGAGCCGAGGCTCACGCCCCTGGTTCCGCTGACCAAGCTGCGCGACTTCGTGAACGCGAACATGGAGGAGTTCGGCCGGGTCTCCGCCGACGAGCGCGAGATGATCTTCGAACCGAGCCCGGAGGAGGTGGTTGCCGAGATCCTCGACCTCTTCATCCGCAAATCCATCTACCAACGCATCCTCGACGCCAAGGCCTCCGAGCACAGCGCCCGCATGGTCGCCATGAAAGCGGCCACCGACAACGCCAGGAGCCTCGTCGACGACCTCACCCTCGAATACAACAAGGCCCGCCAGGCCGCCATCACGCAGGAGATTCTTGAGATTTCCGCGGCCACCTTCTTCAATTGAATCCATCCACTGACCCACCCATGGAAAATATCGGAAAGATCGTTCAAGTGATCGGCCCCGTCGTCGATGTGAAATTCGGCCGCGGCAACGTGCCGAAAATCCACCAGGCACTGACCTCCACCTTCGAGGTGGGCGGCCGGGGCCACCGCGTGGTTCTCGAAGTGCAGCAGCACCTGGGTGAGGGGGTTGTCCGCACCGTCGCCATGTCCTCGACCGAGGGGCTGGTCCGCGGGGGGGACGCCGTGGACACGGGCGATTCGATCACCGTGCCGGTCGGCCGGGGCGTGCTCGGGCGCATCTTCAACGTGACCGGCGATCCGGTGGACGAGAAAGGCGGGGTCTCCTACGAAAAGCGCAGCCCGATCCACCGCCTGCCGCCGCTCCTGACCGACCAGAGCGTCGAGGCGAGCATCCTCGAGACCGGCATCAAGGTCATCGACCTCATCTGCCCCTTCATCAAGGGCGGCAAGGTCGGCGCCTTCGGCGGGGCCGGGGTCGGCAAGACCGTCGTCATCATGGAGCTGATCAACAACATCGCCAAGGCGCACGGGGGCTTCTCGGTGTTCTGCGGGGTGGGGGAGCGCTCCCGCGAGGGCAACGACCTCTACCACGAAATGTCCGACGCCGGGGTCATCGACCAGGAGAACATCGCCAACTCCAAGGTCGCCCTCGTTTACGGCCAGATGAACGAGCCGCCCGGCGCCCGCATGAGGGTCGGCCTGAGCGGCCTGACCATGGCCGAATACTTCCGCGACGAGGAGAAGCAGGACGTGCTCCTCTTCGTCGACAACATCTTCCGTTTCTCGCAGGCCGGATCCGAGGTCTCGGCGCTGCTCGGCCGCGCGCCCTCGGCGGTGGGCTACCAGCCGACCCTCTCGCAGGAGATGGGCAACCTGCAGGAGCGGATCACCTCGACCAAGCAGGGGTCGATCACCTCCTTCCAGGCGGTGTACGTGCCGGCCGACGACCTGACCGATCCGGCCCCGGCCAACACCTTCGCCCACCTCGAC
>JBKHCX010000154.1:0-5982 GCA_046541615.1 Puniceicoccaceae bacterium
GGCCGGATACGCTCGACCCGGGCAGGGTTCGGCCTGGCGGAGGAGGCGGGACACTTCTGTCCCGCGGGGATCGAGATTGAAACCGGAATAGGATCCGAAGAAGCGGTGGACAGGAGTGTCCACCCTCCGGCACGGAGGGATGTCAATCAATAGATTTGACCAGGTCAAAATATAGACAGGGTTAGAATGTGGACCGGTTGCAGTTGTTTCCTGAGCGCTGAGTGGAATGGTTCACCTTCGGATAAAGTTTCCGGGCTTGGGGCCTGGGCTGGGCGGGGGCGAATCCGGTTCCGCGCATTGCATATTTCCGCCGGAGGCCTTTTGTTCGGGCTGTGAGTGCAGAAACGCAGAATCCCGACGTGGATCCGGACGCCGTCCGGGCGGAGTTCCCCGTGCTGGCCCGCCGGAAGTACGGCAAGCCCCTGGTCTATTTCGACAACGCGGCCTCGACCCAGAAGCCCCGGGCGGTGATCGACCGGGTGGCGCGTTTTTATACGGACGAGTATTCGAACATCCACCGCGGGCTGCACTTTCTGAGCGAGGAGGCTACGGCCGCCTACGAGGAGGCGCGGGCGACCGTGGCGGAGTTCGTCGGGGCCGCCGACCCGGGCGAGATTGTTTTCACCCGCAACGCCACCGAGTCGATCAATCTGGTGGCCGACAGTTTTCTCCGCGCCGGGAATGGGCCCGGATCGGAGATCGTTCTGACCGTCATGGAACACCACGCCAACGTCGTTCCGTGGCAGATGGCGGCCGAGAAGCTGGGCCTGCGGATCAGGGCCGTCTCGCTCACGCCGGAGGGGGAGATTGACCGGGAGGATTTTTCAGAGGCTCTCCGGGGCGATGTCCGCATGGTGGCCCTGACCCATGTCTCGAATTCGCTCGGAACGATCAATCCGATCCGCGAACTGGTCGCGGAGGCGAAGGAACGCGTCCTTCCGGTGCTGGTGGACGGGGCGCAGGCGGTGCCGCATTTTCCGGTCGATGTCGGGGCGATCGGGTGCGATTTCTATGTGTTTTCCGGGCACAAGCTGTTCGGCCCGACCGGGATCGGGGTGCTCTACGGGCGAGGGGACGTCCTCGGGTCGATGCCGCCCTACCAGGGGGGCGGCGACATGATCGAGCGGGTCTCGTTTGCCGGCACGACCTTCGCTCCGCCACCGGCCCGCTTCGAGGCGGGAACTCCCCACATCGCCGGCGCCGTGGGGCTCGCCGAGGCCATCCGCTTCGTGAACCGGATCGGCTACCCCGCCATGGAGTCCCGGGAGCAGGCCGTCCTACGCCGGGCGACCGAGGGGCTCCGCGGTATCGACGGCCTCCGTATCATCGGGGAGGCGGAGAAGAAGGTGGCGGTGGCCTCGTTCGTGATCGACGGCGTCCACCCGCACGACCTGGCGACCTTCCTCGACCGCGACGGCGTGGCCGTGCGGGCCGGGCACCACTGCAACCAGCCGCTGATGGAGTTCCTCGGCCTGACGGCCACGACCCGCGCGTCGTTCGCTTTCTACAACACACCCGGCGAGGTCGATGTGTTCCTGGAAAGCCTTCGCAAGGCGGTTTCCCTTTTGCGGTAGCGGACCGCGCCGTCCGCGACCGCGGGCGGAATAAAATATTCCCTCCGCGCACGAATGCCTGCTAGGTTCGGTGCGCATGGATAATCCAAGATCGGCAGTCATCATGGCGGGGGGGAGCGGGGAGCGGTTCTGGCCGCGGAGCCGTCTTTCCCGGCCCAAGCACCTTCTTCCGATCGTCGGCGACCGGCCGATGCTCGCGCAGACTCTCGGGCGCCTTGATGGGCTAGTGCCCCCGGAGCGCACGTGGGTCATCACGAACGGGGAGCAGGCGGAAGCCGTCCGCCGGATCTGCCCGGAACTCGATCCGGAGAAGATCGTGGCCGAGCCGCTCGGCCGGGACACCGCCCCGGCCGTCGCCCTGGCGGCCCTGCTCGTCCGCCGCGAGGGGGGCGACGGGGCTTTCGCCATGCTTCCGGCCGATCATGTGATCCACGACGGGGAGGCGTTCCGCGCCGACCTCGCGTCCGCGTTCGCCGCGGCCGAACGCGCTCCGGTGATCGCCACGATCGGCATCGAGCCGACCTTTCCGGCCACGGGTTACGGCTACATCGAGGCGGGCGCGGGGCGGGAGGGATGCTTCGCGGTGAACCGCTTCGTGGAGAAACCCGATCCGGAAACCGCCCGCGCGTATCTGGAGTCCGGCGGATACTTCTGGAACGGAGGGATCTTCGTGTGGCGGCCTTCGACCATCCTCGGTGCGCTGGCGGAGTTCCGCCCGGAACTGCACCGGGACTGCGCGGCGATCGGGGAGGATCTGGAGGCGGGCGCGCCTTTGGAGAAGGTTCTCGCCATGCGCTATCCCGGCCTCGAGAAAATCTCCATCGACTACGCGGTCATGGAAAAGGCGCGCAACGTGGTCATGATCCGATCCACCTTCGACTGGGACGACGTGGGTTCCTGGCCGGCCATCGGGCGGCACCATCCGAAGGACGGATCCGGGAACGCGATCCGCGGCGCGGCCGCGGTCGAGGACGCCGCCGACAACATCGTTTACGCCGAGGACGGGCACCTCGTCGGGCTGATCGGGGTGTCGGGCCTTGTTGTGGTGCAGACCCCGGACGCCACGCTTGTCTGCCCCAGGGAGAGGGCGCAGGATGTGAAGAAGCTGGTGCGGTCGATCCGGGAACGGAAGGACGGCGAGCGCTATTTGCGATGACGGCCCGGGAGTCCTGGCTCGCCATCGACTACGGCGCCCGGCGGATCGGGCTGGCGCACGCCGACGAAGTGGGAGTCCCCGTCCCTCTGGCGGCGGCGGTCGAGGCCGCCCCCGAAGAACGCCTCGCCCACATCGGGAGGATCATCGCGGAGCGGAAGGTGAGGGCGATCGTCCTCGGCTACCCCGCCCGCGAGGACGGGACGGCGGGCGAGATGGCCCGCGAGGTCGAAACGTTCCGCGACGGTCTGGTCGGGCGGTTCGGACTGCCCGTTCACCTGTGCGACGAGCGCCTTTCCTCGGTCGAAGCCGGGCGGCACTGGAATTTGAAGAAGGCCCGCCGCAAGCGGAAAACCGGCCGGATCGATTCGGCGGCGGCGGCGATCATCCTGCGCGACTTCCTCGAGACGCGCGGAGGAGGGATGTGAGCGGTGCGCCGGCTCGGCGGACCGGCGGCCGTGCGGCTTCCGGGAGACGGCCATTGCCGGAAGCGGGGCCGGAGATCGCTCGAAGATTCTTCTCGCTCTTCTCCCGGGACCGTCTAGAACCCCCTTCCGATGAACATGCGCAAAGCCATTTCCGCGGCCCTCGCGGCTTCCGTGATCGCCGCCTACTCCGGCTTCGCCGCCGGAGAGCACCGCATCGGAGCGGGGGCCAACTACTGGGTCACTCTCGACGATCTCGATGTCGATGATATCGACGACAGCGGCTTTTCCTACCTCGTTACCTACCAATACCGGGACGGGCTATGGGGGCTGGAGCTGAACGCCGAATTCCTGCCCGACCGCTTCGGGGAAAACGCCTGGGCGCCCGAGGCGTATTTGATTTTTGGTGACAGCATTTACGCAGCGGCGGGGATCGGGATCGTCCATACGGACGGTGACTTCGAGAGCAGCCCCTTTTACGCGCTTCGGGCCGGGTTCGACCTGGAGATCTTTTCGGGCCTCCATCTCGATATCTCCGCGAACTACCGTTTCAACGACACCGCCGATCTGTCGGACAGCGACACCAGGATCGACACCGACACCGTCTTCCTCGGCGCGGCCCTGCGCCTGGCCCTCTGAGGGCCGGGGCCTCTTTTTCCGCCGGGCTAGATTTCCGCGTCCGGGTCTTCGGCCAGCATCCGCGCGTCGCGGGCGAGGGCGGTTGCCGTTTCGATCTCGTCCGAGAATTCCTCCGTGCTTGCGTCGAACGCCTCGCGGTCGTCGTCCAGCAAGGCCTGCATTTGCAGACCGAGGCCGCGGAAGGCGTTGTAGAAGACGGGGTTCACCCGGGGCATCATCTGGCGGATCTCCTGCAGCCGGTCGGACAGGGCTCTGCGGACGAGCGGGTTCTTGCGGTATTCCCAAAGTCCGGCCACGGTGGTGAAGGCCGGACGGTTCTCGTCGAGCAGTTCGAACCGGTTCAGGAGGTAGAGCTGCCGCCCCGACCGCGCGATGGAGAGAACGACGCCGGTCTGCCGGTGGACGAGGTCCTGGAAGCCGATGACCCACCAGGCTTCGGTGCCGTTGGCGAAAGAGGGGTTTTCCCGGGTCTGGCTTTCGAGAACTTCGAGCGGCGGTCTTCCGGCTGCCACCGCGTCGAAAAAACTCCGTATCCGCTTCGGATTGTCGAAGGTCCGCGTGACCAATTCGAGAAACCAGAAGGCCGCGATCCTCTCGGCCGCATTCAGATCCTCGATCGGCCGGTCCGCCAGCAGTTCCTCCAGGGAAAGCATGGGTGCCTCCCGGCCGAACTCGCGGAAGTACTCGACGAGCGCCGGGCGGAGGCCGATCTGCGCCCGAAGGGTGGCGGCGGCGATCAACCAGGAGGGAATGTTCTCCGCGCGGTCGCGGTCGTCCGAGGTGTAAACGAGCTGCCGCAGGTAGCTCTCCGTGAGCGCCTGGATGAAGAGGGATACCGGCAGGTCCTCGTTCCAGGCCACCGCCAGCCCGTAGTCGCCGGCGAGATCCTCGTAGATCCGGATTTGCTCGTCGCCGAGGTCCCCCCGTCCGTCGGGGACGAGCTTGACCGAGAGCGTCGGCATGCGTTCGTCAGGCGAGGAGATCAATCGATCGCACACATCGAGAACGATCCGCCCGATCTGCCGCGCCACCTGGAGGGAGGAAGGATCGGCGGCCACGAAGTCGAAGGTGCCCATGCGGCCTTCGAAAGTTCCGGGTCGCGATGGTCGGGCGGAGGGCTCTTCGGGCGGCGACGCCGGGGGACCCTCCGGCGGGGCCGATTCGGTTGTCGATTCGGCCGGTGCCGGTGCCGGGGGCTCTGCGGCCGGTGCTTCGGGTTCTCCGGCTGGTGCCGGGGGTTCCATGGCAGCCGGGGGAGCGGACTCATCCTGTCCGCCGGCCGCCGGGAACGTGATGAGAGACACGGCGATGGCCGCTGAACACCGGAAAAGCGTGCGGGGCAGGAAGCGCTCCATCATCGGGCGGTCACAGTGGCGGTATCCCCGGAGAGGCGGATGGAATCGATCCGCTTCCACGCGGCGAACAAGGGGGAGTCGGGGGACAGTTTGCGGATCGATCCGGTCAGGGAGCGGATCAGCACCTTCGCGGCGAGCGGGGGGATGCGGGCGGAGTTGATCCAGGCCTCCTCCACCGCGAACCGGGGAGCGCCGTCCTTCCCGGCGAACCCGCCGACCACGACGAAGAGCGCCTTTCCTTCGAAACCGGGAACGAAGATTTCA
This sequence comes from Puniceicoccaceae bacterium, assembly GCA_046541615.1. Classification (GTDB taxonomy): domain Bacteria; phylum Verrucomicrobiota; class Verrucomicrobiia; order Opitutales; family Puniceicoccaceae; genus Puniceicoccus. The sequence continues at coordinate 5,411 of JBKHCX010000154.1, forward strand.
AAGGGCAGCACGCACTGGAGGAGGGAGTCGGCGATCCTGAAGTTCGGCGTATCGGGAAGAAAGGCGACGGGGGGGCGGTCTTGCTTGTCAGCCGCCTGCTCCTTTCCGAGGGTGAAATTCAAATACTCGTCGGCGACCCTGTTCAAATCCGCTTCGTTGAACTCCAGGGAGGATCCGGGGGCGTTCCCCTCGGCCAGGCGGCGGAGCATGCCTTCCCAGTCTCCGCTCCCGTCGGACCGGCCTGTCGGGAAGACGGGGGTGATCGTCTTTTCGTTTTCGGAGGCGGCGGGCGTCGCCGACAAAGGCAGCCGGGACGCCTCGGTGGCGAAGCCCGCCATTAATCCGATCAGCGCGGCGGCAAACGCTCCGGCCAGGACCGACAGAAGCGAGGCCTGTCTTTTCTCTTTGGTACGGATCATTCGGGGCAAGGGTGGGAGAACAGAGGGCCGATGGCAATACGAGTCTTCCGGGGTGGGTCGGTGGATCGAGACGGGTTTTCTCAACGGCGTTCGCCGTCGAGCTACGGGGGCGTTGTTCCGGATGGCGTCGGCTGGGTCGGTTTGGGTTGGTGG
>JBKHCX010000155.1:0-5937 GCA_046541615.1 Puniceicoccaceae bacterium
GCCTCATCGGCCTCATCGGCCTCATCGGCCTCATCGGCCTCATCGGCCTCATCGGGTGTGGGCGGCTCCGTGCCTGCCACCGGCCTGGGCGGGGGCCCGAGGCCGGACCCCGAACCCCCCCTGTCTCCCTGGTCCGCTTGTTTTTCTTCTGCCGTGCCGTCCACGGTCAAGGGCGATACGTCCGGCTCCTCCACGGGAGGGGGCACCGCCTCCCGCGCGGTGCCGAATTTCCGCAGCAGCCGCTGCAAGTCGCCCGCATACAAACGGTCGCCGTTGATATCAATGGTCAGCAAAGGACCTTCCTCCCGATTCAACCACGTGAAGTCGGCGGCCAGATCGCTCCGCCCGCCGCTTGTCTCCAATTCCACCGCGGCATTTCCCGGCCAGGAGTCGCCGCCCTCCTTTCGTTCGGCGCTTGCCTCGATCCGCGCCCGGCGCACCGCCGGTTCTTCGCCGTCGAGACGGAGGTCGTCGAGTTGCAGCCGCATTGATCCGCGTCGTTCTTCGTCCAGGGCGGCGTCCAGGTGAACGCGCCCGCCCGTCACCTTGTTTTCCGGCATAAAGCCTTGTTCGAACCATGGCGTCACCTCGCCCTCCAGCGATGCGTTGAAAGTCCTCAAGACAAGACCGCTCTCCCGGAAACGTATTTCCAACGGATGCAATAGCCGAGCTTCCAGCAATTTTCCGCCCTCAATGCGAACGAGTTCGGCGCTCAGGTTCTCAGCCGTTACTTCACGGCGGCGGGCCGAGGCGGCCAACGACATTCCAAGGGACGAGGGTCCCAGGATCTCCGACATTTCAATCATCCGGCCTCGCACCGCCGCCGCCGCCTCGGGCAGGCGATCTCCGATGTCCTGGCTGAGCAAACCCTCGAGGAAGGCCTCCATTTCCGCATTCACATTCGCCCGGAAGTCTTCCTCCGCGCCAAAGGCGGCATCCGCTTCCAGCTCCCCACGCAGCAATGCGTGCCCGCCGGCGCTCAGATGAAGATCGTCGAGTGCCAACTCCGCCTTCTCCCACCCTGCTACGAACCGTGGCGAGAGCGAGACGGCTACGTCCTCCAAAAGCACGGAACCATCGGCGCTCAGGTCCGTGCCCTCCGCCTCGAAGGGGGCTTCCGATGAGATCTCAAGCTGTTTCATCGGGTTGCCCGAAAAGTCGAAGCGCCCGCGCAGGTCCGCGCCCGTCAGGCGGAGACCGCCCAGGACCGGGTCCAGCCATTCGAGCGGGACTTCCGTATTCAACGACAACCACGGCCGCCTGAATCCAGACTCGTCGAGATTGTCCGCCTCGATCGCCGCCACGGCGAAGGTCAGGGGATGGGATGTCTCCAGGGCGATCACCTCGCCTCCGCCGTCATCACTGATTCTCAAAACGAATCGTTCAAGCCGCGCCCGTTTGCCCTCGAAAGACAGTTCGTGCGCCTCCTCGATCCGCAGATCGCCAACATTCTTCAGGGCGTCTGAAAGCCTTCCCAGTTTGGAAACATCCGCTTTTGTGTTCATTGAATAGTTCCCGCTCATTCCCGCCAAATCCCAGTCGAACTCTCCATCGCCTTCGCCACCGAATTGCGGCAAATCCGTTGCCCGGGCAAAAGGCTTCAGTGTCGCGTTATCCGCGTTGAGCCTGAAACGCGCCTCGATCCGTTCGCCCGTGGCATCATACTCGCCATCGGCTCCCAATAGAAGTCCCCCGTCCGCGGTTTCGCCGACATCCGTTACCTTCAACGAAAACGTCTCCGGAGGATAGGCCGCCTCCGCGGCTTCCGCGGCAGTCATCCCGGCCCATCCATCATCAGCGGTCCAATCCCCGCCGACGTCCAAGCGCGCGGGGCGTTCGAACAACGCCCCAAGGGCCTCCGCCTGCAAATCCCAGGCCAGGGCGGTCATCGCTCCCCTGGCGGATTCCGACAGACGCAGCGTTCCGGACAGCTCCACCCCTTCCACCGCGCCGCCTTCCGCCTCCGGCACCAGGCGCAAGGCCTCCAATTCGAAATCGCCGGTGGCCTCCGGCGCCAGGCCGCCTCCGCTCAGGCGCACGGACAAATCGACCTCGGGCAATTTCAGACCGGCGTCCACCGCAAGCGCATCCAGACTGACCCGCCAACGAGTATCGGTAAGCTCCCAAAGCCCCGGCAGGGGCTCCCGCTCCGCCGCTTCATCCTTTTCCGCCGCGGCGGAGTCTATCTCGGCCACCGCCCCTTCGACATGCAGGCGGCTGATCACCACATGCTTCGCCAGCAGGTGCCACGGGGAATATTCCAGCTCCAGTTCCGGCAGTTCCAGCCGCCAGTCCTCCGCGTTCAGCTTGAGTCCGCGAACCTCGGTGGAGAAGGGGCTGACGGCCAGGCGCTCCAACTTCGCCTCCGGGTCGATTTTCTCGAGCTGCCCCAGCGCCACCCAACGCTGGAACGAAGGGTTGAAAACGATGACGACACAGAGGAGACAGACAAGCGCAAAGCCGACCAAGACGAACAAGGGGACTTTGTGGCGTCGTTTCATAATGAATGGGTGAAGCAGGCCTTCCTCGCCCTCTGCTTCACTTTGGACTTCAACTTTCTCAACTTCCTTCCAACTCGGCCACCCTCTTCAACGTCCCGACCACTGAATCCGGGTTCAGGGACATGGAATCGATGCCGTGCTCGACCAGGAATTCGGCGAATTCCGGCTTGTCGCTCGGTCCCTGGCCGCAGATGCCGATCTTGATCCCCGCCTTGTGGGCGGCCGCGATCAATTGCTCGATGGCGGTGGTCACCGATCGATCCATTTCGTTGAAGAACCGGCCCAGGGCTTCGGAGTCCCGGGAGATTCCGAGGACCAGCTGGGTCAGGTCGTTCGAGCCGATGGAAAATCCGTCGCAGCGCGCGGCGAAGTTTTCCGCCTGGAAGACGTTGGAGGGCACCTCCGCCATCAGATAGACCTGCAAACCCTTCTCTCCGCGCACCAGGCCGTTTTCGGCCATGGCGGCGAGAACGCCGTCCACCTCCTCGGGCGTGCGGCAGAAAGGAATCATGATCACGATGTTATCGAGGCCAATGGCTTCCCGCGCCCGTTTGAGCGCGGCGCACTCCATGGCGAAGGCTTCCCGGAAATGCTCGGACTGGTAGCGGGCCGCCCCGCGGAAACCCAGCATGGGATTGCTCTCTTTTGCTTCGAACTGACTGCCGCCGAGCAATTCGGCGTATTCGTTGGTCTTGAAATCGCTGAGGCGGACGATGGTCGGTTTCGGATACTGCGAGGCGGCGATCGTAGCGATCCCTTCGGACAGGTGGCGGATGAAAAACTCGGTTCCGTCCTCCCAGCCCTCCAGCAGTTCCCGGATCTTCGCCCTCGCTTCCTTGTCCTCCACTTTCGAAGGATCCAGCAGCGCCAGAGGGTGCGCCTGGATCGCGTTGTTGATGATGAACTCGATCCGGGCCAAACCCACCCCGCGGGTCGGCAGGGCGGCCCATCGGAAGGCCCCCTCCGGACTGGCCAGATTCATCATGATTTCGGTCTTCGTCTCCGGCATCGCATCCAGGCTGACGGTCGTTTTCTCGATCGGGAGCCGACCTTCGTAGATGTATCCCTCGCTGCCCCGGGTGCAGTCGATCGTCACCTCCTGGCCGTCCGAGAGCGCCCCGGTGGCATTCCCCGTTCCGACGATCGCCGGAATCCCCAGCTCCCGGCTGACGATGGCCGCATGGGCGGTGCGCCCCCCCTTGTCCGTGACAACCGAGGAGGCGCGCTTCATGATCGGCCCCCAGTCGGGATCCGTCATCTCGGTGACGAGGACATCGCCGTCCTCGAACTGATCGCTTTCATCCGGCGAAGACAGCTTGCGCACCTTCCCGTTTGCCGCAGCCTGTCCGATGGCGATCCCGGAAACCAATTCCTTGCCGGTGGATTCAAGGGAGTAGGTGGTCAAAACCGAGCGGTCCTTCTGCGACTCCACCGTCTCGGGGCGGGCCTGGAGGATGTGGAGTTCGTCCGTCTCCCCGTCCTTGGCCCACTCGATGTCCATGGGCTGCCCGTAGTGGTCCTCGATTATCTTCCCCCATTCGGCGAGAAGCACCGCCTCCTCGTCGGAAAGCACGAAGCGCCGGCGATCCTTTTTCGGGGTCTCCTTGTTCTCGATCTGCCGGTCTTTCTTTTGGCTGTAAACCGCCTGGATCGCCTTTTCGCCCAACGAGCGACGGATGATCGGGAGGCGGCCGGACTCCCCGAGCTTCGGTTTGAAAACGACATACTCGTCGGGATTGACCTCGCCCCCGACGACGGTCTCACCCAGGCCCCACGCGCCGTTGATGACCACGACATCGCGGAATCCGCTGTCCGTATCCAGGGTGAACATCACCCCGGAGGCTCCGGTATCGCCCCGGACCATCAGCTGGACTCCGGCCGAGAGGGCGACGGCCATGTGCTCGAAATTCTTCTCCTCGCGGTAACTGATCGCCCGGTCGGTGAAGAGCGAGGCGTAGCACTTTTTGCACGCCTCCAGGACGTCGTCCTCCCCTCCGACGTTCAAATACGTTTCCTGCTGGCCGGCGAAACTGGCCTCGGGCAGATCTTCGGCGGTCGCGCTGCTGCGCACCGCGACGCTCGCCTCCTTTCCCTGGCTTTCGGAAAGCTCCCGGTAGGCGCCCCGAATGGCGGCCTCGACCTCCGGCGGCCATCCGCCCTTCAGGATCGCGGAGCGGATTTTCGGCCCCGCCTGTTCCACGCCGTCTCTCCTCGCCTCGTCCAGCAGTTTCGCGATGGTCTCTTCGAGCTGGTTTTCCCCGATAAACTTCCGGTAGGCCTTGGCCGTGGTGGCGAAGCCTCCCGGAACCCGGATTCCCCGATCGGCCAGCGAGCCGATCATCTCGCCCAGCGAAGCGTTCTTACCGCCCACCTGATCGGTATCCCCATGATCCAAATCCCGGAGCAACCGCACGAACTCGTTCTTATCGTTTTGCATACGGGAGAGAGCGCAGATACCGTGCCAACGAAATTTCCCGGAGGCATTGGCATGATTCGTTCGTCGGCACATACCTATGAGTACCACGAAGCAGGAAATGTTGGAATACCACCTCAAAGGCCGCGGCGTCACCGACCCCGCAGTCCTTCGCGCCATGGATGAAGTGGACCGCGGTCTTTTCGTGCCGGAGGAGATGCGTTCGCAGGCGTACGAAGACTGCCCTCTGCCGATCGGAGGCGGCCAGACCATCAGCCAGCCCTACATTGTCGGCTACATGGCCCAGGCCCTGGGATTGGGCGAGGACGACACCGTCCTCGAATGCGGGGCCGGTTGCGGGTACAACGCGGCCGTGCTGTCCCGGATCGCCAGACAGGTTTACACGGTGGAAATCCTCCCCGAATTGGCGGAGGGCGCCCGCCGCAACCTCGAAAAGGCGGGCATCGGCAATGTGGAGGTCCGCGCCGGGGACGCCTTTCAGGGCTGGCCCGAAAAGGCGCCGTTCGACGCGATTGTTCTCACCGCCGCGCCGGCGGCGGTCCCCGAGCCCCTTGCGGAACAGCTCCGGGTGGGCGGACGCCTCCTCGCCCCCGTCGGCGTCGGAACCCAGGACCTCACCCTGGTCACGAGGGTGGACGAAGAACATTTCCGCGAGAAGCCGCTCCTGCCCGTCCGCTTCGTTCCGATGACCGGAAAAGCCGGGGAGCCCGGTTGAGGCGGCAAGCGAAAACGGGTGGAAGGAACCGGAAAAATCCGGTGCATTTCGCCCGGAGGACGGGTCTGTGGGCGTGCATCCTGCAATCGTCGTCGCGGATCTCCGATTCAGAAACGATTCCGAATCCACTCCAAATTTGTAGGGCCTCGCGCTCGCGCGATGGCCGCGACGCGGCCGGGAAATTCCCGGATCGTGGCCTCTGGGTCGATGCGTCGCCGAATGGTCCCCCTGCGGCGGCACGCGCGCCATTCGACAAGCTCATGATCCATGACAAGCACGCGGCCCTA
>JBKHCX010000156.1:0-5862 GCA_046541615.1 Puniceicoccaceae bacterium
GCCTACAACACCGCGAGCAACATCCTCTTTCTCGTCCTCTCCTTCGTCCTGGCGCTTCTGATCGTGAACGGAATCCTCTCCGTCCTCAATTTCCGCAAGCTCTGGTGGGAGGTCTCCGCCGCCAGCGAGTGCCGCGCCGGGGAGGGCCTTTCGGGCACGCTGCACCTGGGCAACGGCAAGAAGTTCTTCGGCTCGCGGGCGGTCTGGTTCCTCGTCCGCGTCAACGGCGGGCCGCCCCGCAAGGTCTTCCTGCGCGAGCGGATTCCTCCGGGGGCCTCGGTGGACCTCCCCTTCGTCCTCGACCCCGCGCCCCGCGGGCGCGCGCTCGTGCGCGTGGTCGGGCCGGAGTCCACCTTCCCCTTCGGATTCCTCCGCAAGCAGACCGGCGCCTTCGTGGAACTGGAGGTCCTCGTCTGGCCGGCCCTCGAGGAGCGGATTCCGGATCCGCCCCCGGCCCGGCGGCTGTCGCGCGGCGGCGGCTCGCGCCGGCGCATGGGTTCGGGGACCGATCTGGTCCAGTTGCGCGAGTACCAGCGGGGCGACCCGCCGCGGCGCATCCACTGGAAGGCGACCGCCCGCACCGGCCGGCTCATGATCCGGCAGCTCGCCGAGGAAGGGAGCGGCGCCTTCGTCCTGCACGTCAATTGCAGCGAGACCCTCTGGCCCGACGAGGCCTCCTTCGAGGCCTTTCTGAGCCGGGTATCGACGGTGGCCGGCGAACTTTTCAAAAAGGAGCGCCTGGCCGGCTATGTTTTCGACCGGGGGGAGTTCCGTGCCGTGCGCCACGTCTCCGACCTCAAGGCCCTCAACGACTCCCTCGCCCTGGCCGCGCGCACCCCCGGGCACGTCGGCGCCGTGTCCGTCCGGGGGAACCTGATCCGGTTCCGCCCCACCGCCGAAGGCGCCGTCGCCATGGAGACCGCCGTATGAGCGAAAGCCGGACGACCGAACTCGTCCACGTGAAGTGGTTTCTCGGGCAGGCGCTGGCCCTTCTGTCCCTGTGGACGGTCGCCGGGCTCGACCTCGCGCGCGGCCCCGTCCTTTTCGCGGTCTTCCTGGTGACGGCCGCCGTCACCCTCTTTCCGAGGCTGCCGGCGCTCGTCCGCCCGCCGCTGCGGCGCTTCGCCGCGCCGCTGCTGGTCGTGGTGTTCCTTGTCGATCTGCTCTTCGCCGGCCGGGACATCATCCCCCCCATGGTGCGGCTCCTCCTCGTGCTCCTGGCCGTCCGGGTGGCCTCCCACCGCTCCAACCGCGAGGATCTGCAACTGATCCTGCTGGGGATGTTTCTTTCGGTGGTCTCGGGAGTCTTCACCCTTTCCATGCTGTTCGCCGTCCAGGCGTTTCTGTTCGCTCTGCTGGCGATCGGGTTGCTGTATGTCGTCAACCTGCTCGAGTCCGCCGGAGAGACGGCCGGGCGGTCCGGGGAGTGGGCGCGGTTCACGTGGAAGGAGTTTGCCGGCTACGCGCGGCGCTCGTTCCATCCGGCCATGATCCGTTCGCTCGCCCTCCTGTTCGTTCTCCTGATCGGCACGACGGCGATCCTGTTCGTGGCCATTCCGCGCGTTCATCTGGACAAGGCGATCCCCTTCCTGCGCGTCCCCCAGGCCGGACTCAGCGGGTTCAGCGACATCGTCCGCTTCGGCGACGTGACGCGGATCCAGGAAGACGACGGCATCGCCATGCAGATCGACGTGCCGGACCTCGAATCGCTCCCCGACGACCCCTACTGGCGGATGCTCGTGCTGGACCGCTACGAGAACGGCGCCTTTGCCAGCAGCCTCTTCGGCTCCGGAAACCGCGAGCGCTCGTCCCGCCCGGTGCATGTTCTCTCGCCGTTTCCGGACAGCTTGTTCGCGGAGCCGGCCCGGGGCGACGGGTCGTGGACCTTTTACCTCGAGCCGGGCGTCAGCCGCTACCTGCCCATCCTCGGTCCTTTCGAGCAGATCCGTTTCCAGGGGCGCCAGCCCTTCCGGTCCGATCCGCAGGTCCTGGTTTTCAGCCTGCCGCGGGCCTCCGCCTCGGTCTTCTCCTACCAGGTGAGGGATTTCCGGTTCGGCCCCGGCGTGCCGGCGAGCGCGCTGGACGAGCCTCTGCTGGCGGCGGAGGAGGCCGCCCGGGAGGAGGAGGCCAGGGCCTACCCCCTGACCACGCTCGCCCTGCCCCTCGAGCGCGAGGAGCGGGAGTTCCTCCGGGCCCGCGCGGCGGAGATTCTCGGAGAGAGGCGGGGGCGGACCCCCGTCGAGATGGCGGGCGAGATCGCGGCATACCTGGGCAGCCGCCACTCGTACACCCTCTCGCCGGGGAGCTTCGACGACGAGGGGGATCCGATCATCCAGTGGTTGGAGAGCGAACGCCCCGGACACTGCGAGTTGTTCGCGGGCGGCTTCGCCGTGCTGGCGCGCGCGGCCGGGATACCGACCCGCATGGTCGTCGGCTTCAACGGCGGGTCGTGGAATTCCTACGAGGATTACTTCGTCGTCCGCAACCGCAACGCCCACGCCTGGTGCGAGATTTTCGACGGCAGCGCCTGGGTGCGCATCGACCCCACCCCCGGGGGTTCGGGCGGCGGGTCGAACGGCGGGTTCACCGGGTCGGGCGCCGGCTTTGCCCGCGAGACCGGATTCCAGGCGTGGATCGAAAGCCTGCGCGTCATGTGGTACCGGCGCGTGATCAACTTCGACGACGCCTCGCAGGAGGAATTCGTCGAGGGCGTATCGACGAACTTCCAGCGATTGGCCAAAGACCTGCGCCGGTGGGTCGGCGACCTGGGGGATGGCGTGGCCGCAACCGCCGGGCGATTCGGGCGGATCCTGGCGGACACCCCGCTCGCCTGGATCCCGGTGGTTCTTCTGCTCGCCGGCGGCTTCCTGCTCATCCGCTGGCTGGCCCGGCACCCGCGCGCTCTCTGGAGCAGGTCCTCCCGCAGGTCGCTCCACCCCCTCCGCCGCCGCGCGGGCCGCGAGCTGCGCCGGCTCGATTCGATCGCCGGAGCCGATGAAGCGTTGTCCGGGGAGCGGGCCCTCCGCGACGAACTGCGGCAGCGCCTGCTCGCCGTCCGCTTCGGCAGAGATCCCGAACCGTCCGAAGCGTTCCGCCTCTTCCGCCGCACCCGCCGGTTCGCCCGCCGCCGCCGGAGCGGGGCGCGGCGCGAATGAATCCGCCGCCGGGCGGAGACGGGGCGGGCGGGGGCGCGCCCCCGCCGGCAGGCGGGTCCGGCGGCTTTCTGTAGGGCCTCGTGCTCTTGACGCGGCGAAGCTCGAAGAGCGAAGACGGTTGCCGCGATGGCCGCGAATCAACTGGAAAATCGGAAAAATCCCTTTGATCACTCCACGCACTTGCGGCTACACCCCCGGCTTCGCGGCGCGGAACTTTTTTCTTTCCCTCGTCCGCTCCGTCTGCTTCTCTCGCCGTTTTTCCATGAGCACTTCCTACAAAATCCGACACCTGGAGCAGCTCGAGTCGGAGGCGATCTACGTCCTCCGCGAGACGGCCGCCCAGTTCGAGCGTCCGGTGATCCTCTTTTCGGGAGGAAAGGATTCGATCGTGGTCGCGCGCCTGGCCCAGAAGGCGTTCTGGCCCGCCCGCCCGCCGATGCCGTTCCTGCACGTCGATACCGGGCACAACTTTCCCGAGACCATCGGGTTCCGCGACCGCTTCATCGCGGAGATCGGCGGCGAGCTGGTCGTCGCCCTCGTCCAGGATTCCATCGACCAGGGCCGGGTCGTCGAGGAGACCGGACCGAACGCCAGCCGCAACGCCCTCCAGACCGTAACCCTGCTCGACGCCATCGAGGCCAACCGCTTCGACGCCGCCATCGGGGGCGCCCGGCGCGACGAGGAAAAGGCCCGGGCGAAGGAGCGCTTCTTCTCCCACCGCGACGAGTTCGGCCAGTGGGATCCCAAAAACCAGCGCCCCGAGCTGTGGAACCTCTTCAACGCGCGGAAAGCCCCCGGCGAGCACTTCCGGGTCTTTCCTCTGTCGAACTGGACCGAGATGGACGTCTGGCAGTACATTCTGCGCGAGGAGGTCTCCATCCCGGCAATCTATTTCGCCCACGAGCGCGAGGTCATCGAGCGCGACGGCGTTCTGCTGGCGCTCACCGATTTCATCACCCCCCGGGAGGGAGAGACCCCGCAAACGCGGCAGGTCCGCTTCCGCACGGTCGGGGACGCCACCTGCACGGGCGCGGTCGAATCGCCCGCCGACACGTTGGAGAAAATCATCGAGGAGGTCGCCTCCGCCCGCCAGACCGAGCGCGGCGGGCGGGCCGACGACAAACGGTCGGAATCGGCCATGGAAGACCGCAAAAAGGAGGGATACTTCTGATGTCCACACAAGACGGATACCTGGACATGGATCTCCTGCGGTTCACCACCGCCGGGAGCGTCGATGACGGCAAGAGCACGCTCATCGGGCGGTTGATGTTCGACACCAAGACGATCTTCGAGGATCAGCTCGAGGCGATCGAGGCGAGCAGCCGCCAGCGCGGCGACGAGAACGTGAACCTCGCCCTCCTCACCGACGGGCTCCGCGCCGAGCGGGAGCAGGGGATCACCATCGACGTGGCCTACCGCTATTTCGCCACGCCCAAGCGCAAGTTCATCATCGCCGACACGCCCGGGCACATCCAGTACACCCGCAACATGGTGACCGGCGCCTCCACGGCCAACCTCGCCATCATCCTGATCGACGCCCGCAAGGGGGTCATCGAGCAGACCTGCCGCCACTCGTTCATCGCCTCCCTCCTGCGCATCGAGCACGTGGTCCTGTGCATCAACAAGATGGACCTCGTCGATTTCTCGGAGGAGCGCTACAACGAGATCGTCCGCCAGTTCACCGATTTCGCCTCGCGCCTCCAGATCAAGGAGATGACCTTCATCCCGATCAGCGCGTTGCTCGGGGACAACGTGGTCAACCGCTCGGAAAAGACCCCGTGGTACGGCGGCTCCTCGCTCCTCTACCACCTCGAGAACGTGTACATCGGGCCGGACGCCAACCATGTGGACGCGCGTCTGCCCGTCCAGTGGGTCATCCGCCCGCATTCGAAGAAGCACCACGACTACCGGGGCTACGCCGGACGGATCGCCGGCGGCGTCTTCAAGCCGGGCGACGAGGTCACCGTGCTCCCGTCCGGGTTCAACTCGCGCATCCGCTCCATCGACCGCTTCGAGGAGGAGGTGGGCGAGGCCTTCTCGCCGATGTCGGTGGCGGTCCGGCTCGAGGACGAGATCGACATCAGCCGGGGCGACATGATCGTCAAGCCCAACAACCAGCCGGAGGTCGGGCAGGACATCGACGCCATGCTCTGCTGGTTTTCCTCCGAGCGGACCCTGCAACTCCGCGGCAAATACATCATCCGCCACACGACGAAGACGGCCAAGGCGGTGGTCAAGGCCATCCGGTACAAGGTCGATATCAACACCCTCCACAAGATCGAGACCGACCTGAACATCGGCATGAACGACATCGCCCGGGTGCAACTGCGCACCTCCGAGCCGCTCTTCTTCGACTCCTACCGCCGGAACCGCATGACGGGCAGCTTCGTCCTGATCGACGAATTCACGAACAAGACCGTCGCCGCCGGCATGATAAGGTAGGAGCGGCCTTTGCCGGAGGGTGGACACTCCTGTCCACCGCTTCGCCACCAACCAAATCCGAATTCCACTCCAACGCCGCGGGACAGGAGTGTCCCGCCCCCCTGCCGCGGCACCGCCGCACCCAACGGAGGGTGGACACTCCTGTCCACCGCTGCCCGCCAACCCGTTCCGAATCCAGCCCAACGCCGCGGGACAGGAGTGTCCCGCCCCCCCCTGCCGCGGCACCGCCGCACCCGCCGGAGGGTGGACACTCCTGTCCACCGCT
>JBKHCX010000157.1:0-5851 GCA_046541615.1 Puniceicoccaceae bacterium
CGGCCGCGACAGCCCGGCCGCGATAGCCCGGCCGGGTCGCACGACGGAAGTCGATGCGCCCGTTGTCCGGTTTTTCCGTCTTGACTCCGGTCGGGATCCAATGGAGTAATCGGATGCTCCGCGGGCATAGTTTAGTGGTAAAACCTCAGCCTTCCAAGCTGATGATGTCGGTTCGATTCCGTCTGCCCGCACCAGTTTCCGCAGTCTCCGGGAAGAGAATCCAGCCGGGCAACGCCCCGGCGAGAAAGGCGATGAGTTCGCAGTCGATGGCTTTCCGCACTGAACGGGGAGGGACCTTTTTCCCTTTCCCTTTCCTATCGGTACTGTGATACTGCTCACTTTCCTGATGACCTCCGCTTATACTTCTCCGCGCCTCGCGGTCTTGTTCGTCGTGCTGTTGAGCGCGTGTTCGGACGAGGCCCGGCAGGCCGGGGACCGGGGTGCGGAGGACGATCCCCGGGCGGCCGGACCCTTCCCGCTGACCCACCGTCCGGACCGCCTCGACGCGGTCGGCGAGCTGGCCTGCGTGGAATGCCATGCCGGTGAGTTCGCCGATTGGTCGAAGAGCCATCACGCGAAGGCGAACCGGCGGCTGGACGCGGCGCTCGACGAATCGGCTTTCATCCCGGCGCGCGAACTCGCCGAAGGAGACGCGACCTTCCGCTTCGAATGGAGGGACGGGCAACCGACGATGAAGGTGACCGATCCGGAGGGCACGCGCGAACATGTTTTCGAGGGGGTGCTCGCCTACGAACCGCTTCGGCAGTATCTCGCGCCGTTTCCGGGCGGGAAATGGCAGGTGACCAGCGCCGCCTTCGATCCGGCCGAACAGGAGTGGTTCGATGTTTACGAGGGAGAGGGACGCGAGAAAGGCGAATGGGGCCACTGGACCGGACAGGGCATGAACTGGAACGCGAACTGCGCCTACTGCCACATGACCGAATTTGAGAAGAACCTGGATCCGCCGACCGGCAACTACCACTCCGTCTGGACCCGCCAGGCGATCTCCTGCATCCAGTGCCACACCGGCATGGAGGAGCATGTCCGGACGGCGACGCCCGACCGGGCCGGAACGCTGCCGCGGGCGCTTTCGGAGATTCAGGTGGAAGCCTCCTGCGCGAGCTGCCACTCCCGGCGCGACCAGCTCACCGCCGAGGATTTCCGCCCCGGGGACAGCTACCACGACCATTTCGCCCTGGCCCTCCCCGACAGCCCGGGTCTCTACTACGCCGACGGCCAGATTCTCGACGAGGTGTTCGTCTATGGCTCCTTCCGGATGAGCCGCATGGGCCATGCCGGTGTCAGCTGCATGGACTGCCACGATCCCCATTCGATGGAGCTGACACGCCCCGTCCACAACAACGCGGCCTGCACCTGGTGCCACGACGGCGGTCTCGAGGGGGCGACCGTGATCGACCCGCTCGCCCACAGCCACCATCCGGCGGAGAGCACCGGCAACCGCTGCGTCGAATGCCACATGCCGAAGACCCCCTACATGCAGCGCGACCCCCGGGCCGACCACGGATTTCTCTCGCCCGATCCCCGCATGACCCGCGAACTCGGCATTCCCAATGCCTGCAACAATTGCCACGAGGAGGAAACCGTCGAATGGGCGGAGAAGTGGGTCGGGGAGTGGTATCCCGGCTCGGAGGTCCTCGACCGCCAGCGCGAGCGGGCCCGGGCGCTGACCGCCGCGTGGGACGGGGATCCCCGGGCGGTCGAGAGCCTGCTCGCCCTGGCCGAAGGAGAGCCGGTCCACGCATGGAAGGCGACCTACACCGGACTGCTGGGGCGCTTCGGATCCGACCGGAGGGTCGTCGAATACTTGAACGAAAGCCTCGACGACCCGAGTTCGCTGGTCCGCTCCCGCGCCGCGGCCGGGCTCGGCAACGCCGGGGCGACCGGCCCCCGCTTCGACCGCCTCCTCGACGACCCGAACCGCAACGTCCGCATCGCCGCCGCCCGCACGTACGCCAACCGGGGCGAGTCGATTCCGGACGCGTCGGCCGCCGCCGAGTGGGAGGAGTACCTGCTCTTCAACTCCGACCGCCCCCAAAGCGCGCTCCTGCTCGCCTCCCGGGCGGCCCGCGAAGGCGACCCGGCGCAGGCCGCGGCCTGGATCGACCGTGCCATCGTCATCGAGCCCACCAATCCCGAAATCCACCGCATGGGGGCGGTCCTGTTCAGCCAGTTGGGCGAGACCGCCCGGGCCGCCGACCTTCTCGGCGAGGCCTACACACTGGCACCCGATCAGCCGATCCTCCCCTACTCCCTCGCCCTGATCCGGGCCGAGGAGAACCGGCTGCCCGAGGCCATCCGCCTTCTCCGGATCGCGGTGCGGCTCGATCCGGATTTCCACCGGGCCTGGTACAATCTGGCTCTCGCCCTCCTGCGCGGCGGGGAGCCCGGCGAAGCCGCAGAAGCCCTCCGGAAAGCCGCCCCCGGAATCGACGAACGCACCTACCGCGAGGCGCTGAACGCGATCCGGCGGGCCGGCGGAGGAGGCCGGTAGGACACCATCGGGGATCCTTCGCCGGCATCGGAGACAAGTGCGATGCACGGAAAGATCGTTTTGGTTGCGCTTCGCAACGATTCCGGCTACCGACTCGTCTGAATTCCGACCACTCTTTCCTCCGCAACCACCGAAAACCACGATTCCATGCCAGCCAAGAAATCCTCCCTTTCGCCTTCCGCCAAACGCTCTTCCGCCGCGAAGAAGGTCGCCCGCGACGCGATTCCCGGTGCAACGGACGTCACGACCGCCGAGATCAAGGAGTCCATCCTCTCCCACCTGGAGAAGACCCTCGCCCGCGACACGCACACCGCCACCCGCCGCGACTGGTGGATCGCGACATCGAAGGCGGTCCAGGACCGCATTCTGACCCGCTTCATCGACACGATGGACGTCCACAACCGCGAGAACGTCCGGAGGGTTTATTATCTCAGCCTCGAGTACCTCATGGGGCGGCTTTTCCGGAACAACATTTTCAACGCCGGACTCTTCGAACAGGTCTCCGAAGCCGTCGCGGAGCTGGGTCTCGACCTCGACGAACTGGCGTCGGAGGAAAACGACATGGGTCTCGGCAACGGGGGCCTCGGACGCCTCGCCGCCTGCTTCCTCGATTCCCTCGCAACCCTCGATCTCCCGGCCATCGGCTACGGAATCCACTACGAGTTCGGGCTTTTCCAGCAGCAGTTCGAGGACGGCCACCAGATCGAGGGCCCCGACCACTGGGAGAAGTTCGGCAACCCCTGGGAGATCATCCGGCCCGAATACGTGCAGACCGTGCGGCTCTACGGGCGGGTCGAGAACCGCGTGGACGAGAAGGGCGACTTCAAGCCGGCGTGGGTGGACACCCGCTCGGTCAACGGCATCCCCTTCGACGTGCCCATCTGCGGATTCGGCACCCGGACCGTCAATTTCCTTCGCCTGTGGGAGTCGAAGGCCTCGGAGGAGTTCGATTTCCAGGTCTTCAACCAGGGCGGCTACGTCGAGGCGGTCCACGACAAGGCGATCGGCGAGACCATCTCGAAAGTGCTCTACCCGAACGACGCCACCGAAAGCGGAAAGGAATTGCGGCTCGTCCAGCAGTATTTCTTCGTCTGCTGCTCGCTCCAGGACATCATCCGCCGCTACCACAAGAAATCGAACGGGTGGGACGAGTTTCCCGCGAAGGTGGCGATCCAGCTCAACGACACGCATCCGGCCGTCGCGACGGCGGAGCTGATGCGCATCCTCGTGGACGAACACGACCTCGCCTGGGAAAAGGCCTGGGAGATCACCCGCCGGACCTTCGCCTACACCAACCACACCCTCCTGCCGGAAGCGCTGGAAAGATGGAGCGTCCCCCTCTTCGAGCGCGTCCTTCCCCGGCACCTGCAGATCATCTACGAGATCAACCGCCGCTTCCTCGAGGAAGAGGTCGAGGCCATGTGGCCCGGCGACGACGGGAAAAAGCGCGAGCTTTCGCTCATCGAGGAAGGCGAACCGCGGATGATCCGGATGGCCTACCTCTCGGTGGTGGCCAGCCACGCGGTGAACGGGGTCGCGGCGCTCCACACCCAGCTGCTCCGCAGCAATCTCTTCCGCAACTTCGACGAAATGTATCCCGGCAAGTTCCAGAACAAGACGAACGGGATCACCCCGCGGCGCTGGCTCCTGGCCTGCAACCCGGAACTTTCGAGCCTGCTCACCTCGAAGGTCGGCGGCAAGTGGACGACCCATCTCGACGAACTCCGCGCGATCGAGCCCTACGCCGAAGAGGCGGACTTCCGGAAAGAGTACCTGGCGGTGAAACACACCAAGAAGGAACAGCTGGCCGAATTCATCGAGCGCCACCTGCACATCGGCGTCGATCCTTCGGCGATCTTCGACACCCAGGTCAAACGGCTGCACGAGTACAAACGCCAGCACCTCAACCTGCTCCACGTCCTGACCCTCTACCACCGGATCCTCCACGACCCGGACTACGACATGGTGCCGCGCGTCTTCATCTTCGCGGCCAAGGCGGCCCCCGGTTACTTCCTGGCCAAGAACATCATCCGGGCCATCAACAAAGTCGGCGAGAAGATCAACCACGACCCGCGGGTCGAGGGGCGGATCAAGGTCGCCTTCCTTCCGAACTACGGCGTGACCCTCGCCGAGAAGATCATCCCGGCCGCCGATCTCTCGGAGCAGATCTCGACCGCCGGAAAGGAGGCCTCGGGCACGGGCAACATGAAGTTCGCCCTGAACGGCGCCCTGACCATCGGCACTCTCGACGGCGCCAACGTCGAGATCCGCGAGGAGGTCGGCGACGAGAACATCTTCATCTTCGGTCTGGAGGCCCACGAAGTGACGGCCCTGAAGGCGTCGGGCTACAACCCGCGCGATTTCTACGAGCGCAACGCCGAACTGCGGACCGTCCTCGACTGGCTCCGCTCCGACGCCTTCACCCCCGGCGAAACCGGCGCCTTCAGCCCCCTTGTCGATAGTCTCCTCGAAGGCGGGGATCCCTTCCTCGTCTGCGCGGACTTCGAGGCCTACCTGGCCGCCCAGGCCCGGGTGGACGCCGCCTTCCGCGACCGCGAGCACTGGGCGCGCATGGCCATCCTCAACACCGCGCGCGTCGGCAAGTTCTCCTCCGACCGGACCATCCGGCAGTACGCGGACGAGATCTGGCATCTTCCCCCGGTCCGGGTCGAGGGGTAGAATCCCGACAGATGGCGGGGTCGCAAAGGAAAGCGGGCAGCCAGCACGGCACCGGAAAATCCGGAATCGTGCTTGCGCAAACGATTGTTCGGGGCATGATCCGGACTCCATGTTCCGAAGCAGCCCCCCGCAGATTCCCGCACCCTCCCGGCACCCCAGCCCGGCCGGACACTGGTCTACCGACGAGGCCGGGTTGCCCTGCTGGGAGCTGACCGCGCCGCGCTCCTGGCATCCCTACACCCCCCTCAAGCACCTCATGGCGACCGGGCGGCTCTCGGCCTTCGCCGACCGCTGGGGCAACTTCGCGCTCTTCACGACCGAAGGCGGAGAGGGGCTGCAACACCTGGCCGAAAACAAGCACCAGAGCCGCTCCGCGCTCTACCCCATGCTCCGCCGGGGCGACGAGCCGGTATCGCTCATTTATGACGAACTGACCGGGGCGCGCCGCGCCCGCTACGGATGCGGATACGCGGAATACGAGGGCGAGACGGCGGCCTGCGGGACCCGCCTGCGGGTGCGGCAGCGCGTGGTCGCCCCGCCGGGCGGCGAGCGTTTCCTGCTGGGCTTTATCCGCCTGGAGAACCTGGGCGCCACCGCGCTCGAGGCCGATCTGCTCGCCTGCGCCGACTTTTCCTCTGCGGATCCCGGCGGCAAGAGCGG
>JBKHCX010000158.1:0-5809 GCA_046541615.1 Puniceicoccaceae bacterium
CCCCGGACGGGCCGACCCCGGACCGACCCGAACACCGCCCGCTCTTGAACCCCCGGCCTTTCCGTTTTCACTCCCCGGTTTGCGCATCGCACCGGGCCTCTTCCGTTCCGGCGGCAGACCGCTTCCCTTTCCTCAATGCCCACATCCGTCCATTCCATCCGCCTGACCGGCGTTCGCCAGAACAACCTCAAGAACCTCGACCTCGACATCCGCGTCGGCAGGATGACCGTGGTCACCGGTCTGAGCGGGGCGGGCAAGTCCTCCCTCGTCTTCGAGACCCTGCACGCCGAAGGGCAGCGCCGCTACGTGGAGACCTTCAACGCCTACACCCGGCAGTTTCTCGAGATGATGGGGCGGCCGGACGTGGATGCCATCGAGAACATCCGCCCGTCCATCGCCATCGAGCAGAAGAACTCGGTCCGGACCACGCGTTCGACGGTCGGGACCATGACCGAGCTGTGCGACTACTTCAAGGCGTGGTTCCCGACGGTCGCCGCCCTCCACGATCCGGCCACCGGCGCCGTGATCTCCGACGATTCGCCCCAGAGCGCGTGGTCGGCGCTGGCCGGGGGCGGAACGGGAGCGGATCCCGTCCTCCTCTGCTTCCCGGTCCGCAAACCGGAGAATCTGGAGTGGGGCGAAATCCTCGATCCCCTCGCCCGGCAGGGCTACACCCGCGGCGTCGTGTCCGGGGAGGTCGTGCGGCTGGCCGAGGCGGGGCCGGAATCGCTCGCCGGTGCCGGCGAGATCCTGGTTGTGCAGGACCGCATGAAAATCCGCCCCGCGAACCGGAGCCGCTTCCTGGAATCGGCGACGACCGCCTTCCGGCACGGTCACGGCCGGATCCGGGTTCTCGGGTCCGACGGAGCCGAAACCGCCCGGTTCTCGGAGGGGCTGCGCTCGCCGGCGACCGGGCGGCGGTTCCGGTCGCCGGTTCCCTCGCTGTTCTCCTTCAACTCCCCGATCGGAGCCTGCCCGACCTGCAAGGGCTTCGGCCGGGTCATCGGCCTGGACCGCGACAGGGTCGTGCCCGACCCCTCGCTCTCGCTGGAAGAGGGGGCCGTCCGGCCCTTCCAGGGGAAGGTTTACTCGAACTCCCTCGACGATCTCCGCCGCCACGCCGGGCGGGCGGGTCTGCGGATGGATGTGCCGTGGGAGCAATTGTCGGAAAAGGAGCGCGCCTTCGTATGGGAGGGCGATCCGGACTATCCCTCGGGCGACGACGAGGCCTGGATCGACCGGTGGTACGGGATCGACCGCTTTTTCGCCTGGCTCGAGCGCAACGTGTACAAGATGCACGTGCGGGTTTTTCTCTCGAAGTACCGCTCCTACGATACCTGCCCGGATTGCGGCGGCGCGCGGCTGGCGGAGGAGTCCCGTTGCTGGCGCTGGCGCGACCGCACCCTGCCGGATCTCTACCGCATGGAGATCGCCCCGCTCCTCGCCCTCCTCGAATCCGCGGGCGGTCCGTCGGCGCCGGGCGGTGGCGGCGACCTGCTCGGCCCGATCCGCCAGCGGCTGCGCTTCCTCGTGGAGACCGGCCTCGGCTACCTGACCCTCGACCGCCCCACGCGCACCCTCAGCGGCGGCGAGACCGAGAGGGTCAACCTGACGACCTGCCTGGGGACCTCCATGGTCGATACCCTTTTCGTGCTGGACGAGCCGTCCGTCGGCCTGCACCCCCGGGACATCGACCGCCTGGTCGGCATCCTGCGCGGCCTGACCGCACAGGGGAACACGGTCGTCGTCGTCGAGCACGACGAGCGCATCATGCGGGCGGCCGACCGCATCATCGAGATAGGCCCGGAGCCCGGTCGGCGCGGGGGGCGGATCACCTTCGAGGGCACGCCCGGACAGATCCTCCGCTCGGCCCGCAGTCTCACCGGAGCCTACCTGTCGGGCCGCCGGGGACCGCCGGAGCGCGGCGCCCGCCGCCCCGTCGAAATGGACCAGCGCCGGAAGGACGCCTGCGGACGGCTCTCGGTTTACGGCGCGACCAAGCACAACCTGCGCGAGGTCGATCTGCACCTGCCGCTCGGGCGGTTCGTCTGCGTGAGCGGGGTCTCCGGCTCGGGGAAATCGACCCTCCTCCACCGGGTCATCCACGACAACCTCCTCCGGCTGCGCGGCGAGCCGGCGGAGGACCCGGCCCGGGTGCGGGACATCGACGCCAGCACCCCGGTGGGGGAAGTCGTCCGGGTCGATCAGTCCTCGCTGGCCAAGACCCCGCGCTCCAATCCGGCCCTCCTGACCGGGGCGTGGGAGGAGTTCCGCAAGGCCCTCGCCGCGACCGAGGAGGCGGTCGCCGCCGGCATGACGCCGGGCACGTTCTCCTTCAACGCGGGCGACGGGCGCTGCGAGCACTGCCAGGGGCTCGGCTACGAACAGGTCGAGATGCAGTTTCTCTCCGACATCTACCTGCCCTGTCCGGTCTGCGAGGGCCGCCGCTTCAAGCCGGAGGTGCTGGCCGTGCGGCTCGACGGGTTGTCGGTTGACGAAATTCTCGCGATGGAGGTGGACGACGCCCTCGCGCGCTTCGCGCACCGCCCGGCTGTCCGCGACCGGCTCGAACCGGTCGGCCGGGTCGGTCTCGGCTATCTGCCGCTCGGTCACCCGCTCAACCAACTCTCCGGCGGCGAGTCCCAGCGGTTGAAACTGGTCCGCCATCTCGGGAAAATGGGAGCGAAGTCCGGCGGGGCGCTGATTCTTGTGGACGAGCCGACCACCGGGCTGCACCGGCACGACATCGGCCGCCTGCTCGCGATCTTCCAGGAACTGGTCGGGGCGGGAAACAGCCTGGTGGTCGTCGAGCACCACCCCGACGTGCTCGCGGCGGCCGACTACCTGATCGAAATGGGGCCGGGCGCGGGCGCGGACGGCGGGCGGATCGTCGCCTGCGGCACTCCGGAGGACATCGCCGCCGGCGCGACGGAGACCGCGCCGTTTCTCCGCGAGGCGGGGGTGGTCGGCACTCCGCGGGGCCGGGCGGAACCGGAACCGGTCCTCCTCGCCGCCGAGCCCCCGGGGATCTACGAACCCGTCGGCGCGGGACGCCGGCCCCGGGCGATCACCGTCGAGGGTGCCACCGAGCACAACCTCCGCGACGTGCGGGTGGAGATCCCGCACGGGAAGACCACCGTCATCGCGGGCGTCTCGGGCAGCGGCAAATCGACGCTGGCCTTCGACATCATCTTCGCCGAGGGGCAGCGCCGGTTTCTCGAATCGATGTCGGCCTACGCCCGCCAGTTCGTCGAGCAGCTCCCCAAGCCCTCCGTCCGGCGGCTCACCGGACTCGCCCCCAGTGTCGCCATCGAGCAACGGGTCACCCACGGCACGGCCAAATCGACCGTGGCGACCATCACGGAGGTGGCCCAGTACCTCCGGCTGCTCTTCGCCCGGATCGGGGTCCAGCACAACCCCCGCACGGGCAACGCCGTGCTCGCCCTGCCGGAGACCTCCCTGATCCGCTTCTTCCGCGAGGCCCTCCCGGCCGCCCGGTCGCGGCGACGTCCGGCTCTCCACCTCGGCGCTCCGCTCGTCCGCGGGCGGAAAGGGCACCACCAGCCGCTGGCCGACTGGGCGGCCGACCGCGGCTTCCCCTTTCTGGTCTGCGACGGGGACTGGACCCCGCCGGAAGCCTTCCGCAAGCTCGACCGCTACCGCGAGCACGACATCGACCTCATCCTCGGGGATGTGTCGGCGGTTTCCGGGGGTGAGGCGGAGAATCTTTTCCGCGAAGCGCTCCGTCTCGGGCATGGATCGGCCTTCCTGGAAGCCGCCGACGGCTCGCGGCGGCATTTCTCGCGCTCCCGGGTCGATCCCGAAACCGGCGAAGGCTTTCCCGATCCCGAACCCAAGATGTTCTCGTGGAACTCGCCCCGGGGCTGGTGCCCGACCTGCCGCGGGCGCGGCACGCTCGCCGATGCCGCCGGGGACGGGGCCGACGAGCCGGTCTGCCCGGATTGCGGCGGCACCCGTCTCTGCGAGCGGAGCCGTCATGTCTTTCTGGAGACGGCCGCGGGAGACCGGGTCAACCTGCCCGACCTCCTTTCCCGGACCGCCTCGGACCTGATCCGGACGCTCTCCGGGATCCGGGGTGGCCGCCGCGAGAAGCGCATCCTCGCGGAGATTCTGCCCGAGATCCGCGAGCGTCTCCAGTTCATGGACCGGATCGGCCTCGACTACCTGACCCTCGACCGCGCCACCCGCACCCTCTCCGGCGGCGAAGCGCAGCGCATCCGCCTGACCTCCCAGCTCGGCTCCAACCTCACCGGCGTGCTCTATGTGCTCGACGAGCCGACGATCGGGCTGCACGCCCGCGACAACGAGCGTTTGCTCGCGTCCATCGATGAACTGAAGAAGCGCGGCAACACCGTCCTGGTCGTCGAGCACGACGAAGACGTCATCCTCGCCGCCGACCGGGTCATCGACATGGGGCCCGGGGCGGGGGTCCACGGGGGCGGGATCGTCGCCGAGGGCACGCCCGCCCAAATCCTCCGCGATCCCGCCTCGGTCACGGGGCGCTGCCTCCGCCGGCAGGAGCCCCATCCCCTCCGGGGCGAACGCCGCCCGATGCCCCGCGCCGCGAAGGAATGGATCCGCCTGGAAGGCATCCGCCTCCGCAACTGGAAGGGCGGCGACGTCCGTATCCCGCGCCGGCGACTGACCGGGGTGTGCGGGGTCTCGGGAGCGGGCAAATCGACTCTCGTGCGCGAGGCTCTCCGGCGGTCGGTCGCCGAAGCCCTGCGCCTCGGCAAACCGGCCCTCGGAGCGCAGGCGCTGCGCAAAATCTTCTCCGCTCATCCGGGGCAGGCCTCCCCGGTGGCGAAGATCTCCGGGCTCGGGGGGATCCGCCGGGTGGTCGAGATCGACCAATCCCCCATCGGCAAGACACCCCGTTCGACTCCGGCCACCTACATCGGGGTCTTCGACCTGATCCGCGCCTCCTTCGCATCCCTCCCCGAGGCGCGCATGAGGGGGCTCGACGCGGGGGCCTTCTCCTTCAACACCGTCGGGGGCCGCTGCGAGGCGTGCAAAGGCGCCGGCACCCGCAGGCTCGAGATGAACTTCCTGCCGGACGCCTCCGTGGTCTGCGAAGAGTGCGGCGGGCGGCGCTACCGCCCCGACATCCTCGAAATCCTCTGGCGCGACCGCTCCATCGCCGACGTCCTGGAAATGTCCTTCGAGGAGGCGGCGGCCTTCTTCGACTTCGACCGGCGGATCCGTACCATGCTCGACCTGATGGTCGAGACCGGGCTCGGCTATCTGCACCTGGGCCAGCCGTCCCCGACCCTCAGCGGCGGCGAGGCCCAGCGGCTGAAACTGGTCAGCGAGCTGGCCGGCGCCTCCCCCGGCGGAGGGGAGATCCTCTACCTCCTCGAGGAGCCGACCATCGGACTCCACCTGGGCGACTGCGCCCGCCTCGCCCACCTCCTCCACCGCCTGGTGGACGAGGGAAACACGGTGGTCGTCATCGAGCACCAGGCCGACATCCTGGCCGAGGCCGACCACCTCCTCGAGATCGGACCCGGCGGCGGCGCCGGGGGAGGGGAGGTCCTCCACTCCGGCCCGCCGGAGCAACTGGCGAAGGAGAAGAAAAGCCCCACCGGTCCCTGCCTCCGGGCGTTGCTGCGGGGCGGTCGCGATTCAGGGTGAAAAGGGCGGGCTTGCCCGGGAGCGGGGATCCGCGGTTCACGCGGCCTGCCAGGGGCGGAATCGCCCGGGGGATCGACCAGGGCGAAATCAATCCGCCGCTGATTCCGGAGAAAGCTTGCATTCCGGAAAATCGGTGGCATAGTGGCTTCAGTTC
>JBKHCX010000159.1:0-5692 GCA_046541615.1 Puniceicoccaceae bacterium
TGCTGGCCTGCGGGGGTCTGGCGGGCTACCGGCAGAGCCTGTTCGGGATCGGCGCGGCTCCGAAGGAGGGGAAGGCGGCGATCGATCCGGCGACGGCGGCGCGGGTAATCGACGGGGAGAGGGGCCGGCTTTCGTTGCCCGAGATTCTCCGGAGCCGATGCCGCTTCCTGTGCGATAGTTTCGCGATCGGCTCGCGCCATTTCATTTCCGAAGCGCTCAAACCGCTGGAATCGCGCAGGAAACGACCGATCCGGCCCCAACCCATGGAAGGCGCGGATTGGGAAGGGCTGAACGTGTTCCCGAAGATGCGCCGGTGAGGGGCCGACGGGTCTCCTGTCAAAGTAGGGGGGATTTTCCGGCAGGGGTATTGCCGCGCTCGCGGCCAGGTCCAGCGGGGGGGAGCATTGCCGATGAATATCCCTGTTGCGCCGCAGCGGGCTAAGGCGGAATTCGACCGGCTTGCAAACAGCGCGGTCGGAGGGCTGAAGTCATGCGGCTGCCGGAATAGCCGGGCGCGGCGGGAAGCGATGAGACGACAACACCGGTCCCGGGCTTTTCAAACCGCTCCCGTATCGGCGATGGGTGCGGGCGTCGGGCCGAAAGTACCGTTTGACGGACGACTCCGCCTCCCCTAGCACCTTGGTTCACAGCCGCTCACCCGTTCCCTTCTTCTGATGACCACGAAACATCCGCTCAGCCACGAAGACCGAATCCGGATCGGCTTTGAGAAGATCGACTCCGACCTGTCCTTCCTGATGGGTTGTTTCCGGGAGGTGCTGCTGGACCTGGGCGAGGAGGAGATCGCCGGCCGGCTTCCCTGGATCGGCGGGGAGGGTGCGGACGGGCCGGGCGAGCTGACTTCCGGAATCATCCAGGCCACCTCCATCTCCTTCCAGATCCTGAACATGATCGAGGAGAACACCGCCAACCAGATGAGGCGGGCGAGCGAACGCGCGAACGGACCGCTCCGCGAGTCCGGGCTCTGGGGCTCGTGCCTCCGACGCCTGAGGGAGGAGGGCTGGACGGGGCGGCAGGTCGCCGACGCCCTGCCCTACATGCGGATCGAGCCGGTCCTCACCGCCCACCCCACGGAGTCGAAGCGGGTCAGCATCCTCGAACGGCACCGCGAACTCTACGTCCTTCTCGTGCAACTGGAGAACACCATGTGGACCCCCAACGAACGGAAGGTGATCGAGGAGGAGATCAAGACCGTACTGGAAAGGTTGTGGCGCACGGGGGAGACACTTCTCTCCAAGCCCAGCGTGGCCTCGGAGCGGGCGTCGCAGCTCCACTACTTCGACAACGTTTTTCCGGAGGTGCTTCCGCAGATCGACCGCGATCTGGAGAAGGTCTGGAAGGCCAACGGCTGGGATCCGGATCTGATCGCCGATTCGGCGCGTCGCCCGCGGCTCCGCTTCGGGACCTGGGTCGGCGGAGACCGCGACGGGCACCCGCTCGTGACGGCCGAGGTCACCCGGGAATCGCTCGCCGAGTACCGGCGGCACGCGCTCGCCCTGCAGAGCCGCAAGCTCTCCGAACTCAGGGCCCGGCTGAGCCTTTCCGCGATTCTCCAGACCACTCCCGAAGCGCTGGTGAGAAGGATCGAGGCCATGACTTCTCTTCTCGGCGACGAAGCGGAGCCGATCCTCGAACGGAATCCGCGGGAACCGTGGCGCCAGTTCGTCAGTCTTTTGATCGCCCGCCTGCCCCCGCCCGATTTCGATCCGGCGGCGAGCGAGAAGGACGCGAACCGGTTCTACCGGTACTCTTTCGACCTTGCGGCCGATCTGCGGATCCTGCGCGAGTCGCTGGAGGCGATCGGCGCTTCGCGCATCGCCCGATTCGACGTGGACCCGGTCCTGCGCAACGTCGAGGTCTTCGGCTTCCACCTCGCGGCCCTCGACATCCGCCAGAACAGTGGTTTCCACGAAAAGGCGATCGACCAGATTCTCGAAAGGGCGGGCATGCTCGACCACCGGTTCAGCTCCTGGCCGGAGCCGAAGAGGATCGGATTCCTGAGCGAGCAACTGGAATCCCCCCTGCCCCTGCTCCCGGCGGGCGAGAGCCCCGGCCACGAAGCCGGGGCGTCGGTGTCCGCTTTCCGCGAAGTGGCGCGGCACATCGACCGGCACGGCGACGAGGGTATCGGCTCCTTCATCCTGAGCATGACACGGTCGGCCTCCGACCTGCTCGCGGTTTACTTTCTGGCGCGCGAGGCGGGGCTCCTCCGCAAGCTCGACTTCGGCGTCGTCTGCCTCGTCCCGGTCGTCCCTCTTCTGGAAACGCTGGACGACCTCCGCAACGGCTGCGGAATTCTGGAGAAATTCCTCTCCCACCCGGTTACGGCGAACACCCTGGGCTGGATGCACCGCCGGGGCGGGCTCCTGGCGAAGAAGGGCCGCACCGGAGACACCGGCGCGATCCGCGACTTCGATTCCCTCGCCCTGCCCGTGCAGCAGGTCATGATCGGCTACAGCGACAGCAACAAGGACAGCGGGATCCTCGCGAGCCAGTGGGGGCTCCACGAAGCGCAGAAGGAGATTTCCGCCCTCGCCCGCGGACACGGCTTCCGGATCCGCTTCTTCCACGGAAGGGGCGGGACGATCAGCCGCGGGGCGGGCCCCACGCACCGTTTTCTGGAGGCGCTCCCGGCCTGCGCCCTCAATTTCGACCTGAGGACGACCGAACAGGGCGAAACCATCGCGCAGAAATTCGCGAACCATCTCACGGCCGGCTACAACCTGGATCTGCTCATGGCCGGCACCTTCTTCCATTCGCTCTCGAACCGCCGGCAGCAGAGCAGCAACAGGGAGGGCGAGGACGCTGTCCGGCATCTTTCGGAGGAGGCGGGAAAGGCCTACCGCGGGCTGCTGGCCGAGGACGGCTTCATGGATTTCTACACGACGGCGACTCCGCTCGACGCCCTCGAACAAAGCAGCATCGGATCCCGCCCCGCGCGGCGGACCGGCACCCGCACGCTGGACGATCTGCGGGCGATTCCGTGGGTTTTCAGCTGGTCCCAGGCCCGCTTTTTCCTGCCCGGCTGGTATGGGCTGGGCACGGGGCTGCGGCAGCTCTCCGAAGAAGAAATCAACCGGCTGCGCACCGACGCGAACACCTGGCCGTTCCTCCGCTACGTGCTGACCAACATCGAAACGTCGCTCTCGGGAAGCGATCCCCGCATCATGGAGGAATACTCGCGCCTCGTGCCGGACGAGGACCTGCGGGACCGCCTCTTCTCGAAAATACTCAGGGAACGGGAGGACACCCGTGCCGCCCTGCTCCGGCTTTTCGGAAGCGAGCAGTCCGAGCGCCGGCCCCGGCTGGAAAAAACCCTCCGTCCGCGGAACGCGGCGCTCATCCCCCTCCACCGGGAACAGATCCGCCTGTTGAAGATTTTCCGCTCCGACGATCCCGGCGGGGAGGAGAAGGAACGCCTCGTCGGGCGGCTTCTTCAGACCATCAACGCCATATCCTCGGGCCTGCGGACGACGGGGTGATTCCGGCTGAACCCGGCGCGACCCGCCCGCCGCGGAACCCGGCGCGACCCGCCCCGATCGCAGCCCGCCGGAAGGCGGTCTTCAGAAGCGGAATCCGACCGAGGTGGACAAACGGGCGTCGCGCTGTTCCATCTCGTCGCCGATCGAATCGTCGTAGTGAACCTCGTAGGAGAGCTTGAAGCTCAGCTGGTCGGAAAAAAGCGTTTCCAGGTCGAGATTGAGCACGGCGGAAAGATCCTCTTCACGGGTCCGCTCCAGGATGGTGTTGAAATTCTGGTTCAGAACGAGCCCGTCCTTGATCTCCCAGGACAGATTCTGGTTCACGTTGCCCATCCACCGCACTCGTTCGTCGATGAACGGATCGTCGAGCGAATAGTTTCCGGCAACGCCGGGAACCACCTCGAAAGTAACCGTCTGGCGGTCCACGATCCGCAGACCGTAACCGACAACCTGCCGGTAGCCGCCCGCGTAGGGCCCGAACGCGCCATCGTCCAGGAAAGACTGGCCCTGCAGAAACCCCCTCCCGGAAAGCCGGCTCCGGTAATCGAAACCGAGCCGGTGGTCTTCCGGCGAACGGGGGGAATCCAGCGAGGAGGCGGGGAAGGAACGGTGGCGGATGGCGACAGGACCCAGCTCCGGGCCGACGAGTTCGTCCAGGCGGAAAACCACGGCGCCGGAGGGACTGTAGGACCAAGGGGACGGGGCCTCCGAACCGGCGGAGACTCCGTCGCGCGGCGAGTCGGACAAAAGGACATCCGAAGCCGCAAGCGGAGAAAACCCCGCGCACCAGCACGCGGATCCAACCAACACCGCCTTGATCCGGCTATCCACGCAGAGGAGGAAAACGTTCGTTCCGGGGAAACTCAAGCCAAAAACTCGGCCTACCGGTTTCTCCGCTTCGGCCGGGTCCGCCGGGGGTTGACGCCTTCGAGCGGGTCGTAGCGGTAGGCGAAGCCCTCCAGCTTCGCCTTGGGCACCTCCCGCTTGATGTAGGACTCGATCGCCATGAGCGCGCTCGTCTCGTCCGGGGCCTGGAGGGTGACGGCCGTGCCCTCGCGTTTCGCCCGGCCGGTCCGGCCGATCCGGTGGACGTAGTCTTCGGCGTGCTGGGGCACGTCGTAGTTCACGACGTGGGTCACGTCGGCGATGTCGAGGCCGCGGGAGGCGATGTCGGTGGCCACGAGGATGGGGATCTTCCCGTTCTTGAAATTGGCGAGGGCCTCCGTCCGCTCGCCCTGCGACAGATCCGAATGGATCACCCCGACGTTGAAGCCGCGCTCGGAGAGCCACCGGGCCACCCTGTCGGCCCCGCGCCGCATCCGGCAGAAGATCAGGGTGTTTTTGGCCTCGAACTGGTTGAGCAGGGCGACGAGCAGGTCGAACTTCTGCATGGCGTTGACCGGATAGACCTCGTGTTTGACCGTCTCCGCCGGCGAAAGGTTCTGCCCGATGCTGATTGCGACGGGATTCTTCAGCGCCCAGTTGGCGAGGCGCTGGATGGTGTCGGGAACGGTGGCGGAAAACAGAAGGGTCTGGCGCCCCTTCCGGGAGCATTTGCGCACAATTTTGCGCACATCGTCGATGAAGCCCATGTCGAGCATGCGGTCCACCTCGTCGAGGATGAGGATCTCCACCCGGGCGAGCGAGGCGGTGCCCTGCTGCACGTGGTCGAGGAGGCGCCCCGGGGTGGCCACGATGACATCGACCCCGTCGGACAGATCTTTTTTCTGCTGGCCGTAGCCGACTCCGCCGTGGAGCAGAGTGGTCCGCAGGTCGAGGTATTTGCCGTACTTGCGGAAACTCTCCTCGATCTGGGCGGCCAGCTCCCGGGTCGGGCCGACCGCCAGACAGCGGCATCCGTCGTGCGAACCCAGCTTCTGGAGGGCGGGCAGGGCGAAAGCCGCGGTCTTGCCCGTGCCGGTCTGCGCCGAGCCGATCACGTCGTTGCCGTCGAGGATGACGGGGATGGCCTGCTCCTGGATGGGAGTCGGCGTTTCGTAGCCGGACTCTTCGATGGCCCGGAGAATCTCCGGGCGTAGGGGGAAATCTGAGAACTTCATATCTTCGGGGCGAAGAAGAAAGGATCACGTCCAAACGACGCCCGTCGGCTCCCCTTCGCTGTCTTCAAAACCTTTCATGAAAACGATGCCCCGGGGGCTTGGCGAGAGTTTTTTCCGGACGGACAGCCGTGG
>JBKHCX010000160.1:0-5574 GCA_046541615.1 Puniceicoccaceae bacterium
TCCCGGGAAACCACGCCACTCCGCTCCCGCGGCACCGAGGGGGGCGGGACACTCCTGTCCCGCGGCATCCCGGGAAACGCACCACTCCTGTCCCGCGGCGTCGGGCTCGAACCCGATCGCAAGAACCCGGAGCCGGCGGACAAGAGCATCCGCCCTCCCGCAGCGCCTTCGGGAGGCTGTCCTGGATTGCATCCGGGCATGGATTTCGATCTCGTGGGATCGTGCCGAAACTCCGATTCAACGCTTCCCCGAAGATCGCCTGCCTCGCCGGCGCGATCGTGTGTCTCGCCGC
This sequence comes from Puniceicoccaceae bacterium, assembly GCA_046541615.1. Lineage (GTDB taxonomy): Bacteria > Verrucomicrobiota > Verrucomicrobiia > Opitutales > Puniceicoccaceae > Puniceicoccus. The sequence goes on from JBKHCX010000160.1 coordinate 293, forward strand.
GGTCGCCGAGGCTTTTCCGCGCGCCGGAAGCCGCCCGGTGGAAAAGTTCCCCGGGTTCTTCGAGGTCTTCGGCGCGGACGCCGGCGCCCGGCCGGCGGTGATTCTTCTCCCTCCCGGTTCTCCCGGGCGTTTGCAATCCGCGGCCGCCGAGTTCCGGGCGCGCGTCCGGGCCATGGGCGGGCCGGAGGTTCCATTGGTTGTTTCCACCGAGCCGCCGGTCGGGGTTCCGGTGATCCGTTTCGAGGAAACCCGCTTCCCCCGGAGTCTGCTGTTCCCGGCCGGGACGGACGACCGCTTCCGGATCGAAGCCGGCCCGCGGGTGGTCTCCATCCTGGCGGCGGAACCGATCGGCTGGGAATTCGGCCTCTACACCCTGCTCGACGAATTCGGTGGGGTCCGGTGGTTCTGGCCGGGCGAGTCCGGCACCCACACGCCGGTCCGGAACCATTGGCGCATCCCCTACGGGGCCTACGACTACGAACCCGCCTATGTCTCCCGGAAACTGTGGCCCGGGCGCACGGAGGACGAGAAGCGGTGGTCCCGGCACAACCGGTTGAAACCGGTCTTTCAATACAACCACAACCTCCGGTCCATCTTCGACCGGGAGTTCTTTCTCAACCATCCCGAAACCCTCGCCGTCGAATGGGATCCGGACGATCCCCCCGGCGCGGGGCACCCGCTCTGGCAGTCGCAACCGGATCTGACCTCCGAAACCGTCGTCGAGGCAGCCGCCGGGGCGGCCGTCTCCGCCTTCCGGGACAATCCCGGGCGGATCTCGTTTTCCCTCGGGATCAACGACAACACCCGATTCGGCGACAGTCCCGGCATTCGGTCGGCCACCCGGCCGATGCGCTATTTCCGGGATCTGCCCGATTACTCGGATCTGGTTTTCGGTTTCATGAACCGGGTGGCCGAACGCGTCGCGCCCCTGTTCCCCGACCGTTTCCTCGGCTGCCTTTCCTACATGTGGGTCGAGAACACGCCCTCGTTCCCCGTCCACCCCATGGTCCTCCCCTATCTGACCGCCGACCGCAGCCAGGGATACGACGTTTCCTTCACCGAAGAGGACCGGGAGTTGATCCGCCGCTGGACCCGGGCCGGTCCGCGGCTGATCGGCATCTACGATTACCTGCACGGGGCGCCCCATTCCTTCCCCCGCCGGGCCAACCTTCTCGTCGGGCAGCGAATCCGCGACGCCCACGCCTCGGGCGCGCGGGCGTATTTCGCGGAACTGTCGCCGATCTGGCCGTTCCACGGCGATCTTCCCTGGATGGTCGCCCGCATGCTTTGGGATCCCTCCCTCGACCCGGGGGCTTTGGAGACCGAGTTCGTCGAGTCCTTCTTCGGTCCGGCCGCGGCGCCGATGAGCCGGTTCTACACCAGGGCCCGGGAGGTCTGGATGAGCCAGGAGGGCACGGCGACCTGGGTGAAGTATTTCCGCGACGAGGCGGGAATCGAGCTGTTCGACGCCGCAACCCGCTCGGCCATGGCCTCCGATCTCGAGGACGCCGGAAACCTGGCGAAGGACCGGGGTGTCCACGAGGAAAGAGTCGCCGCCGTCGCGACCGCGTGGGAACTGACCGAAGCCGAGGCCCGGCTCCAGGAGGCCCGCCGGGCTCTCGTCGATCCGGAAAACCCGCCTCGGAATCCCGGGCCCGTCCTCGAGTTTCTCAATGCCCGCAAGGACGCCGCCGCAACCTTTGCCCGCCTCCGCGAACACCCGTGGACCGCGGCGGTCGTCAAGAACGCCTTTCCGCGATCCGATCCCACCTATCACGCGGTCCGCTCGTTGCTCGAATCCGCCGCGGAATCGCGGCGGCCGGCCCTCCTCGCCGAATTGCTGGCCGGGGCCGACCGGCTCGACGACGACGCGGCGCTGCTGATCATACGTCTGGCCCACCGGGCCGCCGTCCGCTCCGGCGAGACCCTCGTCGAGGCCTGCCCCCTGCGTCCGGCCGCCGGCGAGATCACGAAGACCGGTCCCGAACCGTGGGAGATCGACCTCGCCCAGCCATGGGATCTTCCCATCGATCCTTCGCAGAAGCTGCGCCTGGGCTACGCCGGCGGCGACGCGGAAGCCCCTCTCCGGATCGAGAGCGCCTACGCGGCGGGCCTGTCGTGGGAGTTCACGCCCGCTCCCGGGCGTTTCTACGAAGCCGTGGCCGAAATCGCCGGAGTGGTCTCTCTCGGCAACCGGACATCCCTCGCCTTTCAATGGTGGGGGGAGAAGGACCGGCCGCTGGGAAGCACCCGCGCCCTCCGGCTGCCCGCCAGGGAACGGGAGGTCGAGGGGGAATTCGCCGTTTTCGGTCTCGCGCCCGAAGGAGCCGTCAGGGGGGCCGTCGTGCTGGCGACCGTCCGGCAGGAAAAGGGAGACTGGCTCGAGGTCTCGGGACTGGTCGTCCGGAGCTTCTCAACCCGCCCGCGCTGACCGCTCCGGACGGGGAATGGTACTCCCGCCGGGATTCGAACCCAGATCTACGGCTCCGGAGGCCGTTGTTCTATCCATTGAACTACGGGAGCGGAAAAACAAAGAGAAAGAACCTCTTTCCCCGGATTGACAAGCGAATTCCCTTCTCAATCCGCCCCGAACAAGCTCGTCGAGAGGCGGTCCATATCGGGAAAAACCCAATCGGCATCCGTTTCCGCCAGTTGTCCGGCGGTGTGGCTGCCGGTGGCCACGGCGGCGACCGGCAAGCCCCGGACCTTGCCCGCCTCGACGTCGAAGGGAGAGTCGCCGATGAGAAGGGTTTCGGCGGGCGGGGAGCCGGTCACCTCCAGAATATGGTCGGTGAACTCCGGCTCGGGCTTGCGGTAGGCGGTGTCCCCGGCCCCGACAACCGCGCCGAAAAATCCGTCCAGTCCGAGGTGGGCCAGGACCGCCCGCGCGTGCGCGCCCTTCTTGTTGGTGAAGACGGCCATCGGCATGTCTTCCTCCCGCAGGCGCTCGAGCACACCCGGCACGCCGGGCAGAACGGAAACCCGCTCGAGCATGATCTCCCCGAACCGCTGGTCGAAAAGCTCCAGCGCCTCGTCGATGGTCTCCTGCGCCGCCTCCGGCCCGACCAGCCGCCGCATCGTGACCGGCACGGAACCGCCGACCGTCCGCCGGACCTTATCCAGCGAGGCGGGAGCGAGCCCGAGACGGTTCTGGGCGAAGCGGTAGGCCTCGTGGATGGCCTCGAAATGGTCGATCAACGTGCCGTCCAGATCAAAAATAACCTGCCGGAAAAGGGGGTTCACGATCCACCCCCCGCCTCCGCGTCCGACCCCAGAAGAACCAGTTCGCTTCGGTGGACCACCTCGTGGTGCCTTCGCCCGGGGTGGGACTGCTCCAGATCCCGGGAGCCCTTGCCCGCCGCCTCCCGCAGCTCGGCGGCCGAATACGCGGACACCCCCCGGGCGAAGGGTACGCCGTCCTCGCTCCGGATCTCGACCAGGATTCCCGCCGGAAACTCCTCCCCGCAGTCGAGAACCCCTTTCGCGAGGAGGCTCCGGCCGTCGTCGCGGACCGCCCGCTCGGCGCCCCGGTCCACCCGGATCCACCCGCCCGGCCGGTCGAAAAATGCGAGCCAGCGCTGGCGGGAGGTCAGACTCACGGACCCGGGCAGAAAAAGGGTGCCGGCGACATCGCCGCCCTCGAACCGGTCGAGCAGCCGCGGATCGCTCCCGCTGCCGATGACCACCCCGCAGCCGGAACGGCTCGCGATCCGGGCGGCCTCGATTTTCGTGATCATGCCGCCGACGGCCGTGGGGCTGTCCGTCCCGCGGGCCATGGCCTCGATCTCGGGGGTGATCGTATCGACCAGGGGAATCCGCTCGCCGGTGTCGAGATTCAAAAGCCCCGGCGCGGTCGAGAGGATGAAAAGCAGGTCCGCCTTGATCAGGGAGGCGACCAGGGCGCTGAGGACGTCGTTGTCGCCGAAGCGGATCTCGCGGGTGCTCACGCAATCGTTCTCGTTGACCACGGGCACCACCCCCATCGCCAGGAGACGCTCGAAGTTGTCTTTCACGCCGACATGGCGGCGGCGGCTCCGGAGGTCCTCCCGGGTCAGGAGAATCTGGGCGACGGTATGGCCGAAAGGATCCATGCACTCCTGCCAGGTCTGGGTCAGGATGCTCTGGCCCACGGCCGCGCAGGCCTGCAGGGTCGGCAGATCGACCGGCCGCCGGGCGAATCCGAGCCGCTTCATGCCGAGTCCGACCGCGCCGGAACTCACCACGCAGACGTCCGCTCCGCGCGCGCGGGCGGCGTCGATCTCGCGGCAGATCGCCGAGATCCGCGTCCGGTCAACACCACCCTCCCCGTCCGTGAGGATGCCGGTCCCCAGCTTGACGACGATCCGGCGGAAGGTGCGGGAAAGGAATTCCTCGGCCATCGGGTCGAGGCTCAGATGCGGAGCAGCTCCTCCTCCTTGTGGGCGAGAGCCGTGTTGATTTTCTCCACGAACTCGTCGGTCGTTTTCTGGATCTCCTTCTCGACCCGCTTCACGTCGTCTTCGGAAAGGCTCTCCTCCTTCTCCGAAGCCTTCAGGGCGTCCATCGCGTTCCGGCGGGCCTGCCGGACGCTGATCCGCCCGTCCTCGGCGTGCTTGTGCGCGACCTTGACGAGTTCCTGGCGGCGCTCCTTGCTCAGCTCGGGGATGTTCATGCGGATCAGCGCGCCGTCAACGACCGGGTTGATGCCGGTGTTCGCTTTCTGCAGCGCCTTTTCCACATCCTTCATGACCGTCTTGTCCCAGGGCTGGATCTGGATCGTCCGCGCGTCGGGGGTGGTGATCGCGGCGATGTCCCGCAGCGGCATCGAGGAGCCGTAGGCGGTCACATCCACCACGACCCCCTCGACCATCGCCGGCGAGGCCTTGCCGGTATGGAGCGAGTTGAACTCGGCGAGAGTGTGCTCGAGCGCCTTCCGCATCTCGGCTTCCTGTTGTTTCTGAATCGAGTTGGTGTCCATCGTCCCCATTTAGAAGAGGGTCGCCCCCCGTGACGAGCGGATTTTCGGAGAAGACCCGAAAATCCACCGGCCGGGCCCGATCATCCGCCGGAACAGGCGATCCGGCATTTATCCACGGATGCTTTCTCACCCCCTCCCGCATCGGACGGATCGTCGCCACTTACCGGTCGGGCGAGGACGAGCCTGGATTTGCCCGGCTTGTCCCGGTCGAAAAATTCGAGAAAGAGAGGGGAACCTGAGCATTCCACTTTACGTATCCGCTTCAAGAACCCCGGGCAACGGAATCGGGGTCGCCGAAGACGGTCCGGCCACAGAGACTTCTGTG
>JBKHCX010000161.1:0-5552 GCA_046541615.1 Puniceicoccaceae bacterium
CGGGAACAATTGACGGCGCGACTCGAAGACCGGCATATCCGGTCCCAGCGCGTGTCAACCCTTTTGTGGTCCGGAAACAAATGTGAGGGCGTCAACTTTTTTGTTGTCCGGAAGCAAAAACCGGATCCGGAGGAGAATCCGGAAGCGCCCCCCGGAGGCGGAAGAAACCGGGAGGAGGAGTGCCAAAATTACCCGGAGGATGGATTTGTTCCGGGAAATAGGGACATTTCGTCTCTTGCGCGGCCTCCTTTGGTATTCCTAGGTTGCTTTTCTTCAATGCCTTACGCATCCGACGCTCCTGGCATTCTTCATGCACTCCGGCAGGTGGTTATTTAATCAACCGCAACCAACAACCCATCAAAAAGGAGGAAAGACACATGACACTATTCAAGTACGATTCACCCTATCAGGATCCGTTCGCGGGGCTGGACGCCCTGCTCGACCAATTCACCCGGGGCTTCCGCAACAACTTCACGGACGCGCTCGGGACCCGGCAGATTCCGGTCAATCTCTACGCGACGGACGATTCCTACGAGGTCCGCGCCGAGCTGCCCGGAGTCAGCAAGAAGGATGTCTCGGTCGAGATGGAGAACGCTGTTCTCGAAATCCGCGCGACCCGGAGCGAGGATTCGGAGTCCGGCCGCAAGGAGATGGCGCTCGCCCGCAGGATCACGGTCGGGGACGACGTCGATGCCGAGAAGGTGAAGGCGCGTCTGGAGGACGGCATCCTGTCGATCCACCTTCCGAAGAAGGAGGTCCGCAAGCCGAAGGCGATCAAGGTCGCCTGAGGCGGCCCCGTCCGAAGAGAAACCAGTCACCGGAAAAAAAGGAGAAACCATCATGACAGACGAAATCACCCGAACCGAATCCCGGCCTCCCGCGGAGGCCCGCAAGGAAAACTGGCGGCGTCCGCGCTACGAGGTCACCGCCGGCAAGGAAGCCTACGAGCTGAAGGTCTTCCTGCCGGGGGTGCCGAAGAAGCAGGCGGAGGTCACGATCGAAAAGGACCAGTTGCTGGTCACCGGCCGCCGCGCGGAGGTGCGTCCCGAAAACGCGAAGGTCGTTCACGAGGAACTGCCGGTGGGAGACTACCGGCTGCAGCTCCATCTGAACGTCGATGTCGATTCGGAGAAGATCGAAGCCCAGTCGGACGACGGCGTTCTGACGGTGAAGCTTCCGCTGGCCGAGGAGAGCAGGCCGCGCGCGATCACCGTGGAGTAACCCCGCCGGAGAGTCCGGCACCGCGGAATCCGCCAGCCCGGCGCCCGACGGCGCCGGGCTTTTCATTTCCCTGAATCGAAACCTTGACAACCTCCCCTTTTGCGGTCTTGCTTCCCTGTTTTTCCTCAACGAGAACCATCCGTCGAACACCATGGGACAGCCCAAACGCAAACAGTCCAAACAGAGAAGCCGCAACCGCCGGGGGGCGAACCGCTACAAGGCACCGCTTCTCGCAACCGATAGCACCGATGGCAGTGCTTTTCTGCCGCACCGGGTCAACCCGTCGAACGGTATGTACCGGGGTCGGCAGGTGATTGACGAAGAGGTTTGAGCCGCGGCGCCCTGCCGCCGGGGGTGATTCCGCAGACATGTTCGCCGTAGGGACAACGCGGGCGATCGCGGTCGATGCGATGGGCGGCGACAGGGGTCCGGAGGAGATCGCCCACGGGTTGGCGATCGCTCTGGCGGGCGCGGATTTCGCGGCAAACATCGACCAGTTGATCCTCGTCGGCGACGAGAACGTGCTCTTCCCCGCCCTGCGCACGGCGGGCATCTCCGGGAACGGGGCGATCGACGTGCACCACGCCTCCGACGTGATCGGCATGGACGAAAAGCCGCTGCAGAGCATCCGCAAGAAGCCGGACTCCTCGATGGTCCAGGCACTGGGGCTCGTCCGGGACGGCCGGGCGCGCGCGTTGCTGAGCTGCGGCAACACCGGCAGCCTGATGGCGGGCGGGACACTGCGCATCCGGCCGCTCGACGGGGTGGAGCGGCCCGCCCTGGCGACGATCATTCCCACCCGGCGGAGCCGTTTCATCCTGCTCGACGCGGGGGCGAACCCCGAGCCGACCCCCCACCAGATGGTGCAGAACGCCATCCTCGGATCGAACTACGCGAAGGTCGCCCTGCGCAAGGACCGCCCGAGGGTGGGGTTGCTCACGATCGGGACGGAAGAGGGCAAGGGCAGCAGCCGGATACACGATTCCCACCTGCGGCTCAAGCGCCTCGGGCCGGTGATCGAATACGCCGGTCTGATCGAAGGGTTCCAGGTTTTCGAAGATCATGTGGACGTGGTCGTCTGCGACGGCTTCACGGGCAACATCGTCCTGAAGGTCTGCGAATCGCTCTTCAAGATGCTGGGGGGCTATCTCAAGGACGAGCTTTCGGCCAACTGGCTGCGCAAGGCGGGTGCGTTTCTCTCGATCGGCGCCTACCGCGAGATCAAGCGCGAGCTGGACCCGGCGCAATACGGGGGCGCGCCGCTTCTGGGTCTGCGCGCGCCGGTGCTGAAGGCCCACGGCTCCTCGGACCGGCACTCCATCGCGGGCGCCCTCCGGATCGCCGCGAACGCCCTCCACGACGACATGACCGAGCACATCCGCGCGGAAATCGAAGAAAGCCTCCGCATTCTTTCGGACGAAACGCCGCCGGCCGCTTCTTCGGCCGAAAAAGAAGTGGCCACTTCCTGAAACCGGCGTCACACTGCGCTGTTTATGTCGAATCAGGGTGCTGCAACAATCGTGCGGGGAACCGGTTCCTACGCGCCGGAAAAGGTTCTTACGAACGAGGATATCTCGAAGATCGTCGATACGACGGACGAATGGATCGTGACCCGCACCGGAATCCGCGAGCGCCGGATCGCCGGCGAGGACGAGGCGACCAGCCACATGGCGGTGAAGGCGGGCCTGCGGGCGATGGAGATGGCCGGCGTGGGTCCCGATGAGATCGACGCCCTGATCATCGCGACCCTCACCCCGGACATGCTCTTTCCCTCGACGGGATGCCTGGTGCAGAAGGCGCTCGGCCTCGGCCCCATTCCGGCCTTCGACGTGGACGCCGCCTGCTCGGGCTTCGTTTACGGTCTCGAGGTCGCCCGGGGCATGCTGCACGCCAATCCGCTCTACCGGAACGTGCTCCTGGTCGGCTCGGAAAAGCTCAGCTCGATCATCGACTGGGAGGACCGGGGCACGTGCGTGCTCTTCGGGGACGGGGCCGGGGCGGTCGTCCTCTCGCGCGACGACCGGCGGGGCGGCGGCGAGCTGCTCGGGGTGCGTCTCGGAGCCGACGGCGGCAGCGCCCCCCTGATCCACATGCCGGGGGGCGGTTCGCGGGTCCCGGCCTCGCCCGCCTCGATCGAAGCGCGGCAGCACTTTCTGAAGATGAACGGGCGCGAGGTGTTCAAGCTGGCCGTGCGGGCGATGGTGAAGGGCGCCCGGGACATCCTCGACCAATGCGGCGTGCGGATCGAGGACGTCGGGTGCGTGATTCCGCACCAGGCCAACATCCGGATCATCGAGAGCGTCGCCTCCCACCTGAAGCTCCCCCTCGAAATCTTCCCCAACAACGTCCAGAACTACGGCAACACCTCGGCGGCGTCGGTTCCCCTCGCCCTCGACGAAGCGATCCGTTCCGGGCGGATCGGCGAAGGCGAATACGTGTTGATGATCGCCTTCGGAGCGGGTTTGACATGGGGCTCGACTCTGATGAAATGGCATTCGCCCGAATCATGAAGTCCGCGACCTTCCTCCTTTTTTTCGCCGTCCTCCTGCCGGTTCCGTCCCACGCCATCCTGGACTGGTTCCGCACCGACGCCAACGTGGACTACTCGGTTCCGACGGAACAGGAACTGGAGGCGGCCGACCGGATCTACTCCCGCGCCCTCGACCTGCGCGAGGAGGGCCGGACCAAATCCGCGCTCAAGGCCCTGCGCACCATTCTTCTGGAATACTCGAACACGCCCTTCGCTGCGGACGCCCTCTTCCTGAGCGGCGAGATCGAAATGGAGCAGGGCGCCCTGGGATCCGCCTTCGAGCACTTCCAGAAGATCGCGAACCGCTATCCCGGCTACGAGCGCTTCGACGCGGTGATCGCCAACCAGTTTGAGATCGCCACCCGCTACATGAGCGGATCGACCGGATCGCTTTTCGAGTTCGGGAAGAGCAGCAAGGCGATCGAGTATTTCGAGGTGGTGATCAAGAACGCCCCCTACAGCGACTACGCCCCCCTCTCGCTCATGAACATCGCCCTCGTCTCCCAGAAGGAGAACGACGAAGAACTCGCCATCGACGCCCTCGACCGCCTGATCACCCTCTATCCGCGCAGCCTCCTGACTCCCGACGCCTATTTCGCGATGGCCCAGATCTTCGCCAGCCTGATCCAGGGGCCCGAGTACGACCAGGGCTCGACGCTTGAGGCGATCAACTACTACCAGGACTTCCTGATCCTTTTCCCGCGCAGCCAATACGTCGCCGAGGCCGAGGAGGGTCTGCGCCGGGTCAGCGAAATCTACGCCCAGAGCAAACTGATCCTCGCCGAATTCTACTACGTGAACCGGCACGACGAGAAAGCCGCGACGGCCTTCTACAACGAGACGATCACGGTCGCCCCCGAGACCGAGGCGGCCGACATCGCCCGGCAGCGCCTGGAACGCATCGATAGAGGGCTCTCTCCGCCCACCTTCAAGATCAAGCCGAAGACCGATGACATCCCGGCGGCGGTCCGCCGGTTCTTCGAGGAGCGCTGGCGCGAGATCGACATCGAAGACATGGGGCAGACCCCGGGAATGCGGGAGGGCGCCTGATGCCTGAGGACGGGAATCCACCACCGGGAGCGCTGAGCGGGCGAACCTGCGCCCTCCGCTGGTTCCGTGCCCCGCCTGTCCTGCTGGCGGCGGTGCTCCTGCTCGGGGGTTGCGCGGGCTACCGGACGGGCGGACTGCCCGATCCCACCCCGGCCTCCGTGTTCCTGCGCCCCGTGCAGAACGAGGCCTACATCTCGGGCATGGCCGCGATCTTTCAAAACGAGCTGCGCCGAGCGGTCATGGGGAGTCCCTACCTGCGCCTGGCGGACCGGGCCGACGACGCCGACATGACGGCCTACGTCCGCCTGACGGATTTCCGGGAAAGCCCGGTCGCCTTTCTCGAGAGCGACAGCGGGCAGGCCATTTCCTCGAGAATCGCCCTCTCGGCGGTGCTCACCCTGGAGAACCCGGAGACCGGCGAAGTCATTCTCGCCGACGAAGCTCTCACGGGAAACATGGCCGTTTACTCCGATCCGGAAACCGCCTTCACCGACCCGCTCGACCAGAGCAAGCCGGCGCTCGCCCGCGACCTGGCGGCCCGGGCGGTCCTGACGATGGAACTGTCGCGGGGCGGATTGTGATCGATCGCGGGGTCGTGTCGGGATGGCGAGGCTCCGGGACGACAATCGGCCCTGCATCCGCCCCCGGTAGTATCGGCCGGCACCGATTATATTGGGGCAGGCCTTCAGCCTGCGATCGCGGGGGGCGGGAGTCTCCTGGGGCGGTGCCCCAGGCTACGGTGGGGATGCGC